>DAOURK010000020.1 GCA_030625085.1 Pseudomonadota bacterium
GAGACACAAAAAACCATTTTGAGCCTATTAAATATTCAGCCTGAAAAATACTGGCTTAACAAAATTTAATTTTTTTTATTCCCACCACTTGAAATAAATCGGAAAAAGCGACTTTCTTTTTGTGCGGAAAATAGGTTATAAGGGGCTAAATAAGACTAAAAAGCCCTCCGCTCAAATGAAATTTATAAGGACGAATAGTAAAAATTAAAATTACTGCTCCTACCATATTTTATCTTGTCACCAAATGAGGTGAGATAGATGAACCATGACATATTCCGCAATTCGGCCCCATCCATGAAGTACTAGCCTGGACAGTAT
Organism: Pseudomonadota bacterium; assembly: GCA_030625085.1. Taxonomy (GTDB): domain Bacteria; phylum SZUA-182; class SZUA-182; order DTGQ01; family DTGQ01; genus DAOURK01. Next base: position 319 of record DAOURK010000020.1, read on the forward strand.
GACAAGCCTCACAGTTATTATACCCAAGAGGTTTGTAACCAAAGGCTTGAATCGTTTGTATATGGGTTGGTGCATGACAATTAATACACGTCACCCCACCATGCCCTACAGAATTCATATACAGTTCCGGTAAATTCTCTGCGTGCAGCGCATCATGGCAATTAGCACAATAAGGTAAGCCCAACTGGCCGGAGATCATCATCTGATTGTTTACCGCATCCGCTAAATTGCCATGACAGTTTGTACACCATAAACCAAGTTGTCCGTGCAGTCCGGATAGACAACCGGTCGGATGGCATCGATAACAATCGTCTATGGCAATATTAGCATTGTAACCATGGATGTGCAAAGCATTGCCCAGGTTGTGACAGTCATGACATCTCCCCCAAGTAAATGGCTGGGCAATGTGTCCCGGCGGGGTGGGATGGCAAACATTACAAGTTGCACTTTTTCGATAATTTACGGCCGTAGCTGTTGCATTATTTGCTGTAACAGTAGTTAAGAATGTATTGGGGCCAGGAGCACTAACCAACCCCTGATAAAGCTTTACATCAGCTCGCAGCAAACTCATAGTCCCCGTCTGTCCGGTTGGCTGAACGATAAAGGTCGGAATCGCATCAATAAGATGGCCTCGGTTATCAAAACTTTGAGCACGAACAGGCAAATCATTTCCCCATATACCTACATGAAAACCTGCTTCAATCCACGTTATAGGGTCCCAACAATACATCCCCTTGACAGCATTAGCCAGGACCAGTGAAGCCACAGTATTGATTGTCCTTATGCCAAGTCCGGGTAAACTTATCAAATTGCCATTAATAGTTGCATAAGATTGAATTCCAGGCCCACTGAAAAAGGGTGTAAACGGGCTAAAAGGAGAATTAACAACATAATTCCCTGAATTGCCAAGAGGAAAAGCGTTAATTGTAGTTGGATAATAAGAATTAGCAGAGGAAGTTCTTGATGCGACTGACGTCAAAGGATTTATGTTATTTAATGATGGGAAATAATATCCCCCCTGAGAAAAAACCGAATTAGTCAACCCTGCAGAAAAAGATGAAATAAGGGAAAGAAGTAAATTAACGTTTGCTGAGGGATAATATTGGGAGCTGAGGCTCTCGGGATTATAAAAGGCATTTAAAAAACTCGTAATTGGTTGATTGCTTGAAGTTGATAGAGAATAAGCGGATCGATCTGCATTATATAACCTTAAAGAATCAGAAGAAGCAAAAAAACTATCCGAAGGGAAAATTGAGCTAAACGATGGCAATCTATAATCATTAATAATAGCATATTGAGCATTACCTTTTGAAAAATTAATAAAAACAAATGAAAGTAATACTATGACAATCAAGACCCTTTTCATTGGAATACCCCCCATTAATAACTCTATTTATCCTCTCATATCATATCATAAAATCTTTTATGCCCTTAAAAACCAATTAATTTCTTAATTAAAATTCCTATACTATCTCTTTGTTCAATAAGTTAAAAATATAAGAGCATTTTTAGTGCCAAATTAAATCTTTCCAATAAATTCAACTATAAGGCTAATCGAGCCATAGCTTTCCAAAAAAATAATTTCACTACAAAGCATATTCAAACAATAGGTGCGCACAGGGATTTAGCCTCGCATTTTAGCAGGGCTAAATCCCTTCGCTACATAGAAAAAAATTAGTGCCTGGAATTTTATATCTAAAAACATTTATTCTCATTTCTCTTATCCAATCAAAAAATTAAAAAAACAGACAAAAAGTTTCTCTGTTTTCTAATAAAAACAGCCATTACTCTCTGAGCCACTACTGATGCAATCGTAAAAAAATCGAATTTATAAAAATAGTACCTAATAAAATCAACTAGTTATAATGCCTAAACCTGTTAATTTAGGACTTTTTACAAATTCATCACTACTAATTATGAAAATTTTATATGGTTATTCTTGGGACAAAACATTTAGAGTAGTGATTAAGAGAATAAAATTTCAAGCTTAAAAATTATGACCGGCGGATAATTTTTATGAAATTCATTGTGTATCATTAGTTAAATTGTTCATATTTTAGGCCCCAGAAGAAATATCCTGTCCAATTTATAAACTCGACAAAAAAAATATACATAAAATTTACTTCAAACCTCAATTCGCCGAAAACTCTTTCTATAGCCTCCTAGACCAAGATTCATTACCGCATTATTTGAAACCGGGGAAGCTATAACAGGACAATTTTCTCATGGCATATAAAATGCAATTTTCAAGCGCATAATAAAGTAAAATTTTACTATTAATCCACTAATACTATAAATAGAGAAGAAAAAGGTTATGGTAGAAGTAAACTTTAAAAAAATAGGACATATTTTAACGTTACTCTTGGCCATTATTTTGTTAGGTGCCGGTAAAAAATTCCTCATAGGGAATCCTTTACTGGGATGCGGAATACTACTCATTTTTTCCTTGATGTATATTCTTTTTGCCGGATTAATGTCTGCCGGGCTTTTCGTCTATCCGGCTACAATTTTATTTAGTATTTCTTATTTTCTTTTTTTCTTTAATAGTACTTATATACCACCGTTGCTTCCTCTATTGGCAGTCCCTTTGCTCTTTTCACTTATATTTTTGGCTCAAATAGTAAAAAAAGAATTATATTTTCGTCCCCTTATCCATTGCCAATATCTCATCGGTTTCTTTTTTCTGGGTTATATCTTATTTCAATGGGAAATATATTCCCTTCAATACCCATTGGCTGCCGCGATAACACTCTTTTTCTATGCCCTTCTTTATCATATGCGGTATAGACAGGTGCGAAAAAAATCCGGAATCATCAAAACACGATTTCATTATTTGTCCCTATTTTGTCTCTCTTTATCACTGCTTTTTTTATTATATGCCTTAAAGTCCTTAGCCACAGAATCTTACAGCTTATTTTTGATCATCATATTTATTATTTACATGGATATAGGAGTACACCTAACTCGCCGGGGAAAGGCAAAAGATGCTCTCCCCCTTTATATAATGGGCTTCATAGGACTGTTTCTCGCCCCATTATACGCTGTTCCCAATATTTCTCTCTTGGCGGTAATTCAGCTCATTTATTCCATCCATTTCTGGAAAATGTATCGGGTACATTCCACCATCACAACTCAATCCACTGATCAGTCGAGGATTCGGACAAATGCTCTCTTCTATAAAATAATCATTCATATTCCCACACTGATCTTTCTTGGACTCTTTTGCTATCAAAAATTCCCTATAAACATTTTACATCTTATAGTGTCTTTGATTTACACTGCTTTATATTTAAAAATTGGTTGGAGCAGTGAACATGCCTGGAAAGGACGAAGTTTTTTAACCTATGCAGCAGGCTTATTTCTCAACATAGCCTTTTTTGAAGGATTTTTTCACCTTATCTCCATTCAGGAAATCAAATGGGAGCTCATTTACACTATCCTTCCTCTCTGGCTTTTCTTTTTCTTGGGCAACAGAGCCTACCGCAGAGGGAAAACAGTATTTGGAAAATCAATTTATGAAGGGCAATTTCTGACTCTATTGATTTCCTTTCTCATACTTTTCTCTAAAGTTCCCAGCGCCTTCTTTTTGAAATCCTTACTTCTGTTGGGTATTGGATATTTATTATTACAAATCATGTTTATGCTGACCACCGGTAAAAAAATTTTCCTCTATCCTATAGCCTTCATTCTTACTTTTCTCTATTACGGCTTGCTTTCGATAAATTTTCCCGGTACGGGTTGGATAAGCCTGGCCTTTTTGCCCTTAGGTATTCTTTCACTATCAATGGCGCTCCGGCTGCATAAAAAAAATAAAGGATCTTCCCTATTCTATTTCTGGGGGATCATTGTAACCATTTTCTCTCTCTTTAGTATGCGACCTGATTTTGCCCTTTCTCTTTATGCACTTTCAATCTGGGCTGCGCTTTATCTGCTTGTTTCTGTCTATACTTCCAAAACCATTTCCCAATTGCGATCCTTACTTATGACTTTTGGGCATATCCTGGCTTTATCCAATGCAGCACTTCTGATTAACACCGGCAACATACCGGCAGGCATTTTTGCCGGTTTCCTTCTCACTATTTGCTATGCCCTTGTTTTCTCTAAAACCGGAAAAAGACGTTATCTTTACCCTGCTTCTCTGGCTTTTTCAGTAAGCTATATTCTTGTCTTCATCTCCGGCAAACCATGGGAAATAATACATCTGTACAGCCTTCCCCTGCTCTTTATTTTGTATGGCGCAGGTCTTGGCTTTAAGCAATTCAGGCAAGGGATAAATCCACTAAAACATATAGGGCATCTTAATGCTCTCTTTCTTACCTTGATGGTCATCCTAAGCCATGGGGCTATTAACCACAAATTGGTTATTATTTCTATGCTTGCTTATGCCCTGCTTTATTTAGCTTTAAGCAAAGCCTTTCCTGTTTATGATTTTATTTTTCTGGCTGCCGGCTTTGTTTCCTTAAGCTACTATTTTAGCTTATTTATGATTTCCTCTATCCCCTCAAGCCAAAGGGTCCTCTACTTTTTCTTCTCCGCTTTAGCGCTTTGCCTGATTGGGTATCTATGGAAGAAAAAAAGGGGATTGGAAATTACCTGGCCTATCTTTGATGTGGCCTTAATTATAGCTCTTTTGTGCAGTGTAATTCCTTTAATTCGCGGAAATACCGGCATATCCCAGATTATTCTCTTGATGGCGGCTATAATCTATCTTTTTATGGCCGCTCAGACAAAAAAAGATATGTATATTTATCTGACAACCCTTACTTTGGGACTTTTGGCTTATCAATTTCTGGGCATGGCCCAACAAAAATTTACTCAAGACCTATTAGTCTATGTTCTTTACCTCATTCTTTCTTTGGGTATTTTCTTTTTTATTCCCTTTTTCAAAAGGCTCTTACAATATCAGGGACCCGGCTATCTTATGGCAACTACCAGTTGGAAGGCCGTAGTTTTTTACTCGCTGGGCATGGTGGCCTGTGGAGGAATACTACTTTCTGTATATTCTATAGAAATAGCCAATTACCCCGGGTTCTGTACTCAATGTCATTACATGAAACCCTATGCCGAGGCCTGGGAGCATTCCTCTCATAAAGACGTCAGTTGTGTTCTGTGCCATTATGAACCGGGAATTAAATCAACTGTTAAGGCTAAGATCAACGGCATGGTAACCGTGGTGAAATATGTGACCGGCACGTACTCCACGAAACCCTCCTCAGAGGTCAGCGATATGGCTTGTTTACGTGAGGGATGCCATACAAAAGCCAACCTGAACAAGGAGATTACTTTTTATAAAGATGTTAAATTTACCCATAAACATCATTTAGAAGAGCTGAGAAGGGGCAAAAAGCTTCGTTGCACATCGTGCCATTCCCAAATTGTGCAGGGAGCGCATATGAAGGTTACGCAAACGGTTTGCTTCACCTGCCATATGAAAGGAATAGAAAAAGAAGGTTTAGGAATAGGCAGATGTACAGTCTGTCACACTATCCCTACGAATTCGGTGTCTTATATGGGTATAGAGTTTGAACATCAGGAATTTCTGGAAAACAAGCCTGAATTACTGTGCCTGGACTGTCACTTTAATGTGACTCAGGGAGATGCTCCGGTGCCTGAAGAGGGATGTTTTTCCTGTCATGTAGAAAAAAATAAAACCCGTGATCCAAAAATTCTTCACAATATCCATATTACAGAGCATAAGGTGGAATGTTTTGAGTGTCATCTTGAGATTCAGCACGGGAATAAACCCTTGCCTCAAGAGGTAAAATTAAATTGCCAGGATTGCCATAATAAATCTCACAGGATCCCGGAAAAAATGTTTATGGGCATGGGAGCTGTCGATTTACCAGGAAGCCCGGACCCCATGTTCACCGCCAAGGTCTCCTGTAGAGGATGCCATAAATATCTGGAAAAGGTAGAAATCGGGGACATTTCTTTTATTACCACAAAAGCTAAAGCAAAAGCGTGCGATGACTGTCATGGTCAAGATGAAGGCTATGGAGAAATGATGGAAGAATGGCAATTAGCCACCAGGGAAACCCTGGCCGAAATTTCCTCGTTCAAAAAAGAATTGGACCAGCCACTCAATGAGATCAAGGATCAAATCAATAACCCGGTCTGGAAGGACCTGAAAGGATCTTATAACCGGGCCACGGCTAATCTTAAATTCGTCACGACCGACGGGAGCTTTGGGGTTCACAATAATGATTATACTGAACAAATTTTAGCCAAGATCCATACTGATTTAAAAAACTGTCTGGCTATTTTGAAAACCCAAAAAAAGTTTGAATTTTCTCAGCAAAAAAAGAAACCGAAAAGTCGTATTTCTGATCAATTAGTTTACCAGCAGCAGAAATACTCTTTTGATAATATAAGGTTAGAGGGGAAAAAATGAAATACGAACTACCAAGAGAAAATGATCAGCAGCACTTTATGAGTATCATAGAAAAAATGAGCGGTCAAAATATCCGTTTATGTTATCAGTGTGGAAAATGTTCAGCCGGTTGCCCCATCTGCCATGAGATGGAAGATTCACCAAACCAAATAATACGGTATATTCAGCTCGGGTTAAAGGAGCAGGCCTTGTCGAAAAATACCATCTGGCTGTGCGCGTCCTGTCAGACCTGCTCAACCAGATGTCCTCAGCAGCTTGATCTGGCCAAGATCATGGATAGCCTTCGCATCCTTCATCAACAAGAGTCCTTACAACAAAATATTCCTTTTTCAACTTCTGCCAAAGACTTTGGCCATAGATTCTATAACTCCTTGTTAAATGGACTCCAGATGGATGTGCGCTCCAACGTGAATGCCTTTTCAGATCTTTTTCTTAAAATGGTTCGCCATTACGGCCGTCAATTCGAGACCGGCTTAATTTATAACTACAATGTGAACAGTGGCTTTCTTTTTAGTAATGTCCTCAAAGGACCTATGATGCTGATGAAAGCCAAAATCAACCTTATTCCTGAAGACGTAAAAAGAAGAGAAAAAGTGGAAAAAATTTTTTCTAAAATTGAACAGCTTGAAAAAAGTGAAAAGGAAAAAAGATGAAATATGCTTACTTTCCAGGGTGCTCTTTGCATTCTACAGCTAAAGAATTTGATTTATCAACCAGGGCAGTCTGTAAAAATCTGGATATAGAATTGGTGGAAATACCCGATTGGATTTGTTGCGGTTCCACACCAGCTCACACAACAAGTGAACTTCTGTCTTTAGCCTTGCCTTTAGCTAATTGCACCTGGGCTGAAAATAATCACCTGGATGTGGTAGCTCCCTGCGCATCATGCTTCAGCCGTCTTAAGATAGCTACTCTGGAGGTCCAAAAAGACGCGGATTTGCGAAAAAAAATCAATACCATTATAGAGGGAAATTTTGAAGGAAACACCAAAATTTTTCATTTGTTGCATCTTTTTAGCAACGGCAATGGAAGCGCCGAAAAATTAAAAGAAAAAACAAAGCGGGACCTTTCAACCCTGAAAGTAGTTGCTTACTATGGGTGTCTTTTAGCCCGGCCAAAAGAAGTGGCCGGAGTGGTTGATGTTGAAAATCCGCAAAGTATGGATCGAATTTTAAACAAGGCAGGTCTTGATGTCCTGGATTGGTCGCATAAAACCGAGTGTTGTGGGGCAAGTTTATCTATTACCGACAAAAAAGTATCTCTTCGCCTGGTTCATGAGATAATTCAAACAGCCGCAGATGCGGGAGCAGATTGCATAGCTGTGGCCTGCCCTTTATGTCAATCAAATCTGGACCTGCAACAGTCTGAACTTAAAAATAATCATGGCCATAAATATCATCTTCCTATTTTTTATTTTACCCAATTAATGGGCTTAGCTCTGGGGCTGGAAACAAACAAATTGGGACTCAAACGATTGATCGTTGATCCTCGGCCATTACTTAAAAATAAAAATATCATAGGCATAGAGGAGTAAGGGCGATGGCACGGATTGGAGTATTCGTTTGCTGGTGTGGATCAAATATCGCTGAAAATGTGGACGTTGTGGAAGTAGCCCGCTATGCAGCCACTCTACCTGGAGTCGTCCACTCAGTTGATTACAAATATATGTGCTCTGATCCGGGCCAAAAATTGATTACAGATGCTATCCGTACTCAACATCTTGATGGAGTGGTCGTAGCCGCCTGCTCTCCCAGAATGCATGAAGTAACCTACCGACGGACTGTTGCCACTGTGGGATTTAACCCCTATCTTTTTGAGATGGCCAATCTTCGGGAGCATTGCTCCTGGGTGCATGAAAATAAGGCTGAAGCCACCATCAAGGCCAAAAATTTGGTCCGGATGATGGTGGAAAAGGTCAAACAGAATCAACCCCTTTACCAAATACAAATCCCTGTCACCAAAAGGGCCTTGGTGATCGGCGGAGGAATTGCCGGCATCCAGGCTGCCTTGGATGTTGCTGCCGGCGGCTATGAGGTAATACTGTTAGAAAAAGATCCCTCCATTGGCGGGCATATGGCTCAATTGGATGAAACGTTCCCTACTCTGGATTGCTCACAGTGCATCATGACCCCGCGTATGGTTGAAATTGTACAAAACCCGAATATAACGCTCTATTCCTATTCCGAGTTGGATGCCCTGGAAGGGTATATCGGAAATTTTACAGCCAAGATCAGAAAAAAAGCCCGTTCGGTAGATATTACAAAATGCACTGGTTGCGGGGTGTGTCAGCAAAAATGCCCAGCCAAAGTGCCCAGTGAATTTGATGAGGGACTCAGCACGCGAGGAGCTATTTATGTTCCCTTCCCTCAAGCAGTGCCGAATAAACCGGTTATTGACCGGGAACATTGTATCAAGTTTACAAAGGGAAAATGCGGCCTCTGCGAAAAAATTTGTCCTGCAGGCGCCATTGATTATAACCAACAGGATGAAATAGTCGAGGAAAAGGTAGGAGCTGTAATCGTAGCTACAGGCTATGATCTTCTCCCCAAAGATACCTACGCAGAATACGGCTATGGGCAATATCCCGACGTTATTACTTCTCTTCAATTCGAACGCTTGGTGAGCGCCTCAGGCCCGACTAATGGGGAATTAAAAAGGCCCTCAGACGGCAAAATCCCACAAAAGATAGTCTTTATACAATGTGTCGGATCAAGAGACGCTTCTCAGGGAAGATCATACTGCTCAAAGATATGCTGTATGTATACAGCCAAACATACCATGCTCTATCGGCATAAGGTCCCGAAAGGTGAAGCTTATGTATTTTATATGGATATTCGCGCAGGAGGAAAAAATTACGACGAATTCGTACGCAGGGCCATTGAAGAGGATAAAGCCGTCTATATCAGGGGCCGAGTATCTAAGATATATCTTCAGAATGGCCGGATGGTAGTCCGCGGAGCAGATACTCTAATAGGCGGACAGGTGGAAATCAAGGCCGATATGGTAGTTTTGGCTACAGCCATTACTGCCCCCAAAGGCATAGACAAATTTGCTCAAAAATTAGGGGTAGGCTATGACCTTCATCATTTTCTTTCAGAGGCCCATCCTAAGCTCCGTCCTGTAGAAACCAACAGCGCCGGCATTTACCTGGCCGGTGCCTGCCAGGCGCCTAAAGATATCCCTGAGGCGGTAGCCCAGGCAGGAGCAGCGGCCGGTAAGGTATTGGGATTGTTTGGAGGAAAAAACTTGTGCAGGGAACCCATAGTGGCCAAGGTCAATGAAAGCACCTGTATTGGTTGCTTCATTTGTCAAAAGGCTTGCGCCTATGGGGCCATTGAAATGAAGGGGCTGAAAGATAGAAAAGGCAATGTGATTAAGGTGGTTGCTTCAGTGAATACCGGAAAATGCCAGGGTTGTGGGGCCTGTACGGCCACCTGTCGGTCAAATAGTATTGAACTGGAGGGATACAATGATCAACAGATTTATGCTCAAATAAATGCAATTGGTTTTACTAATGATTAAGGGAACGACACCATAAAATCTTAACCCTTAGAAAGGAGAAACATTATGTGTTGGCAAGGTCAAGTAGCAGGTGATTTACTAACTCTTATACTTTTTCTTACGTGTATTATTATTATTATTCCCTTTTGGAAAATATTTGAAAGATCTGGTCATTCCGGATGGTGGAGTCTGACACAGATAGTCCCTGTTCTTAATATTTTTATCCTCTTCTTTCTGGCTTATACAAAATGGCCGGCAATGTCCAAATAGATTAATAATGGTTAGGATGATGGTTATGACAGGATCATTTAATAAAAATCAGCAAAAAATGGTGTCGTTCCAAATTTATATGGTAAAACTTTCGTAAAAAAATTACTCCCCCCTGATGGGGGAGTTTGGTTGAAATGATATGAGAAGGGGGGAATATTAAACAACGAGTGGTTAACAAAAGATTGGTTAGCGAGATTGTTAGATAAAGAACAGGAGAAAAAAATATGAGTCTTCCCAGTGAGGTTATAGAAGAGAATAAAAACGAAATAAAAAAGGACTGGCAACCAAAGGTGATTGCCTTCCTGTGCAACTGGTGCTCTTATGCCGGAGCTGATCTGGCAGGAACCAGTCGCTTGCGATACGATAGCCATATTGAGATCATCCGGGTACCCTGCTCAGGACGAATGGACCCTTTATTCATTCTCAAATGTTTGGAAAAGGGAGCAGATGGGATCCTTGTCTCCGGCTGTCATCCGGGAGATTGCCATTATGCAACCGGCAATTACTATGCCCGAAGAAAATTTGCCACCTTTAGAAAACTATTGGAATTTTGCGGCTTTGATTTAAGAAGAATTCATTTCTCCTGGGTTTCAGCGGCCGAAGGAGCTAAATGGTCTAAAGTGGTAAATGAAGTGATAAGTCAGGTGCGGGAAGCAGGACCAATTGCTAATATGTATTCACGGAGGGAAAACCAACTATGATAACCTTATTGCAGGCTAAAACCTGGGAGCTATTGCAGCAAAAGGAAGTTTCCCTCATTCTTGGATACGGCGAATTTTCTCGAAAAATAAATAATGGCCCTGAGCAACGGATTATTTCCCCAATATTTATTACTAAGCCGGAAGAAACAAGTTCTTTGGTTTGGAACGATCGTTGTGTCTTTAATCTTTCAACCTATCTTACAGGAAAAGAAGTTAAAGCCCATCACAAAGTAGCCATTATGGCAAAGGGCTGCGATATTAAATCGATTTGCGTTTTAATACAAGAAAATCAAATCAAAAGGGAAGACTTAATCATTATTGGCCTGACGTGCCAAGGTGTAATTGGTGACAAAGAACGGCCGAAAGCAGAAAAATGTGATTCTTGTCAACTGAAAACTCCTCATATATATGATATTTTAATTGATTCGGCTGAAGCGCAGACAAAAAAATTAAACCAGGTCGAAAAAAAGGTTGAAAGCAAAAATTGCGTCAACCCTGTGCAGGAAAAATTTGACCGGATGGATAAGATGAATCCGCAAGACAGATGGCAATACTGTCTGGATCAATTCAGTAAATGCATAAGATGTTATGCTTGTCGGCAGGTTTGCCCTCTTTGCTATTGCGAAAAATGTATCACCGACAAAAGCACCCCTCAATGGATTGAAAAAAGCCCTTTATTACCGGGGAATCTCTCCTTTCACATTATGAGAGCCTTTCACTTAACAGGCAGATGCGTCGATTGTGGGGAATGTGAAAGGGCATGTCCAATGAACCTGCCATTAACAACACTCAATAAAAAAATGGCCCAGGTAGTTAAGGACATGTATCATTATGAATCGGGTCTAAAAACAGATGAAGAGCCACTATTTGGCAGTTTCCAATTAGAGGACGAAGAATCTTTTATTAAATAAATTCAAAACCAATAAAGGTGTTGAGAAAAATGATGACGAAGCTCATTAGCCGGGATAATCTAAAAAAGCTCATATCCAAAGTTTTAACCAGTTTTCAGGTAATTGCTCCTGTAAATGAAAATAATGTCTCATTTTTTAAACGAATCTCTGTTTATGAGCAAATTAAATGGGAGGATAACAATCCTACTAAATCTCCCAAGGAATTTTTCTTTGCTCCTTCTGATGATCTTTTTCGATATCAGATGAAAAACAAAAACATTCTCCTTCGTGAGCCTTCAAACCATCATGATCAAAGGATTATTTTAGGAATTCGCCCGTGCGACATGGCCGCTTTAAATATTCTGGACCGGGTTTTCTTAGAAGATGGCAAGGATTTGCTTTATTCCGCCCTTCGAGACAATACCCTCCTGATCGGCCAATCGTGCCGGACGCCTGGTAAATATTGTTTCTGTTCCTCGGTTGGGATAAATCCTGATGACAGCCAAAATATGGACCTTATGTTGACTGATATCGAAAAAAATCTATTTTTGGTAAAGGTCGTAAGTGAAAAAGGGGAAAAATTCTTCTCACATTTTTCAAGCTTTTTTCAAGAAGCTGATGCAACCAACGGACATACGCCGGTTCAAACAAAAGAAATGGTCGATTATCTAAAACGAGGGGCCCTCTTTAATGTTCAAAACATTAATGAATGGCTGAATGAAAATTTTGAGCACCCTATCTGGTCAGAGATAGCCGCCAAATGTATTGGCTGTGGTGTTTGTACCTTTTTTTGCCCCACCTGCCATTGTTTTGATATCAGCGACGAAAATGTTGTCTATCGAGACAGCAGTTTTCAAGGGGTAAGGAGGCGAATTTGGGATTCTTGCTCATTCGATCATTTCACAAAAATGCCTATGCACCAACCCCGGCCTACTCAGGATAGAAGATTTCGGCAAAGAATTATGCACAAATTTAAATATTTTATTGACCGATTTCAACAAGGGGCCTGCGTTGGATGCGGCCGATGCCGTAGCCTTTGTCCGGTGGGAATTGACATTATTGAGGTTTTAGAGAGAATTCATTGTTTAAGTTATCAATCGCATGGGGTCAAGTAGTTATGGAAAACATTTATCAACCGCATATTATGATTATTGATGATATCACTGTGGAGACGCCTGATGTAAAAACCTTCAGGCTGAAATTTCAAGATTCCAAATTGGAGTCTGATTTCACTTTTAAAGCAGGGCAATTTGGTCAATATTCACTCTTTGGTGAAGGAGAAGCCACCTTTTGCATTGCCTCTTCTCCTACTCGAAAAGGCTATATTGAATGTACAGTAAAAAGGGCAGGCAAAGTTACCAATGCCATGCACAAACTCGATGTTGGAGATCCCATCGGTTTTCGGGGACCTTATGGTAATTGGTTTCCCATTGATCAATTAAAAGGCAAAGACCTTATCTTTATCGGCGGGGGGATCGGTCTGGCTCCTCTCAGATCTTTAATCCGGAACTGCCTTGATTTGCGAGAAGATTTTGGTAAGATCACCATCTTGTATGGGTCAAGGAGTGTAGCTGATCTGGTCTATAAGCAGGAACTCAAAGAATGGGAAAACAGAGGGGATATTAACCTCATTCAAACAGTAGACCCTGGAGGAGAAGATTCTGATTGGAAAGGTCTTACTGGTTTTGTGCCTTTGGTCATGAGGGACATTTATCTATCATCTGACAATTCTGTAGCTCTTACCTGCGGCCCCCCTATTATGATCAAATTTGTTATCCAGGGTCTTGATTCCATGGGGTTTTCCCCTACCCAAATCATTACCACCCTGGAAATGAAAATGAAATGCGGTTTGGGAAAATGTGGCCGATGTAATATTGGCAAATATTATGTTTGTAAAGACGGACCAGTTTTTACTTATGCTCAGATTTATGAATTGCCGAATGAATTTTAAAGCAAAGGATAAAAGCAAAAGATGATAAAAAAAATAAACTCGGATAAATACAAAATGCCATAGGTGAACTCTGACAGCCACATATGCAAGTAGAATTAAAAACCCGGCAATAATTAAGGAGGAATAAAAAATGGCTGAGATAGGAAATCATAAAATTTTGATTATAGACGATGATGTGGATTTAGTTGAAGCCAACAAAATTGTTTTGGAAGCAAACTCTTATACTGTTTTTACCGCACATAGCGGACAAGAAGGCATGGCCAAATTCAAGAAAGTTATACCGGATCTAGTCATTCTCGATGTTTCCATGGAAAGAAGGGATGAAGGGTTTTATGTTTCCCAAAAAATCAGAAGCTGCCCGGAGATAGGCCAAATTCCAATTATTATGATTACCGCTATTCATCAATCAACGAAATTTCGCTTTTCTCCTGATACTGATGAAAATTATCTGCCGGTAACCGAAATGGTGGATAAGCCGGTAAACCCTTCAACACTGGTTCAATTGGTGGATAAATGGCTGAAAAAATAAAAAATGCCAAAAGGGGTTTTGGATATCAAACGATCCAAAAATTTAAACGTTGTCTCGCCGCTAAAATGATTTTTTGGATCAGTGCGGTGACCATGCTCACTTTGACAGGTTATTTGTATATTCATCTCCAGGATACTCAAGAGCATTTTAATATGCTGATCAAAGATGAGGCTTATCTGGCCAGTGATATCATCAAAAGGAGTATTAGACAAGAGATGTTGCTTGACGCCAGAGTGGATCTTCAACAAACAGTCAATGATATCACCGGTAATGACGAAATTATAAAAATCAGGCTTATCGAAGAAGGTATAATAAAAATCGCCTCTGATAAACATGAAATAGGTCAAGTCATTGATAAAAAAGCTGAAGCCTGTAATGATTGTCATAAGCCAAACCAACAGCCCAAATTTACCAATGATAGAAATTACAGGATATTCAATGATGCTGATGGAAAATTAGTTGTTGGCATGGTAACTCCTATTTATAATGAGAAAGAGTGTTACCACTGCCATGGAGAAGATAATAAGATCCTTGGAGTACTGGATGTGATTATTTCTCTGGAGAGGGTGCAGGCTTACATTCATACTGATAAAAACAGAGCAGTATTATTCCTGATATTCACGTTTATTCTGCTTTCGACAACCGTAGGCCTCCTCATCCGGTATTTTATAGCCCATCCTATTCGTAAACTCATCGAGGGAACAACCATGATCACCGCCGGTAATCTGGACCATCAAATTCCCATTGAACCTAAGGATGAAATCGGAGATCTGGCCAGGTCTTTTAATGTAATGAGTTTGAGGCTAAAAACATCCAGACAGGAGATAGAAAACTGGAATAAGGAACTGGAAGGCAGGGTAAAATTGGCTACCGCTCAATCGGCCTCAGCCAATAAGGAACTGGAGATAGCCAATGAAAAACTGAAGGAAAGCGACAAGAAAAAGTCAGAGATTGTAATGGTCGTAGCTCACGATATTCGTGCACCTCTGGCAGCCATTAAAAGCTGCCTTCAAGTTGTTCTGCAGGGATATCTTAAAAATGACCCACTCAAAGAAAAAGAAATGCTTCAGCGGGTAGAAGCCAGGATAGAGGATCAATTAACCTTTGTTAAAAACCTTCTGGATTTTTCACGCATAGCTGAAAGCTGTGGAGAGATGCTTCCTACTGATCTCCATAAGATAATCCGGAAGGTGTCTGATTTAATGTCAGACTTGGCCAAAACGAAAAAAATGTCGATTAAAGTCCTGGAAAAAGAGAAACACTTGCCAATATTGGCAGATGAGGATTTATTGGTTCGCGCCTTGACCAACTTGGTTAACAACGCAATTAAGTATAATCCTGAAGGCAGCAAAATCTGGATTGACAGCCAAAGCTCCAATGGAAATATTAATATAGCAATTAAAGATAACGGAATCGGTATACCTCAAGATGAAGTTCCAAATATCTTTGAGGTCATGTTTCGCGGTCGGAATGCTAAAAGGCAAAAAGAACATGGCGCAGGTCTTGGCTTATCTATCGTGAAGCAGGTGGTTGAGATTCATCAGGGCAAGATCCGGGTAGAAAGTAAGGAAAAAGAGGGAACGAGTTTTTTTATTTCATTGCCTCGGGCTAAAAATTAATTTCAATAGCAAGGGTAAGATATGATCTCCCAGCAGAAAGTGATGAGAAATTATGCGAACAACAACTAAAAGGCAAGTTAAAAAAGAAATTCAAAACAAATTAAAAAGATGTAATTTTTGCTCTGAAATAGTTCTGGCAGAAGCAAAAAAATGTAAACACTGTGGAGAGTTCCTTGATCCAAAATTAAGGACCTCGCCCTTACCCGAACAAAAATGGAACCCTGTGACAGTGGCGCTCTTTTCATTATTAGTTCCCGGCGGGGGCCACATCTATAGAGGCAAACCGGTAAAGGGATTTTTATGGCTGATTTTTGTTGCTGTAGGGTATAGGTTTTATTTATTCCCGGGAATATTTTTGCACCTCATATCTATTATTTTTGCTCTTATCGGAAATCAAACTAAGGAATAAATTGAAAAAAGAAAAGACAGGCCACTTTAAGTCTCTTCTTCTGAGACAAAACCTGAGCTTTAAGATCATATTCTATATTGGCATCCTCTTGGTGCTGGCCATTTTAATCTCTTTTTATCTTATTAATGAGGCTCATGAAAAAGAGCTTATTAATCTTACCAAGCTTCAAACACAACGCTTAACAGACACGATTAAAACCAGTATTCGGCAAGACATGATAAACCACGGAAGCCATAATAAAATCCAAACGCTTCTGGAAGTTATCGGAAATAGAGATGATATTATTAAAATCTCTATTTGGGATCGAGGCAATATAAAGGCATCTTCATGGAGAGAAGATGTGGGGAGAAAATGTAAAAAGGATGATAAAGACTGCGCTTTATGTCATTATTCAGACGTGCGCCCGCCATTGACTGTCCTTAACCGCATCTATAAAGATCAAGGAAAACGTTTTTTAACGCTCTTTAATCCAATAAATAATGAACCATTATGTTACCGGTGTCACGCAAAGGAAAAGGAAATGCTCGGCGTCTTAAAAATTGTCACTTCCCTTTCCCGAATGGATAAGTCAATCGTGGCAAGAAAAAAATATGTGATTATTTCTACGATCGTTATTTTCCTTTTGGTCTCTTTAGAGATTTTCTATTTTATTTATCGTTTTGTTCATTGCCCTATCCAAAAATTGACCTTAGCAACAAAAAGGGTTTCTGATGGTGATGTGGATTATCATATTAATGTTTCAAGCGCTGATGAGATTGGAGAATTGGCCAGCTCTTTCAATAGTATGACTAAAAAATTAAAAAAATCCTGGTCGGAAATAGAGGCCTGGAATCACGAATTGGAAAAAAGGGTTGAGGTGGCAACCGCTCAATTAAAAAAGGCAAATCAGGATCTGCTGAATAGCAATCAACGTCTCCAGGTTGCCGACCAGAAAAAAACCGACATATTAGTAACTGTGGCTCATGATATACGGGGACCGCTGGCAGCAATAAAAAGCTGCACAGATGTTGTTCTCGGGGGATATATTAGTAATGATCAAAAAAAGCAAACCGATATGCTTCAACGGGTTGAACAAAGAGCCCGAGAACTCTTGAGGTTCACAAACGACTTGTTGGACCTGTCACTCATTGAGGAATCATGGCAGGAAAAAGAGGATATTAATTGTGCAAGGCTGCTCAATACAATTATTCAGGATCTTAAAAATAAAGCCGATGAAAAACAAATATCCTTAAATTGCCAAGTAACTGATAAAGCTATTTTAATTAAAGGTGATAAAAAGCTCTTTTCAAAGGTATTTTTCTATATCATTGAAAATGCCATTAAATACAGTCAGCCGAAAGGTAAGGTATATATTGAGCTTTTTCGCCAGCAGGGGACCCTTTTATTTAAAGTAAAGGATGAAGGCATTGGCATACCGGAAAAAGAGCTGCCGTGTATTTTTGAACCTACCTTCCGCGGAGAAATCGCCAGAAATCACGACCAGGCAGGTACAGGCGTCAGTATGGCCCTTGTTGAAAAGATTATAAATTTATATAAAGGCAAGATTTCTATTAAAAGTGTGGTGAAAAAAGGAACTATAGTAGAAATTTCCCTTAGTTCCTCAGTTGAGGCAATGCTTTGCTAGTTCAATAATTAGCTTTTCCCTATATCGCTTCAGCGAACATTTTGCCTACCCCAAAACAGATATAAGTCCAAAAAAATTGCTATGCCTAATCCCTGCCGGGTAAATTTTTAAGGGAAAAAATAATCTGCTCAGCTTTTTCTTTTGAAATTTGGAGCAGTTTCCAAACATAATCAGGATGATGGACCCCTCTGCTGGAATCCTTCTTGATGAATTGATAATTTTCCGTGGCTTCAACATAAAATCTATGGTTCTTTTCATAAAAGGTTTTGTTATTCATACTCTTATTTGATTCATAGTGTGCAAATATTCTATCAAGTTGCCTAAGTGTAGCTTCTAACTCTTCAAGGGCTACACTTACTTTTGTCTGAAGCTGTTCTGCCTGATCAAAGATATCCTCATCATGGCAGGAAGAACACGTCTCAAGGTCCGGCGTACAAGCATTGATATGACAGTCTGCGCATAAATAATCATCACCATGGCAGGAGAAAATATTATCCATGCCAATACCTTTAAGCATTTTATCCTGGTAGATATGACACATTCCACAATCATCTTTTGGAGCAGTCTTGCCGTCATGGCAATTGAAACAAGCATGTTGCATATTTGGTGATTCCCGAAGATCTTCATCCCATCCATGGGCAATACGATCGTGGCATGAGGTACAGTAAAATCCCTTCTCTGCATGGAACTTATGATCAACCCTGATCTTAAGATCAACCTCCAAATCATTCACATAGTGACATTCGGATTTTGTGCAATACACAGGTTTTTTACCCTTGTCCACCTCCAGATAATGATCGGTGATCTGACCGCTGATATGGTAATAGATAGATGCAAGCCCCCCAACCTTGGCCTTAATATATCCCCATGCTCCTTCTTCAGCATGACAAGCCATACAACTATCAATTTCGCTTAGAATAGGACCGTGTTTAGAAGCCATCCAGGTATCATGAGCCTGATTCATCTCGTGGCATCCCTTACAAAAAGAATAACGCTTTGTATATTCAAACATTCCATAAGCGCCGCTTATAACGAACATGAGCAGGATACTAGCCCAAAGATAAATATAAAAAGATTTTATTTTGAAAATTTTCACCTGATGTACCAATAATTACTTGATATTATAAAATTTCTGTTGCTTTTGCACCGATTTGTCGGGATAGATGTTTCATTTTTTTTCCTGCTTATATTTTTTTCGGCATATTTGG
The DNA here is from genome assembly GCA_030625085.1 of Pseudomonadota bacterium. Lineage (GTDB taxonomy): Bacteria > SZUA-182 > SZUA-182 > DTGQ01 > DTGQ01 > DAOURK01. The sequence continues at coordinate 19,412 of DAOURK010000020.1, forward strand.
GGCTCAGCTTTTTCTATCCCCCAAAAAAATGCGGACATTTATCAAAACTTAATTCATAACCACATTCTCTAGAGCAAGAACAAACATAAAATCATTCCCGCTTTCTAAATATAAGCATTAGGAATGTCTAATATATATACAAGATGGAACCTGTAATACGTATATATTTGAGCTGTAAAACTACTATCCAAATTTTTAAAAATTATAACTGTTTGATTTGCTTGGCCCTCAAATTTTAAGACTCGGTGGCACAATTTATGCGATTTTCAGGGGATAATTATTGTGGTGCTTTTTTATAAGGCGTACGAAAATGGATAATAATTATATCAAAGTCGGATAGGACTCGGGTTTTCGCATCCGGTAGAAGATCTGGATTCATAATTTATAGTATGTTTAATTAATATCATTAATCAACTGGAAAGGTAATGTTTATATCATCTTATGAGTAATTCTCAAATAATGAGTGATCCTAAAATAATAAGTGATTCTCAAATAATAGTAGTAAGTGATCTCAAAAAGTGCCTTAACTGCGGTAATTGTATCGCTGCCTGTAAAAGAAGGCATAATGGTGTTTCCATGCACGTCAGGGAGGACTCTACCATTATCGGAAATAACCTTATACCTAATTTATGCAAAATCTGCACAGATCCAATATGCATCGAAGCCTGCAAGCGAGGTGGGATTGTAAGGGGCGATGATGGGCATATTGTCATAACGGATAACTGCATAAGTTGCGGCTTATGCGCAAAGGCCTGCCCATACGGCGCCATTCATATTTTTTCGATAGAGGAGCAGGAGGATTCTCTTATAGATAGCATACTCTCGTTTATACTGCCGCAAACGCCCGATGAGGCCGAAAAAAATAAAAAAGACGGCTCTAAAGATGGCTCTTTGGATATAAGCAGGAGAGTGGAAAAGGCCAGTAAAAAACGCCAGCGCAAGGCAGTGGTAATATGCGATGGCTGTGCCGGCTACAACAATAGAGCCTGCGTTCATAATTGCCCGGCGGGTGCTCTCAAGGCCATACCCGTAAGAGAGTTTATCTCAATGAACAAGAGATTTATCAGTTTCGAGTTGAAAGAGCTCTTAAAATATTCACTTGAAGGGGCTGAAGACAAGAGAAAAAATGGCACAGGATAAATTTTTTTATAGGAATGCAAGTTTAATTTTCCGCATTACGTGGATTTGTCTCTCTGTTTTTAGTGCATGGTTTCTCTACTCCATGTACAAACACTACGTTTTTACTCCCGGACAGTTCAGAAATCTTAATACTGCCCTACACTTAAAGCTTAAACCTTCGGGAACCGTAGGCCATATCCTGGGCATTCTGGGCAGTATTTGCATGTTTTTTTCCTATGCCCTATATGTTTTGAGGAAAAAAATCGAGTGGCTCGAATGTTTGGGGCCACTATCAATGTGGTTGGATATACACATTTTTTTTGGTATCCTAGGAGTTGTTTTCACCATATTTCATTCTGCTTTATTCCTGAGTGGGATAATCGCTGTAGGTTTCTGGATCATGATCATTGTGCTAATTTCAGGAATTTTCGGCAGGTTGCTCTTCAGTTATTGCTTTTGTGGTATATCTATTTTACATGATTTTTTGCATAAAATCGATCATTTCATAGAAAAGGATTTAAAAAAAGCCAGTCAGTCTTCACCGATTATCAAAAAAACAATAAACTTGAAATCACCTGGATTCCCCGGCAGCTCAGGACTTATAGCAAATTTTCTACAGTGGAGATCCATAAAAAAAGAAACCGATTATCTGCTTGATCTCCTAAATGAAAAATATGACAGTTATCAAGATAAGGAGTTATGCAAATGGGCCGACCATCTTATCAAAAGGCTGAAGGAAATCCGGTCTACTGCCATTTTGAATTTATCCCTTTCCATATTGAGTAAATGGAGGATTATTCACAAAGTAACCAGTTACCTGCTTTTTTTCATTGTCCTGGCCCATGTTTGGGTTACTTTATACTGGGGGTATAGGTGGATTTTATGATTAGGATAACTATTTTATGTATTTTTACGGTAGGGAGTATTACCAACCTCTTTTACTGACACCTTAAGGGGTCTAAAATATTTTCCCCAGGCCCGCTCTCATATGCTCATTCAGATCTTGATACAAGCGGTGCGTGGGTTGCCTGCCATATTAAAGGCAAAGTTATCTATCATTCCAAAATGACCCATGGTAATAATAAGAAAAATATTATGGTTTATGGTTTATGAAGCCAAATAATTTATCACTGCCATTTTTGTCAGCACATTCCGGAAAATCCTGTCAGATGGCCTGTTATTACGGCTGAGAGGTCAAAATAAGAATTGCTTTTTTAAGCTTGACCTCATTATTAGCATCATGTTATGCTTTCGTTAATGAATATATAATTTAATAATTTATAATTTCTATATTTTTTTAAACACACTATTTATCTCCTCTGAGGTAACCATTCAATCCCCTCAGTTCCTCCCCCTTGATGGGGGAGGCCGGGTCGGGGTGAAATAAAGCATCGCCTTCCCCTAACCCCTCCCCTGGAGGTAGGGGAACTGAATGGATACCCTATGAGCATAGATCAACAACGAATAAATATAAACCAAGCAACTTCATAATTTACCTCAAACGAAAAAACGCCGAAATTGTCATTTTGAGCGGAAGCGAAAAATCTTTAATTCATTAATTGATGGTCTCGTAAAAAGTCCGAAATGGGGATATATGTACGACATAACTTGTTGAATTTATAAAACCCAAATTTTCTAAAAACGACTTTTTACGAATGCTTCATTAATTCATTTTAATAATAAAATTTTCAGTTACTAAAACTCATCTAAATGACTGTTGAAGGCTATGTTACAGAGGTCTTCAAAAAAATACGAGAGGAGGTACATTAAAGAGATGGACATGTTAGTAAAAGATATCATGAAAAAAGATGTCGTGTCAGTCAAACGTTCAACACCCTTAAAGGAATTAATAAATATACTAAAAAATTTCCACACCATCCCTTTAGTTCCTGTAGTAGATGATGACAATGGATTAATTGGAATGGTCTCCTTTCATAATCTTATAGATGCATTCCTTCCTTATGAGTCAAGTATATTAAAAACAATCCCTTTTTTAGAAAGAGAGGAAATAGATATATTTGAGTTAGAAATAACGCCTGAGATGGGGGTCTTAGTGTTGGTAGATGACCTTATGGATACCAAGGTCCTGGCGGTAAATGAGGAAGAACCTTTGGAAAAAGTATACAATCTAATGAAGACACACTCCATTGATAAACTTCCTGTAGTCAATCAAGATCAAAAACTCTTAGGGATGATAGGAGATTTTGACATTTTGATAGCAGTCTTCCGCCAAAAAGGGATTAAATAAGGACTAAAATAATGCACTTCAATATACAGATGAACCCATTATTAGGAGTAGGGATATTAATAATTGTTGGTTATTTTGGCGGCATGGCTGCCAGAAAAATCAAATTTCCCAGAATAAGCGGTTATATTTTTATTGGAATGCTGTTAGGTTCCTCTTTTTTCAATATCATAACCCAGGAATTAATCCATAAGCAATTAAATATCATCACTGATATAACCTTGGGAATTATTGCCTATTTGGTCGGCGGAAGCTTGAGCATTGAAGGATTAAAAAAAGTAAGAAAAGATATTGCCTGGATTTCTCTTTTTGAAGCTTTTGGGGCCTGGATTTTTGCCACTTCGATAATATTATTTGTTGGCCCTTTTATCGTGAAACTTCCTATCAGTCCTCCTATTTTTAGCAAGACCTATCTGCCCATGGCGTTAATCATTGGTGCCGTGTCCCTGGCTACCGCACCGGCGGCCACCATAGCCATAATTCGTGAATATAAGGCTAAAGGTCCCTTAACTACAATATTGTTGGGGGTAGTGACCTTAGATGATGCTTACGCCATTATAGGCACTGCTCTTGCCTTGAGCGTCGCCAGTGCATGTGTCGCCGGGATGGGGAGTATCTCAATGTATAAGATGATTCTCTCACCAATGTTGGAAATTATAGGGTCCCTCTGCATAGGGGCGATATTTGGTTTGATATTGATGTGGATGAGCCGCTTGGCTTACAGCAAACAATCCTTATTGGCCATAGTATTCGGAATAATTATGTTGTCTACCGGTCTGTCCAAAATGTTAAACTTCTCTTGCCTGTTAGTAAACATGTTTATAGGATTTATCATAATAAATAAGATAGGTTTCCATAAGGAAATGTTTACGGTCATTGACGACATCGAGGATGTGATTTTTGCCGCCTTTTTTACCCTGGCCGGATCACATCTGGATTTAGGGATTATGAAGGTGGCCTGGACCTTGTCATTATTGATTATCATAGGCAGATTCAGCGGCAAACTCTTAGGAGCAAGAATTGGTGGATCTTTATCCGGTGCCCCGCCAATGGTAAAAAAATACCTGGGCTTTGGACTGCTGCCTAAAGCCGGTGTTACTTTGGGATTAATCCTGCTTGCCGTTGAAAATCCTGCTTTTTCCGCCTTTGGAGAAGTTATGGTCAACGGAGTGTTAGGTTCGGTGGTTATCAATGAATTGATTGCCCCGATGCTAGTAAAATTTGCGCTCTTTAAAGCAGGGGAGATTACCTCTTCTTAAAATCAAAATCCCTTCTCCCTATTTTCCCCTGAAAAAATAAAACTGATTTATGATTAAATCGTAAAAAGTCTATATCTTGTCACTCCCGCAAAAGCATGTGCCCTGCACTTTAGCAGGGCTAAAGCCCTTGCACTGCATCTATAAAAATTAATCCGTGAGCGCTGCATTAAAAAAATAATATAATTGATGGTCTCGTAAAAAGTCCAAAATTGGGGGCTTCGCATAACATATCTTATTGAATTTATTTAACCCAAATTTTGTAAAAATGACTTTTTACGAATTCATCATAACTGTTTTTTGGATAATAAGCCTTAAAAATACTTAGTTGTTATAGACAAATTTGAAATCATAAATAAAATCATAGTTGTCGGGGTTTCTTACTTGGAAATATTCTTTAACTTCATTCACTTCGTTCCACACTTCATCATGGACTTCTATTAGTCCGCGAACGGTGATAGTTGCCTCACTTTTATTTATGTAAACATCAAGAAGACTGCCATTAAGGGCGACTTTTCTACGCTCTACCGGCATTTCTTTTGTCATATCCTGGCTTTTTAAAACCCTTCTGAATGCTTCGGCATTCCCTAAAGAAAAAAATACAATCCAGCCAATAAGTGCAAAGCAAATGGCTTTTTTAAATCCTTGAATTAACATCTTTTTTTTTCTCCTTTGTTCATCAATATTGAAGATCGCATGTCGATATTTGGCTGTCCACCTATTCACCTTGAATTAAGCTTTTGACCGGCGTTCCCAAAGGTAAAGCAGTCACTGCCGCAACTCTTAAATAACGAGATATTATCGATATTAAGATATTAAATTTTTAATCTAACCTAAGTCGTTATTATAAAAAATTTTAATTTCATTAATAATCTGAAAATTACTCGGCGCCCTTAATTTAAGGACATGTTCAACCCTTTCTTTCTCCTTCCAGTCTTCTGCTTCACCTTGAATAACAACGGTCTCTTCGCCTCTGTTTACATAAATTTGGAAACTTTTATTGTCAATTTCTATATTCCATCGAAGTAGATGAGGACGTGACCGTCTTCCAACATCATGCATAGCTAATCTAAAACAATCAATCTTCGGATCTATAATTGGAAGCTGATTAGAAATTTCTTGTTCATCAAATACTATGGTCATGGTTTTTATTGCCCAAACCTTTTTTGAAACTGTTTCTAAGTCAAACATGGCTTCCGTAAAATTGATTTCCCGTATAGATGCCTCACTATAGATAGTGCTTCCAAAAATAAAAAAGATAATTAATGTGAAGTAAAGCAAATTTTTGGTTCTCATAGTCAAAATCCTTCCTTTTTTCTTCATTACCTTTACCGATGCTCATTGCCCCCTAATAAGATGACAAGTATGATGCCGATTAATTCGGTAATGTAAGATATAAATAGTTATTAATTTGCCCCCCACATTTTTCGCTTGATATATTAATCAAATTTTTTTCGCATAAATTTCGCATAAATAAGGTACATAAAAATTGTATATTCATTTTTAATCGGTTAATTGTTATCAAATTAGTCTATTTGGCGATTAAGGGGAGGATCTCTTATGAAAAAAAATAATTTGTCTTTCGAATCCCATATTTTTCTTATCCGATGAATAAAATATATATCAAAATATATCAGTAATAAACTTGCAGCAATTCTCATTTTGACTTATATTTGTATTGAGGTTGGCAAAATATTCGCTATTTTTTACCAACTAACCTCATAATTTTAATATTGAGAATTGCTGGAAAATTACTAATAAATTTGATTGCCTAAAAGATCTGATTGTATAATAAATGCAATCATATAGGGACCTTTATATTTTTCCTGCGGTTCCCCAGCCGCTCACTTTGTCTTTCCTGCAAAAGCAGGTATCCAATTGGATAGTTACAAAAAAAAATATTAACTACTAGTAGCGCAGGGCTTCAGCCCTGCCAAAAAAATATTAACTACTAACAACAAGGGCTGTTAATTATGGTATCTTCTGATGTAATAAAAGAAATAGAGCTTATTAAAAACGCACCCCAAAAGATTAAAGAGGCAATCGAAAAAGAGGCTGAAATTGCAGCTTATGGCTTAAATGAGATTGTAATCCCTGCAGGTCAACCGGTAACATTTTTGGGAATTATTTTAGATGGTACAGTTGAGGCCATGACTCCTGACCTCATAGAAACACCGCAAGCCTTTGAAGGCAGAAAAAAGGGAGACTACTTTGGCGAGGTCTCTCTTATGACAGGTGAACCAGCCGCATTTAGTATTGTGTGCACATCTTCGTGCCGGGTTTTAATGATTCCTGCACATATTTTTCAGCAATGGCTGGTTACTGATATAAAAGCAATTAATATTTTCTCGAAAACATTGGCGACAAGAACAAATAAATTGGATTATCAGATCAGAAAGCAAGAAAAAATTGTTGAAAAACAAACTAAAGAAAAAGACCCTTATGGGCTTAATCTCGTTACCCAAAACACAATGAAAATTCTCGTAATTAATTTGGGCAGTTCATCTTTAAAATACCATTATTTTGATACGCAAAATCAAAAAAACAATGCACAAGGGCTTATAGAGCCAATTGGGGGGAAACAAGTATCCCATAAATATAAGACAGAAAAAGGAGAATATAATTTTGAACTTGGAACTGTGAGCTATGAGCAAGCAATTAAGGTTGCTCTTGATCAGTTGTGCGATAAACAAATTGGTGTGCTTTCAGATTTAAAAAATCTCACTGCCATCGGGCACCGTGTTGTGCATGGAGGAGAAAAATATCTTTCATCTAAACTTGTTGATGATAAAGTGTTACAAGGCATAAAGGATCTTGCGCCCCTTGCGCCTCTTCATAATCCAATCCATGTGATTGGTATTGAATCATGCAAAAAGCTCATCCCCCATGTACAACAGATAGCTGTTTTTGATACGGCATTTCACTATACTTTGCCTCCGAGAGCTTATCTTTATGGCATCCCAAAAACAGATATAGGGGGCAACTCCGTCAGAAGATACGGCGCTCATGGACCTTCACATCAATATGTGGCCATGTTGGCCGCAACCGCCATAAAACGGCCCTTTGCAAAGGCTAAAATTATTACCTGTCATTTAGGTAATGGGTCATCTATTTGCGCCATTGATCACGGCAGATCTATCGACACCAGCATGGGATTCACACCCCTTGAGGGGCTCATTATGGGGTCAAGATGTGGAGACATTGATCCTGCGGTAGTTATGCTTCTTCAGGAATCAAAGGGAATGAGCAGCAAAGAGATGCTTGATTTTCTGAATCGACAATGTGGTCTCAAAGGGCTATCGGGTATCTCAACTGATGTGAGAGAACTTATAGAGGCAGCGAATGAAGGAAATCGCGAGGCGAGTATCGCCCTTCAAACCTTTAGCTATAGGATTCGTAAATATATTGGCGCTTATTTTGTAGCCCTTGGCGGCCTCGATGCTCTTGTTTTCACCGGTGGGATTGGAGAAAATGCGGTTGGAATTAGAGCTATGGCCTGCCAAAGCTTGTGGCATATGAACATTTTACTCGATGAGGTACGAAATCGTCATGCTGATTTGAAAAACCAATCAATTGCAGAGATATCACACCCGAATTCTCAGGTTAAGATCTTTGTCGCTCACACTGATGAGGCTAGAATGATTGCACGGGAAACAATACGCCTACTCGGATATCAGGATGTTGCCAAATGCATTATAGAAAAAAATATCCGGATACCCATTTTCATTTCAGCTCATCATGTACATCTATCTCATGATGATTGCATTAAACTTTTTGGTCCCGGACATCAACTAACCCCAAAAAATACCCTGGGTCAACCAGGTCAATTCGCGTGTGAAGAGCAAATCAGCCTCATCGGACCACGAGGAAAAATTGATCGGGTTCGCATCCTTGGCCCCTTAAGAAGCAAAAGCCAGATCGAGATCTCCCGCACTGATGAATTTCGGCTTGGCATTAATGCTCCCATCAGAATGTCCGGTGATTTGCACGGATCTCCGGGAGTTATCCTTGAAGGACCTGCCGGTCAAGTAAAACTCCAGGAAGGGGTAATATTAGCGCAACGGCATATTCATATCCCACCCCGGGAGGCATCTTCCTTTGGATTAATGGACAACGATCTTGTTAAGATACGCGTCGAGGGTGACAGGGAATTAATCTTCGGGGATGTGATCGTGCGCGTACATCCGGATTTTATTCTTGAAATGCATGTAGACACGGATGAGGGGAATGCCGCTCAATTAAATAATAATTCAAAGGCATATCTTGAAGAGATCCAACACAGAAATAATCCCTTAAACCATCCAGACATGAAAAATAACAATTCAAATCAAAAATCTCAGGAACAAACCAAAAAAGAAAAATTGGTATCTGTTATGGATACCTAATGCATCAAATCTCTATTACCTTTTGTAATACCTCACTTAAGCCCTTAACTTCATATGGCTTGGGGATAACGCCACTGAAGCCGTACTCTTGAAACTGTGCTATAATCGGGGCATTAGAATAACCACTTGATACAATTGCTTTAATCTCAGGGTCTAATTCAAGCAGTTTCTTAATAGCTTCTTCGCCTCCCATGCCCCCTGGTATAGTTAAATCCATTATTACCGCATCAAATGGTTGTTGTAATTCTTTGGCTTTTTTATAAAGCTCAATTGCCTCAACACCGTCCACGGCAAACTCAACCTTATACCCTATATAACTAAGCATTTCCCCGGCAATATCTCGCACATCTTGCTCATCATCCATAAAAAGAATTTTCCCTTGACCTGTACAGGGTATATCCGCCAAATCCTTCTGAGAACAAACTCCTTTGAGGGAAGCAGGCAGATAAAGAAAAAAAGTGGCTCCAACTCCCGCTTTTGATTCAACGGTAATATATCCCTCATGTCTTTTGATAATCGAATAAGTTGTTGATAGCCCTAGTCCGGTCCCTTTTGATTTGGTGGTGAAATAGGGATCAAATATCTTATGGATATGTTTTTTGGGAATGCCTGCACCATGGTCTTTTACTAATAATTTAATATAATTGCCTTCCATTAAAGGCAAACTATCTTCTTTTCCAATATTCATATTTTCGGCATATACCTTGATTACCCCCCCTTCAGGCATGGCCTGATTGGCATTAATCACCAGATTATTGATAACCTGGCTTATCTGGCCCTCATCGATTTCAACTGGCCAAAGATCATCGGGTATGAAAAATTCGCATTTTACCTTGGAACCTCTTAAAGCAAAGCAGGCTGTGTCCCTGAGCAATTCTGCAATTGAAGCGGTTTTTTTAACAGGCGCTCCCCCTCTGGAAAAGGTGAGTAACTGTTGGGTCAAATCCGTGGCCCTAAGGGCGGCTTTTTCAGATTTGGCCAGTATTTCAAAAATTTTATGCTCCTGTTTTACATGCATTTTGGCCAGAGAAAGCCCCCCCACAATAGCCACTAATATATTTTTAAAGTCATGGGCAATACCGCCGGCTAAAATTCCAATAGATTCCAGCTTTTGTGCTTTTTGCAGTTCCTCCTCCATTATTTTACGTGCGGTAATATCACGGATAATGGCCATAGTAACCGGTTTACCCTGATATTGAATAATCCCGGCCGAGATTTCCGCATCCTTGATTCCTCCATCCTTAGCCATTAACTTGGCTTCATAAAAAGAGGAGACTTTTTCACCGGATAGAAGGTATTGATACCTTTGGGCCAAAAAATCTCTGCATTCAGGCGCAACTATATCCCGGAAAAAGGGTTTACCTATCATTTCTTCAACTGTATAGCCAAGAATTTCGGCCATTCTCTTATTAACAAAACGCAAAATTCCGTCTTGAATAATAACCACTCCATCCTGGGCCTGTTCTACCAAGGCCAGATACTTTTCTTCCGCCTCTTCTTTAGCTTCACATAATTCAGTCTCCATTTGCTTGCGCTCGGAGATATCCTTGAAATCTTCTACAATGCCGATCAGTTTGCCGTCAGGTCCCCGGAAGGGAGTTGCAGTCACCAGACAAGGGATTTTAAGACCATCGGGGCGCTCTTTTTCAATATCGCCTTCAACACGCTCCTCACCACCAAGAATTCTAACCATTGAACATTGAGGAGTATGACAGGCAGGACCGGGAAAGACCTTATAGCATTTTTGACCTATTGCTTCATCCTCGCTCAGGCCGGACAAAGTTAAAAAGGTTTTATTCAGGCACAGACAGTTAAAGTCTTTATCAATCAAACGCATCCCATCGGCTGCAGTATTAAATATTTGATCAAGCTCAGCATAGGCAATTTTAATTGATTCCTCTGCTCGCTTACGTTCCGTTTCCTGTCTTTCACTTTGCAGTCTCGCATAGAGAATGGGGGCCACTTTGGAGTTGACAATAATTTCCAATAACTCCTGATCTTTTTGTGTATAATCAGCGGCCTTGTTGGCGACCATAATCTCCCCTATGGCCTCTTCCTGATAAACAATAGGCACAACCAAGGCCCTGGTAATCGGAATATGCCCGCCGGGCACCTGATGAAATTTATTTGAGCAAATGGTCCTTTTTTCAATGAGGGCCTGTCCCCAAATGCCACGCCATAATGTGCGAGGAAAGACAACTTTTTTATCAGGCATCCGGCACTGGTCCCAGATTTCTTTAGTGAAGGAAGGATAAACAATATCCCCATTCTGATTGATATAACCAAAAGCTCCCAGTTTGCTTTCCATAACCTCCAAAATGACCTGCAGCACTTCCGCATAAATTTTGTCATCAGGGATAGTAAGAAAAATATCGGCGATCCGGTTCCTGATAGTCAACTCCCGCTCCGATTTCCGCAAAGATATCTCGCTTTGCTTCAAATTTCTGAACAGAAGATGGTAAGGTTTCCTAAGGCCTGTCTCAATAATGGCTTTGTAGATAAAATAAAAGGAAAGGATTTGTAAAAAATGACCTATCAAACTAAAAAACCCATAACCGTGTACAGGATACATAGTGAAGGTTAATTCCGAGACAATGGTGGTAATAAGACCGGCAATCAACATCTGCAGCACGCCCTTATCAAACTCCTGGCGCTTTTGAATCAAAAGGAAAATGGAGCCTGAAAGAATCAGACAAACACTATATTCACTGATCAGATTAAACCGGCTTAACCCAATTCCTTCAACAAAACAGTCAGGGAAAATGTTTCCATGGAAAATGGATATCAGCAAAAGGGAAACGACTGCCGTATACCCAAAGAATATATAATTGACCCTCAGTTTTCGATTAATGAGAAAAGGAGCAATAAGAAAAGAGATGCCTTCTACATACCTGGAGGCAATCCATAATTGAGTAGGCAAATTGATACTGTCTTGAAATACGTTCAGGCCGGGATAAGCCAGAGCATGAAGCAGATCCAGGCCGCCAATAAAGAGATAGGCAATGCCTATAAACAAAAAATAATTGCTGTCCTGAAACTGACGTGAGTTCCAGATAATCATAAATATGCCGCAGGCTACAATGATGCTGAATATCTCAGCGAGGCTGTGGAAAAGCAGATTATTGTAATAATTGATCACATATAGCCCAAGGAAAACTGAAAAACCGGTCAAGAGGGCTAAATATTTATTGGGAAGGATACCTTGTTTTTCCATATTTCCCTCACTCGCTAATCACCATCAGGTGATGGGGAAAATAAATTCAGAAAAATAAATGAATTAAATGAATATTTATATTAACTAATTGATTTATAAGGACTTTTAATTTATTATACGCTCATATTACTCAAAGGAAAAGAAAAAAATGATCGTATTCATAAAAAATATTTCTTATATAAAAAAACATTCATAAAAAACCCGCAAAACCTTTCTCCCCATTTACGTAAAAGTAGTGATTTTAGCTATCTTTTCAATTAATTAACAAAAAAAACACTATTGGTAAAAAATGGTATAAATCTTGCAATTCTATCTGCTTAAATAAATGCCGCAGATGAACGCAGATTTATATTTATTACTGGAATTGGAAAGACGCCCATATTCAATGCGAAGCAGAAATAACAATACGAATAAAAGGGACCCTATGTATATGCTTCCCCAGCAAAAATGGCAGCTTTTCTTTAATCCTTACCTTTTCTTTAAAAAAATTACACCTCCCCACCTTTCATTCTCTATTATTCCATTTATCAAATGCTGGGTTAGTCGGCATAGGCATTTCTTGAAACCCTATTGTCACATAAGACAGGATCAACAAAATGTAATAAAATTTTTTCCTTTATTCTGTACATACTATGAATCCTGTCTGATCAAATGGCCGTTAAACCACATAAATAATAAAAATATTTCAATATTTCACTGCTTGTTAGCTAAGGTTCATAATTGCTGAATATTTATCAGTAAAAGGATAGATTTTATGTTTACGTACCTGGAAAAACATTTTTCCCGAGTATGGTTATTAGTATTCTCGGTTGACTTCCTTATTTTGCTGATTACCGCAGCAATAGCCTCAAAAATAATTGTCGACGTCCATTTTAGCGACAGCAACATACAATATATCTATTTTGGATATCTATTCTCAATTGTTTTTATTTTATTAAGTGAGCTAATGCTTTTTGTTAATGAACTTTATAATATTGAAAAAAAATATAAAATAAAATTACTGATATTTAAGTGCATTCTTTCATTCACTATAGTTTCCATAGGCAGCTATCTTTTATTTGTTAGAACATTGCCTTATTTTGATTGTTTTATCCTCTCAATGTCTGCCTGTATATCGATTTTATGCTGGAGATTATTATTCTATTGGATCATATCCAAAATTAATATTCAGCATAAAATCTTATTCCTGGGGACAGATGAATTGAGCAAAAAGGTAGTGAGAGAAATACTGGACAATGATCACCACAAATTTAAGGTGGTGGGATTTCTAGGCACTGATCCTGCCTTGGTGGGAAAGAGTATTGTTAATCCAAAAGTATTGGGCTTAGTAGAAGATCTTGATTCCATAACCCAAAAAGAAAAAGTAGAAAAACTTATAGTCTCCTATTCCCAGGCCAATCAGATATGCTCAGCCAAAGATCTCATCAGGTGTAAATTTAGAGGCATTGAGGTACTGGACCTTCATACATTTTATGAATATTCAAGAAGTAAAATTTTACTGGACGATCTCCAACCAAACTGGTTATTATTTGCTCACGGGTTTAAAAAGACCGGATTAATTAAATTTACTAAAAGAATTGTTGATATATTGGCCTCAAGCCTTGGTTTATTACTGTCTTCGCCGATTTCAATCATCACCGCCTTACTCATTAAATATGGATCAAAAGGTCCAATTATTTACAAGCAAGAGCGAGTGGGTGAAAATGGTCATGTTTTTAATCTTTTCAAATTTAGATCAATGAGGGACGATGCGGAAAAACACTCCGGACCAGTATGGGCTGGTGAAAATGACGTTCGCATAACCTGGGTTGGAAAAATTATCCGCAAATTGCGTATAGACGAAATCCCTCAAATGATTAACGTTCTTAAGGGCGATATGAGTTTTGTCGGCCCCCGTCCTGAGCGTCCCCACTTTGTAGAGATGTTAAAGCAGCAAATCCCCTATTATGAACAAAGACTTTCGGTTAAACCCGGCATAACCGGCTGGGCGGCAGTTAATTTTAACTATGGAGCCACAGTTGAAGATGCCATAGAAAAGCTGCAATATGATCTTTATTACATTAAAAACATCTCTGTATTTCTTGATATCCTGACTATCTTAAAGACTATTCCTATAATCTTTAGCCAAAGAGGGGCGCGATAGATTTTTCCCTAAACCTCCGTGCATGGTTATTTAGCGGCTAATTAAAAGATATGAAGATGGTGAAATTAAGCCTAAGCGGCAATGTTCTGAATTCTTCTCTATGGGGGCTATGATGTTTCGACGGTAGATGCAGGCGCTTTGCTTTTACTGTCAGGGGATGTGAAACGCGGCTCAAATTCGAAGGTAAGCTTGTTTTTCTTCTCGTGGATATTAACTGTGCCGCCATTTGCGAGCCGGCCAAATAAAATCTCATCAGCTAATTTACGCCGGATCTCTTTATCAATAAGACGTCCCATAGGGCGTGCGCCAAACTTGCGGTTAAAACCATATTTGGCCAGCCATTTACAAGCACTCTCGGAAAGTACCAGGTTCACTCGCTTTCCGGCAAGCTGTTCTTCAAGCTCGGCCACGAATTTGTCTACCACCTGCTCTATTACCTCAGGAGTCAAGTGGTTGAAGCCGATCCAGGCGTCAAGCCGGTTACGAAACTCAGGCGGGAAGGTCTTCTCAATTGCTGATTTACCATCTTCACTTCCCGGACCTGCACCAAAGCCAATATCGCCTTTCTCCAGTAAAAAAGCTCCTGCGTTTGTGGTCATGATGACGATGATATTGCGAAAATCGGCTTTACGGCCGCTATGGTCAGTGAGTGTGGCATGGTCCATGATCTGCAGCAAAACATTAAAAAGGTCCGGGTGGGCCTTCTCAATCTCGTCCAGGATCAGCACAGCGTGCGGGTTCTTGATCACCGCATCGGTCAGCAGACCACCCTGATCAAACCCAACGTAGCCGGGAGGTGCGCCAATGAGCCGGGAAACCGTGTGCTTCTCCATATACTCACTCATATCAAAACGCATTAGCTCCACACCAAGCACCCTGGCTAGTTGTCGCGCCAATTCAGTCTTACCCACACCCGTAGGACCTGAGAAAAGAAAACTTCCAACCGGCCGCATGAGAGGGCCAAGCCCTGAGCGCGACATCTTGATAGCGGACACCAGACTTTCTATGGCCTGATCCTGGCCATAGATGACCAAATTAAGATCTCGTTGCAAATATTGCAGTTTCTCGCTTTCGCTGCTGGAAACGGTTTGTGAGGGCACCCGGGCCATGGCCGATACAACGCGCTCGATATCCTTAGGCCTGATTGACTTCTGACGTCGCCCCTCAGGTTGCATACGAGCCGCAGCTCCGGCCTCATCAATTATATCAATAGCCTTGTCCGGCAAAAAACGATCATTCATGTATTTTTGCGCCAATTCTGCGGCCGATTGCAATGCCGAGTCAGTATAGATTACTTTGTGGTGCTCCTCATAGTGTTTCTTTAAACCGCGCAGAATTTTGTAAGTTTCGTGAACAGAGGGTTCCTTGATATCAATCTTTTGAAAGCGTCTGGCCAGGGCGCGGTCTTTCTCAAACACATTCTTGTAATCTTCAAAGGTAGTAGAGCCTATGCACTGCAGTTCACCAGTTGTGAGGGCCGGTTTCAGAATGTTGGAAGCATCCAGGGTGCCTCCGCTCACTGCTCCGGCGCCGATAATAGTATGGATTTCATCAATGAAAAGAATACGATTCGGCTTCTCGTGAATTGCATTGATCACTGCCTTTAATCGCTGCTCAAACTGGCCGCGGAATTTTGTTCCGGCAATGAGTGCACCAAGATCTAAGGTATAGATTTCAGACCCTTTCAGGATTTTAGGGACCTGACCGGCGTGAATGGCCAGGGCAAGTCCTTCAGCCATGGCTGTTTTGCCGACACCGGCTTCGCCAACAAAAACCGGGTTATTCTTGCGCCGCCGACACAGCACTTGCATGGTACGCTCAAGCTCTGCTCTGCGGCCGATGAGAGGATCAAGCTTTCCTTCAGCAGCCCGTTGCACCAGGTTTGTGGTATAGACCTCGAGCGGATTCTTTGGCTGTGCCCTCCCCCCCTCTTCTTCATCTCCAACCTGCGGTGTGCCTGAGGGTTGCACTCCATCTTTGGTCACACCATGGGAAATATAATCCAGGATGTCGAGTCTGCTTACCCCCTGTTTTTTGAGAAGGTACACGGCATATGAATCTGGTTCTCGATACATGGCCGCCAAAACATCACCAACATCAATCTCACCCTTGCCGCTTGACTGCACGTGAATGGCGGCACGCTGCAGCACACGCCTGAGGGCAATGGTTTGAGTTGCCTCAAAGTCTGCCCCCTCAGAAACGCTTGGCTGCCCATCCAAGTACTCTTCTACCTCTTGCCTAAGCTTCATCAGGTCAACACCGCAGTTCTTCAGGATAGTAGCCCCTTGAATATCATCCAAAAATGCAAGAAGCAGATGTTCAAGGGTCGCCATCTCATGCCGGCGGCGGCGGACGTCTTCCAGCGCTCGCTTAAATGTTTGCTCAAGTTCTTTGGAAATCATGCCGCCTCCATACTACAGCGCAACGGAAATTCATTCTGCCGCGCCAAATCTGTTGCCTGGGCCACTTTTGTTTCAGCAATCTCAAAGCTGTAGACCCCGGCCACACCAATGCCATTGTGATGTACTTGCAACATTATCTGCACTGCCTCCCCTTGGGAATGGTGAAAAACATTCATGAGTATCTGTACCACAAACTCCATGGTGGTGTAATTGTCGTTATGTAACAATACGTTGTATAGTTTCGGTTTTTTTAATTTTTTTTCGGTCTCCGCGGCGACCGAAGAATCACCTTCAACCTCTTCCTGTCTGTCTGACTGTCTATTCCTGTCACCTGCCATAATCTCTGTAGATAATAAAAATGAAGATAAATGATGAAAATTCATGGTTTTCATTGTAACTCAATGATAACAAATTGGTTTTACTATAAAAATGATAATTCATAATCGATTATTTGTCAATTATACTCCTGTTGAAGCGGGGGAACTCTTCAAAATCAGGTGTAAATGTTTAATTTATGCATTTTTTGTAGGCCATGCTCTTTTCTTTTTCCATACAAGGGCTTTAGCCCTGCTGAAAGTTCTACCAAAAGAAATTGGTTTTAGCAGAGGTCAGGCAGGGTTGAAGCCCTACATTGATTTTTTTCAAAGAAGAACCTTCATACTGAAAACGGCCATAATTAAAATTGCTGTGAATTTCCTTGAGATTAGTGAACATTTTTTTATATAATAGCGTTTGGTATAATATACTAGAGTAAATATCGGAAACATTTCATAAAAAACATAAAGGGTTCTGTGAGGCATTAAAAACCACAGGTAAAGGAGGACTGTATGGCATACAGAGAATACAAAAATCGTATTGGAGGTATAAATCATTGGTTATTCGATCAAAAAGAATTTAATCATTTAATTACTCGTTCCTTCAGGGGTGAAGAATACTCCCATGTTATCAATGGTTCCGGGGTTGTCAAAGGGGAACAAAAGTATCCCAAAGGGTACCAGGATATCATTATTCCCGAGCTAAAGCGCAGAGCAGATTTTTTTAGCCAAGTCCCTGCCCTGAAAACAATCAACCCAAGCAGCCATAACATATTAACTGTATTGGTCGGAGATAAAGACGACCCCAAGGTTGCAGCCTCAAGAAGTTATGTTGGTATGAAATCGGCAACAACAAGACAATCCGGGTTGTCCAGTATGGTCGAAGAGCTCCCTTCCATGATAACACCGGCAGAAATGTATGAAAAGCTCGGCCAATGGAACAATGACCGCTCCATTTCCATACTCATGTTCCAGTTGCCCTTTGGCGGAAGGGCCGGAGAAATAATCGATACTACAACTCTTTGTAATCGCATTAATATTACTAAAGATGGGGATGGTCTCAATCAGGTCACTCTGGGGCTTATGTCTTTGGGCGCAGAACGTTATTACGATTGCTGTACACCCAGCGGCATGGTGGATCTGGCCAGCGTTTATTTATATAGAGGGAAAGGAGCCAGACTTCGTCCCGATGGAATAGCCAGCTTCGCCGGTTACGAGGTACTTGTTTGCGGAAGAAGCGCCATTGTTGGAGAACCTCTCTTTAATCTTCTCAAGCGCTTTGACTCAACCACCTTAGGCCCATTACATACACGAACAGGATCAGGCGGGGCAACAGACAAAGAAACCCAGTTTAAAATTTATAGTGAACTTTCACAGCGCGCCGATATTATCTTTTCCTGTATGGGCTTTCATCCCTATAAACTCCACCCCGATACCGAATATTTCTTCACTGCCGACATGCTCAAAGAGGGTTGCTTGATTATCGATGCAGCTACCTCCTTTAGAAAGGACGGCAGGAGACCTTATGGCGACGTTGATCCTACCGCCCGCGCCAAAGCAGCCGCTTATACTCTGGAGACTGGTGGTGTCGGCCCTGCTACAGTAACCAAACTGGTACATCAAGGCTGGCGTGGGATGTTGTATCAGAATATAGAGAAGGTGAGAAAAGCCCTTGAAGATAATAAATCAGTTGTCAAACCGACTTTCGCCAAACTTTTGGCATCTTACGCTCAAGCCGCAGAAGGGGATGTTGCAGACAATGCTGAAAAACTTTATAACAGAGCAATACATGCGGACAGCCATCCGGTACATGCTGTGGATGCCTTAGAAGCTATTCTTCCCAAGCTTATGGCACAATAAGAGGCCTTAAAAATGGTTGGGAAGCCGCATAAAAAAATGAAAATTCCTATATTACCGAGTTATATGGGAAGGTAAACTGAAAAAATGCTTCCTTTGCCCAAGGCGCTATCAACTAAAATATGGCCGCCGTGAACCTGGACTATATGTTGTACAATGGCCAGACCAAGACCTATTCCCCCTAGTTTGCGGCTTCCGGCTTTATCCACCCGATAGAAGCGTTCAAATATATGCGGAAGATGTTCTTTGGAAATACCGCACCCTTGATCATGAATACTGATAATCGCCTCTTTTTGGGTCTTTTTAGCTTCAATCCGAACACTTTTTTCAATCTCGCTGTATTTAATTGCATTATCAATAAGATTTACCACAGCCTGTTCAAGCAAAGCCGGACTAATTTTAGCTTCAAGGTCATCATTACAATTAATCTCAATTTTTATATTCTTTCCGGCAGCTTTACTCTCACACACTCCAGCAGCTTGCGCAAGCACCTGTTTTATTTGTTGTCTCTCCAAGACAATCTGTTCCTTTACTGCCTCTTGTTCAATTTGAGAAAGTCTTAAAAGATTTTCGATGATAGCATTCAGATGATCAACATGCCGGGCAACAATATTAATAAATCGCTCTGCATGCTGCTTATCGGCTAAGGCCCCATTTTTCAAAGTTTCTACAAAACCCTTGATTGAGGTGAGAGGAGTTCTGAGCTCATGAGATACATTAGCTACAAACTCGCGTCGAATGTTTTCCAATTTTTTCAAACGAGTAATATCATTAAGAACAATAAGAGCGGCCATACCCTTCCCTTGGGTGTCATATAACATGGTGCCGTGGGCTTGTAAAAACCGGTCTTTTCCATTGTGAAGAATAATATCATCTTCTATTGGTTTTCCCTGTAAAAGAGTTCTGCTTACAAAATTTTGAAGATCGATATTTTCAATCACCTCTTTAATGTTGCCGCCCAGAGCTTGTGTAAATTCAAAATTAAAAAAATGTGCGGCTGTCCGATTAAACCTGATAATACACTCTTTTGTATCAACTACAAGTACCGCTTCAACCATACTTGAAAGCACTGCCTCCAACTCATTTCTTTGATGGGTTATGGTGCGTATTCGCTCATTAAGCTGGGCTGCCATTTGATTCATGGCCTTAGCCAACCCCCCTAATTCTTCACTATCCGGCACAGGCAATCTGTATTCAAGATCACCTGCTGCAAAGTGATCAGCCCCCTTTTTCATCTCTTCAACAGGCTTATTAATACGGCCGGAAACAATGAGGCTTACCAGTGCAGCCAAAAAAACAACCACCAGTGATCCCAAAACCACCCTCTGATAAATCCCCTTTAATGATTTTCCAACGAGGGAAAGCGGCATCGATGATCGCACAACTCCGATAATGTGTTCCCCTTTTTTAACAGGGACTGCTGCATATATCATTTCTTTTTTTAGCCTGGGACTATATCGTATGCATGTATTAACCATACCAGCCAAGGCCTTTTTAACTTCAGGACGGTCGGCAAGATTATCCATACTGTCAGGTTCTTCTCCAGAATCACCTAATACTAAGCCGGATGGCAATATAACAGTTATACTGAAAGATGTCTCACAATTTATTTTTTTACAAAGAGCATTTATTTTATGCCTGTCATAGGTCGAAAATTTTTCGGCCATTACCTCAGTCGCCAAAAGAGCACAACATCTAAGATTTTCCGTTGTCTTGGTTAGATAAAACTGTTTAAATGAAAGTGAAGAATACCAGGCAACCATCATAAGAGACCATAAGGTAATGAGAATATAAGATAAGTATATCTGCCAAAACAGGCTTTTCCTCTTTCGTCTCAATCTGTTACCCCTTAAATTTATAACCTATTCCACGCACAGTTTCTATATACCTGCCTCCTTCTCCCAAATCTTTTCTCAGGCCGGCAATCTGCACATCAACAGAACGATCTGTTATGGCAAAGCCCTCTCCTTTGATGGCGTCAATAATCCTATTGCGGGTGAATACCCAGCCCGGTCGCTGGGCAAGCAAATATAATATGTTAAATTCACCGGCGGTAAGTTCTATCAATTTATTTTTTACAAAGACCTGACGACGTGCAGGATTAATCACCAAATCACGTATTGTGATGATGCCGGTGTCCTTAAGTATCTTTTTCTTCTCCCTTCGAAGCGCTGCTCTTATGCGGGCTATAAGTACTTTCGGACTAAAGGGTTTGGTTATATAATCATCAGCGCCTAATTCAAGGCCGACAATAATGTCAGTATCTTCGGCCTTAGCTGTAAGCATAATAATCGGGATATGTGCAGTTTCCGAATCATTCTTCAGCATCTTACAGACTTCAAGGCCATCCACCTCAGGCAACATAAGGTCAAGTATGATAAGGTCGTAAAATTCCGATTTCACCCCGGCCAAAGCTTCCTCACCGGTATGAACACATGTAACCATGTATCCTTCCTTGGCCAGATTGTAATCCATCAATTCTAAAATATCTTCTTCATCATCAACTACTAATATTTTTTCTCTCTTCATAAAACGCCATCTCTTTATTTTCCAGACCTTTCACCCCTTATGAGCCCCGTATTCCTTTATCGTAAGCATTCAGTCCCCTCAACTCCTCCCCCTTGATGGGGGAGGCTTAAGTGGGGGTAAAATAAAGCATCGCCCTCCCCTAACCCCTCCCATCAAGGGAGGGGGACTGACCGGATGCCTGTAATCAGATTCCATAAATGGTATCTGAAAGAAAAAGGGATATTTGTGAAAGGAGTCGGAAAGTATAAAAAATCGATAGAGTTAACCCTCTTTTTTATGGACACTGTGCAAAGTAAGTGCGATCAACACCATAGCCCAACCAGTAAAAATTATATCTACGCCAACGAACAAGCCTATCACCCAGACAGCGCTACTCGGCCATTGAGCCCAGATTAAAAAACCAAGAAGCAGCGCCGCGATACCTCCAAACAGCACCCACCCCCAGTTGGACAAAGGCCGAAGTTGAAAAGCAATAACAATCTTAAAAATACCCTCAGCTATCAAAAAAGACGTCAATAAAAATGTTATAGTAAGTACGCCTATCAAAGGTGAAGCCAGCATCATAATTCCAAAGATTAAATAAAGGATACCGGCTAAAAGCATTGAAAAGAATCCACTCCATGCTCGAATCCCAAAGGCATGAATAACATGGGCAATACCGCCGATCACAAGGATACAACCAATAATCAGCTCAATAGTCAAAGTAGCGATAAGGGGAAAGGTGATAGCCATAGCGCCCAAAACAATTAAGGCGATGCCAAATATGAGAAACCTCAACCACTTTTGCTGTAATGTATGCACCTTATTAGGCTTCATATTCTTGTGTTTACTATCTGATTCTAGACTCATATCCTACTCCCTTCATCTAAATTTCATGATAATAATTGATGATTCAATCGTAAAAAGTCCTTTTATTCTTCCAAAGTAAATCCGATTTTTAAAATAACCTGCCAATGGGATACCTTGCCATTTTCAATTTGACCTCGTGTCTCTACTACTTGAAACCAGCGCATATTGCGTATGGTTTTCGATGATCGAGCAACAGCATTTTGAATGGCATCTTCCATACTTGTTGTGGAAGAACCTGTAAGTTCAATAAGTTTATAAATATGGTCGTCCATCATAATTTTCTCCTTAATCTAAATTAGATTATAAAACTCCTTCGTTCCAGCCATCTAATAATTCGGACAATGATTGCCGGAAGCATTACTTGATTGTTACGTGTTAATGCACAGAAGCGTGTGAATACACAGAAGCGTGTTGATGCTCAAAAGCGTGTGAATGCACAGAAGATAGAGACTTTCAAAATAATAATTTCATAATGAAAAGCGAGCGCAAGGGCTTTAGCCAAAAACCCCTTTTCAGAGGCCCTGGGCGTGCATAATTCGCCGACAGCGGTCTTAATGTCCAAAATTATAATGCAGCCTGCTTGACTGACCCGGGTCTGACTTTTTTTGGATTAATATATAATATTATTATTCGTGTATGGTTGAATAATCTTTCAGCTTAAGGAAGATCGGCGGTTTTTTGTTCCTTGCTTTTAATTCATACTGTAAGTAGGTGAACAATGAAATTAAGGCAATGAAAGGATTACATCAAAACAGCAAATCTTGGGGAGGCCGGTCTGGTGCCGGTTGTTACTTTTTGCGCTATATTTTATTAAAAAACCAGTTTATATCTTACACCTGCACCTTTTCCCATAACCTGTAAAAACTCTTTATCTACTAATTTATTTAAGGAATATATTGCAGTTCTTCTTGGAATTGTAATTTCACTAACAATATTTTTTGTTTGTAAATTTTTTTCCGGTTTTTTCTTGAAACATTCATATATCTTTATATCTGTTTCTGATAATGACTTATAGTCTTCAAATTTTTGGCTATAAAATAAAATATTATCAACACTATTAGTTATCACTTTTATCATATAATCCAAGTAATAATTATAATTATATTTCGTAGGATCAATACTAAATAATCCTCCGGAACATTTTCTTAAAACTAAATAATATTCTGATCTGCTTTTCTCTATATCTCTATCCAAAGCGATATAGGGAATTAAATTGGCAAGATATTCTATGAATTCAAGCAGAGTATCGCCAATCTTCCCCTTCGCTTTGAGCATCTTTAATACCTTGGCGCGGAAGATTTCCTCAAAAGGCCCAAGATCAACCTGGGCATTACATAAAAATATAATGGACTACAAAAACTGCCATTCTTCCTGCCAGAATGTTCTAAATTTAGACTTTTATTAGAAGAGAATATTTGGTATACTTTTGAAACTCTTCGGAAAATGGCTAATTTTTAAGCCTAAATAAGACTAGCAATAATAGAAGAAAATTGAATATGCCAGTAATAATGCACTTTCGCATTTTTTTTCTGGGGAACATACTATAGGATAAAATGGCTAATTAATGCCGAAAAGTAAACGTAGAATATCTATTCATCTAATAGAAGTCCTCAAGTGTTATATCGTATTTCATAATAAGAGGAGTGAGTTGCTATCCTACTATCTACTATGGAGATCGATAGATGAGTATTAGTCTTCGTGTTTTCTTTTTTAATCCTGATAACTCTATCATAAAGATTCCTCTCAGTAGATTTGACCGGCTCTCCAAAAATGATCCTAATGAATCCTTCCCCGAATATGCTGGTGAACGTATAAAATGTGCAATAGTGTGTGTTGAGCTTGAGAATCGAAGACCTGTTAAAATAATTAATGTGAACTATACGATAGTGTCTTTTAGTTCGGATGGTCGTATCGATCAGGAGAAATTTCACAGTGAGGGGGCATTGGCTGCGCAAATGATGGACTTGCCGGATCTTACTTTACCTAAAAATGTTGTTGATCTTTCTCCCAAAATAGCACAAAAAAAGTATCATGAAAGATTTAAATGGACACCAACAAGGGATGAGGTAGATACTATTATAGAAATGATATTTTCAGGAGCCGATAAGTGAAAAATAGCACTTAGATGCTATACTATAGTTTCAAGGTCTCCTTCAGCTCCCAAATGTCAATTCTTACTTTGATGTTCTCTATATTTACGGTAATTTTGTCTTTTTGACCTATTTTTCATTAAGTTTCGAGCTCTAAAACATTTCCTCCATGGAGCAATATTTATCCCATTTAATGCTGCTATACAAGAATTGGGATAGATTAAACCATCACATCCGCAAACAGGCTCACTTACTTGCAGGCATGTATCGGGGCGATCAGAACAAACTCCTTTTCCATTACAATCCCTTTGATCTTTTTTACAAAATTCTCCCTCCGAGCACTCATCATTCTCCACACATTCATTACATTCTCCGTAATGATCAATATTTATACCGGTAAGCTCCGCCATACATGGGTTTGAATAGGTTATCCCATCACATCCACAAACAGGATCTGATACCTGAATACATGCATCCGGTCTTTCATTGCAGATCCCTTTTTCGTAGCAATCTCCTGCCTCTTTTTTACATAACTCTCCCACTGAACATTCAGCATTGCTAGTACAATCTTTACATTCTCCGAAGTAATCAACATTTACACCATTTGTTGCTGCAGTACATGAATTAGGGTAGGTTAATCCATCACAGCCACAAACGGGTTTTAGCAAAAAAGGACAGTTATCTGGTCGATGAGAGCATTCCCCCTCACCATCAGAATCTCCATCCGCCTTTTTACAATACTCTTTCTCTAAACATTCAATATTCTCCATACATGCTATGGCATTATTTCTTAGGCTGAAAGCGTTTGTCATAAAAAGAGAGAAGACACAAATAATACTAAAGTAATTAAATATTCTTTTTACTCTCATAATGTTACTTCTTTTTCTTTGCCTCATTGTATTATCACCCTGTTTTGCAGTATCATATCGTATCTGATCGCCTTCTTACCTTCATTAAAAGAAAAATTGGATCATAAAGTTAGAATATTGAAAGTATGATGTGATGATATAAGTTCTTATCGGCATTAATCTATAATAAAAAAATTCAGTTGGAAAATCCGCAAGTACTTCTCTAATAAGGTTCTTCAAATAATGGCAGTTTTGTATAATTCAGCCTGTCCGAGTATAAGTAGATCTAAATCCTCATGATTTAAGCATAAAATTACG
>DAOURK010000084.1 GCA_030625085.1 Pseudomonadota bacterium
TAAAAAAGATACTTAAACATCTTGGCATCTGGCAACAAAAACCTTCAAGAGATCCTCCCAATTTACCTGAAAATGGGCCGGCCGAACTTGGCTTTGAACCCTCTGTTGATGACTGGCCTACCTATCAAGAACCCTCCTTTCAGATAAATTAAATAGGCTGAAATTGCTACCCAATTCCAGTTTGTGGGGAAGTCTATCCAATTTTGCTCAATTTTTTTGAATACTATTGTCCTTTTCTCCATGCAGTTGCTGTCCAGAAAAATATTGCTCATACAGTGAAACCTTCTTTTGTTATAAATTATAACTTGGTTATAATTTATAGTTATTATTTTTCGGCTTTTCTATTAATATTACCCTCTCGCCTTCTCACCCTTAAAAACAAATGGTTATCAGTTATAAGTTATCTTAAAATGCATAATTTTATTTAGAATTGTAAATTATCTATTTTTTTGATAGGAACGAAATAAAATCAAGAAGGATATGCCCTACCTCAATCAACAAGGGATCTTCATCTGATGATCTCTCTTTTGGCTCTTTTGTTTCCTCAGACTCAATGTCAGCAAGCTTTTTTAATGGTTTTAAATTTTTGGCTATACGAAGTTTGTTCTCCAGGGCAAGTCGAGATGTTTCGGCGTCTAATTTTTCTTTTTTGCGGGTAGCTTCCTTTAAGGGAATCTCGGTTTTCCCTCTTATTTTTTCCAGATGCTCAATTATCTCGAGTAGATAGGCATAGTCAGGATTTGACTGCATTCGTGTTTTATGCTTCTTTTGCAAACGGGGGACTATATTTATCAGATCATAATACGTTGTATGGGGCACAGAATCAATTGTATCCCACGGCAAAGCTCCGGAAAGAGCGCTTTCGCCGATTCTTTCCTTGTCATATTTACTTGGATAGTAAATATCAGGAGTAATACCTTTATGTTGCGAGCTTTCTCCGGAGATACGATAATACTTGGCTATAGTTGTTTTCAACTGTCCATTATTATGAAGAGGGATCATTGATTGCACCGTACCTTTGCCAAAAGTCTGCTCTCCTATTATAATACCACGCCCATAGTCTTGGATTGCCCCGGCGAATATTTCAGTTGCCGATGCACTCACGCGGTTGACTAGTACTGCCAGAGGTCCACTATATAAAATTTTAGGATAAGGATCATTAAGCTTGTCTACGCTGCCGTCTGCATTTCGGATTTGAACAATGGGGCCCTTTTTAATAAACAGGCCGACCAAAGCAGCTACTTCCTGTAAAAGACCCCCGCCATTATCCCTCAGATCAATTATAATACCTTCAACATTCTTATTCACCAACTCTTTTATTATGCGCTCAACATCGCGTGATGTACTCTTATAATCCGGATTACCTGCCTTCAGTGCATTAAAATCCAAATAGATGGTAGGAATTTCGATTACACCGATAATACTGGTGCGGCCCCTGGTTTTAATCCTGATAATCTTTTTCTGTGCTGCCTGTTCCTCCAACTTCACCTTGTTTCTGACGATTTCAACAATTTTTCTCTGGTGAACATCTTCCGCATCCGCAGGAATAACTTCAAGCAGTACAATCGATTCCTTCGGCCCGCGTATGAGCTGTATTACATCATCAAGACGCCAGCCCACTACATCCACAATTTCTCCGTCATGGCCCTGCCCCACACCAACTATAAGGTCTTCAGGCTTAAGCAGCTTCCCTTTATCAACAGGTCCCCCAGGAACCACGCGAACTATTTTCGTATACTCATTCTCATTCTGCAAAAGTACACCGATACCTTCAAGTGATAAACTCATATTAATATTGAAATTCTCATACACACGTGGGGGCAAATATTGTGTATGAGGATCATAGGTTTTTGCTAATGCATTCATATAAATTTCAAAGACATCCTCACTTTTGGTCTGACGAATCTGGTTAAGCGCATTGCGATAACGCTTGATAAGAATCTCGGCTATTTTATCCGTTGGTTTGTCCGACAGCTTAAGGTTTAAAACGCTATTTTCCAGTCGCTTGCGCCACAGTTCATCAAATGCGGCAGTATTTGAAGGCCACGATGATTTTTTTCTCTCGGTCTTTAATGTTTCCTCATCATCTAATTGTATTCCCTGAAGACCTTGTTCAAGAAGGTTTACCAAAAAAATATACCGCCCGATGCGCCTTTGCTGGTAGCGGTTATACATGGTAAATGCCTGCTTTAGTTGGCCTGCTTTTAACGAATCATCCAGGTTGTTGCGGTATGTTTCAAAATCAGCAATGTCTTGAGCAAGAAAATAGCTCCGGGTAGGATCTAGCAAATCAAGATATCGCTCAAATATCCTGTTTGACAAATGGTCACCAACCGTCAATTTCTGATAATGGTGATCCCGAAGTTGTTGTAGAATTTCTTGAACGGTTTTTGGATGCTCCTTATTCGGGGCGAGTGCTGTGTAATAATCACTAACAGATAGAGAAGAAGCAGAACCTCTTGCTTTTAGGTGCGGGGAAATAATAATCAAACAACACAGAATAAGAATATAGAGTATTCTTTTCATCATTGATTTATAGTTTATGATTTCATGATACAATGTTGATATAATCAGGATTTACCTTTCTTATCATTAAAATATTCTGCTATTATATCAAATTTTTTTATTTATTTATAATAAATCTAGCTCTTACTCATATTTTATGCTTTAACTTTTGCAAGAGGAAGCACCACTTCATCTGAATCTTCAGAAAATCAGCCTAATTCAAAAGATTGGATTTCACGTAATTCTGATTTTCTAATGATATTTAAATCTAAAGATAGTAATTTTTTTGTTTGATGCGGATTGTGTCCCTAAGCAGTGCTGCCACCCGGACGCATGTGTTCCTGTGGCTGAAAAACCCGACTGCGAGGGCATCATGTGCACAATGGAGTGCAGGCCCGGCACAATGGACTGCGGCCCGGCGGAATGCAAATGCCGGAAAGGTAAATGCGCGCCTGAAAGTCTTTTTGAATAATTCTCCTGTATTCGCCCTGTATTCCACAGGATTGCGGCGGTGTTGAAAAGTACAAAAAAATATTAGCAACCTTACAAAAAACTAAAAAGGGGAAATCTAAAAAGGGTTTGAAGCCATTTGATTATAATGAAGATGACTTTGATCCGGATAATATTTTTTTTACTTCTGGTTCCGGAAATCCTCCTCTGCCTGATGATTTTCCGGAAAAATTATTAGAAGCATTTAAAAAGATGAGATGATAGAGCACTTTTTAAAGAATATGGTTACATATATTATACTTTAAAGCATGAATCATGGGATGAAGAAGAGTTTGAAGATGATGATTTTGAAATTCCAGCTAAGTTAAACAGATCTCAATTTGAGGAGTTAAGTAATGAATACCTATACTTAGAGCAAAAAATGATGTTTGGAGATCCAGACGATACTGACAAAGAAAAATATTTTGAATTGCAAGATCTTTTATTTGCGAATATTATCTATTAGGCAAATAGTTAGAAGGCTATATAAAGATTATCAAGGAACCGAGTAAAGATAAGGGTTAGTAAGAAACCATGACTGTTATCACCGCAGGTTATTTTGTCAAGTTCATCTTCTCTTTTTGATAGCCCGACACTCATACCTGCTCTTCTCATATCACCAAACATTTTTTTATTAAACATTGAGCCCCCCTGATATTATAATGGAAGTTCATAAAAAGACTCTTGGGTAAGGTACTTTACAAATCTTTTTACCAGATTCTCCATGGAACCTGAATTCGCCATCCAGCAGGTCTTTTTCCTTAATCTTAACCCAGCCGCTGCCATGAGCATGGTCGCATTCATCATTCCCTTCCCGGGTAAATTCAAGCCTTTTCCCCTCAGGATACTTAACAACTTTCCCACCCCTTTCGCCGGAGACCAGGCCAAACTGGAAATTTCTCATGATTCTACCTTGCTTCCCCATCCTCCACCCCCAGGAGTTTCAATAACCAATGTTTCCCCCTGGTGGGCTTGGAAGGTTATTCTTCCTGGGAGGCTAATCTTTGTTCCATCAGAGCGATAAAGCAAGTTTATTCCGCACTTACCATCAGATCCGCCGGCTAACCCTTTTGGGGGGAACTTGCGCCGTTCTGATTGAATAGATACAGTGGTATCCTTTAAAAAAAAGAATTCCCGGCAAATGCCCATTCCCCCTCGATATTTCCCTTTCCCACCGGAATTTTTCCGCAAAGAATATTTCACTATACGAACCGGGAAGGTATTCTCCAGGGCCTCAACAGGAGTATTGGCAGTATTGGTCATATGGACCTGTACACCGTCTGCTCCGTCATGTTCTGATGTAGCGCCCATGCCTCCGCCTATAGTCTCATAATAGGTTTTCCCCTCCCACCCGAAGGCGATATTATTCATGGTGCCTTGGCCCTGCGCCGGGATACGATCTGATATAATTTGGGAGAAAGCCAAAAGTAACACATCAACAATACGTTGAGAGGTCTCCACATTCCCGGAACTGACTGCTGCCGGAAATTGAGGATTTAAAAGATTTTGGGGAGGCACCTTAACCTCGATCGCTTCATAGCAACCATAATTAGGAGGAATATCCGAAGGGAGAAGACAGCGGATTACATAATAAACTGCCGATTTAGTAACACTCAAGGGTGCGTTATGGTTTCCCGGAGATTGAGGAGCAGTCTTTTGAAAATCAACAGTGATTTTATTTTTATCAATCTGCAAAGTTAAGTGGATGGGAATAGGTTTGTCTCCCTCTAAATAATCAACCGCAGAGGCCGTACCTTCAGGTAATAGCTTTAAATGGGCCGCAACGCGCTGTTTTGAATAATCAATAATTGAATCTACAAAAGAATCAAATTTTTCTTCACTATAATTCTCTATAAATTCAAGGCAGCATGAAACTCCCAATATGTTAGCCCCTACTTGAGCATTTAAATCACCTATTCTTTCAACAGGGTTCCGAGTTTCCCTCTTAATTGTATCCAGTACTCCTTTTTGTATTTCACCGGCCCGAAGGAATAAGGTTGGTGGAATAATAATTCCCTCTTCCTGCAAATGAACACTTATACCAGGCATAGATCCGGGAGTTTTTCCTCCAACGTCGGCATGATGGGCCCGGTTTCCCACATACCCTTTCAACTTATCTTGCCGGAAAAAAGGGGCGATTAATGTAATATCAGGTAAGTGGGACCCACCTCGGTAAGGATCATTCACAATGATCTGGTCCCCGGGTTCAAGTTGTGGAAAATCTCTCATGACATTTTCCACAGCAGAGGGCATTGCCCCAAGATGGACCGGTATATGTTCGGCCTGAGCAATAAGACGCCCCCGTGCATCAAATAGGGCACAGCTTTCATCCATTCTTTCTTTGATATTATCTGAAAAGGCTGTGCGACGAAGATTGGCACCCATTTCTTCCGGAATGGCTAAAATTAAATGTTTAAAAACCTCAAGAGTTACCGGATCAAGTTTTTTCATAAATTTCTCTCTAAAATTAAACACCCATTTTTTTCATATCGAAAAGAAAAATCTGATGGTACATAAATGGTGCTTCCTTCATCTTCAATTACGGCAGGCCCTTTTCTTACTTTATCACTAAAATAACCGCCTCTTTTAAAGACAGGTGCTTTTATCAATCCTTTACCCTGACCCTGTAAAATTTCCCTCTCTGCTATTGGTTTTATTGGTTCAGAAATTTCCTTGGAAAAGATATTGGGGAATACCTTGTTTTGTCTTGAGACACAGGTAAAAAGATGAACATTAACTACTTCAAGAACATTTTCTTCAGAAAGGACATATCCAAAACGGGCCTTATAGGCTTTTTGAAAAAGAGATTTTAAATCAAAATCTTTTCTATAGGGTATAGAAAGATGAAAACTTTGCCCTTGATAGCGCATGGCCAGCATTGGGGAAAAGATCTTTTTCTTTCCTATATCTTTATCAGTTATTCCCTGTTTTTTTAGGGAATCAAGGGCCCTTTTCCGAAATCCATTAAGGATACTTTCTATTTGTTCAATTGCTTCGTCTCCTAATGGAGAAAGCAGACTCTGGTTCAAATCTATTTTTATATCTGCCAATAGAATACCCAAGGCGGAAAACACACCAGCCAAAGGAGGGATAATTACCTCCTTCATGTTAAGCTCTCTGGCTAAATCTGCAGCATGCAGCGGCCCTGCCCCGCCAAAAGCGAGTAAAGAGCATTGGCGAACATCTATTCCTTTTTCCATAGTTGCTCTTCTTATCCCCCTGAGCATATTAGCGTTTACTACGGAACGAATACCTATTATAGTGTCTTCCAGCCCGAAATGAATACTTTTGGCTAATCTCACTATTACCTCTTGAGATCGCTCTTTATTAATAGATACACCAGTTTTCGAAAAAGACTCCGGATGAAGGAGACCTGCTAAAAGATTACTGTCAGTCACTGTTGGCTGCTCTCCACCTAAATCATAACACGCTGGTCCGGGGGCAGCTCCGGCGCTCATTGGTCCAACTCGTAAAGCGCCCCCTTTGTCAATCCAGGCTATTGAACCTCCACCTGCTCCTATAGTAGTGATATCAATCATGGGAAGCTGGATAGGTAATGTATCAATTTCTCCTGTATCAGTTATTAATGGGGTATTGTCAATAATTGCTGAAAAATCCGCGCTTGTTCCCCCCATGTCAAAAGTTACCAAATTGGGCCGGCCAATCTTTCTCCCAAGAAGAGTAGCCCCGGCAACTCCTCCGGAAGGACCGGAGAGAATAACTTCTACAGGAAAAATCTCTTCCGGTGTAGCTACCCCTCCATTTGATTTCATTACAAAATAAGTGGCCAGGTTACTGGTATCCTTTAGAAAAAGATGAATTCTTTTAAGATAATTTTGCAAAACCGGCTGAACATACGCATTAATAGAAGTTGTCGAAGCCCTTTCATACTCCCTGAATTGAGGGACAATATAAGAGGATCGAGAGACAAAGATCCCCTCTTTTTGTAAGGCTTTTTCCAAGAGTAATTCATGGGTTGGATTTTTATAGGAGAAAAGAAGGCATATAGCTGCTACCTTTATCCCTTGCTCTTTTATTTTCCCGGCAAGAATTCTTGCCTCCTCCATTGAAAGGGGTAAAAGAATAGATCCATCCTGCGCTAAACGCTCGGGGACTTCAAAACAAAGGGATTGATCCACAACAGGTTCTGAGGGCGCACAATTAAAATCATATAATCTTGGCCTTTTTTGCCTGCCAATATACAAAAGGTCTTGAAAACCTTTAGTCACCAGAAAAGCAACTTTTTCTCCCTTTCTTTCCAAAAGGGCGTTTGTAGCTATAGTGGTCCCATGAGAAAAGGAAGTTACCTTAGGCATCTCCTTGAGAGCTTCCACTATGGCGCTATCCGGTTGCCGAGGGGTAGAAAGCACCTTTTGTCCTCTGAGGCCCTTCTTATCAAAAGTAACAATATCAGTAAAGGTCCCGCCAATATCTGTGGCTACTCTCATAGTATCAATTCTATAAATCTATATAAAAGGTGAGTTTATTTGGCAGGTTTATATGCCTGCGGCGTGTCCAGGATCTTTCAGCCCTGTTAAATAACATAAAATGCCCACAGCAGTGAAATAGACCTTAGATGTTTTAACTAACCGTTTGCCAATATTGACACATTAATTTTATGTAAATCAAGCAAAAAAATACAAGGTAATCCTTTGCTCCATCCCCATCCTCATCCAAAGTCCTGGTAGCGCCCGGGGTGTTTCCAAAAGCACCCATATTTATTCTTTGTCCATTATCCTCAAGTTCTTGCCAAAAGTCTGCGTTTGGATCACCGGCATCTATACACCGATAATAAGATTTAAGGTGATAATCACCTCCATTCGGGTCCTTAAAGAAAGGATTGGTTAGGATGTTGGCCGTGCCAAAATTGAAAAGATTCAAGTATGACTTTAATATGTATGGCTTTAACTTAGTTGATACATTATTATAGCTGAATTCCGGAATGACCTGATCTATATTATTTGCATCTATACTATAATCGCTGTTGTTATCAGAAAAGACCCAAAGGGCACAATTGGAATCACTAAAGATATTATTTTTACATTTTACGCCGGGATCGGGCGAGTTGGCATCAACCCTTTGGATATATACATCGCAGTCATTTTTAGATACTGTATTGTTGGAAAAAATTAATTCTTGTTGTCCCCTTTCTTTTTTATTACAGAAATTGTAACCATTCAGTCCCCTCAGTTCTTCCCCTTTGATGGGGGAGACCGGCTGGCAACTATCCCACGGGGAAAAGAGCCGCCTCTATATGGCCCGCACCCTGCTGTAAAAGGCTGATCTTATCATCTTGGATGAATCCTTTGCCGCCTTAGATCCCCGGACCTTTGAGCAATGCCTTCAATGTGTCCTCCGCCGGGCCCAAACCCTTCTGCTTATCTCTCACCGGTGAAGGTCAAGACAAAGCGCTCTCAACCATTTGTTTTAATCAGTAGATCTACTCTTTAAACTTGACAGCGAGAGTATAATGTATTACTATGGTGTATACATTGAAGGATGGATACATCATGATACGGACTCAGATATATTTGACTGAACAGGAAAGAGATGCTTTGAAAGCACTCTCCGATGAAAGAGGGAAAAACCAAAGTGAGCTCATTCGTGAAGCTATCGATTCTCTAATTGCAAAGTTTAGCAAAACCCAACGCCAGGGCGCCCTGGAAAGAGCTGCGGGGATGTGGAAAGATAGGGATGATCTTCCTGATTTCTCTAAGATCAGGTCTGGTTGGGATAGGAAATCCTAAATGAAGAAGATAATTCTTGTTGATACTGACGTGGTTGTTGATTTCCTTCGAGGATATAACAAGGCGGTTATTTATCTAAAGAAGCACCTTCATGAAATTGCACTTTCTTCCATCGCTGTTGCGGAACTTTTTGCAGGTGTAAAGGATGATGAAAAAGAGAAGTTAGACGAATTCATCTCATTGTTCCCTGTATTTCCTATCACGATTGAGATTGCCAAAGCTGGAGGGATGTTAAAACGTGATTATCACAGGTCTCATGGGGTGGGCTTGGCGGACGCGCTTATGGCTGCAACAGCGCTAGTCCACAACGCAGAGCTAAAGACCCTTAATACTAAACATTACCCCATGTTCAAAAAGTTAATACCTCCTTATAAAAAGATATAAAATCCAACCTTATTTTTTCCACATTGAGAAAATATCTTTTCATCATGGATATATTAGGGTCAATGCGAGGTTTTCGTCTTTCTTTTATATTAAATAAATTTTTTTTTATTTAAATTTTTCATAGAATTCAGAAATCCGGGGATAAACTTCCATAAATACCCAATAAATTGCAGGAAAAAAGGGACCATCTCTTTTGCGGCCGAGATATTTAAATTTATAAAGGCAGACCTTGAGTCCTCATATCCCGCCATAAATTACGACGCCGGCAGTGGTTTAGATGCCATTGGTTTAGTATACTATGATAATCTTTGTGACTCAGCTCATATAGGGCTTTCATCCATTGGGTGTGATATGTATAATCCGATTTATGTGCATTTGCCGGATCAGGAATGATACTTCGCAAATGATTTTTCCAGATATCCATAATAGTTGAAAGACAAGAATCCACTCCCATTTTTTGCAGCCCGCTGCATCGCGCTTTATAGAGCAGAGACATTGTGTAATCATCAGGAAGGACGATCTTGAAGAAAGTCGGATATTGCTTGTTAAGTTTCTCGCTCCCGGGCACGTCTTTTGTTAATCGCGCCAAGCTTGGCCATTGTTTTACAAAAATATTTGTGTCCTTCTTTAAATGATCAAGCCATACACTGAGTTTTTCCGTGAACCATTCCCTCTTACCTGTTATATCCGGTTCAGCTTCAATCAACCAGTGTATCCATGTTTCGGAGGAAAAAAGGGCATTCGTAATACGGGGGATGCTTCGTCGGGCCATTTCGTTTTGCCATTGCGCAAACAGCGGATCGATTGCCTTTTTCAACTCTGAATTTTGAGTCTTTTTATATTCACCAATAACCGCACTCCAATCTTCAGGGGTTTGAAAGATTACACTCTGTAGTTTCGCGGCAACGCTTCGTTTTGTATTGCCTCGCTTCTTCGATACATCCGCCCATAATTCCAATAAGCCGCTAATTTCTTCTTTATTGCCCTCACGGAAGTAAGACCGTTTGTCAAGCAGCAGGGAGGTTTCCGGAAACCATGTTTCGTTGTTTCCCTTATTCAGGGATCTGGAAAAGGTTTCCTCAAGCAATGACTCCGCCTTTTGATAATCACCCTGATTAACAGCATCATTAACCAGGGGCAGGCCGTAATGCCAGTTCTCTGCAAGGTGCTTCCTGCATGTTTCAAGATATTCGGCGGGATTGAATTGTTTCTCATAAAGATGTTTAATCTTGTGCCGGCTTGTATAAACGTTGTCAAAATTATTCCTGCACTTATCGCTTTTAAAGCACTCATAGATTTCCCGGCAGACTTCATTCGGAAGTTTTTTTGTAAAGAAATCAACGCTCTCATTTTCATCCAGACTTATCATACTCAAGTTGTCTTCAATCTCATAAACCTTATCCAGGAATGCTTGGCCGGGATGCGAATCATTTCGCGACGAAAGCCACAGCCATTTCAATATGCAGCGAGTAGTGTTCACCCCCAATGTACTTCCTTCATCAGATTCAACTTCCATCCACTCGGGGTAGGAAGTGATGTTTGCAGCTATCTCCTCCAGAGCTTCAGAAAACAGAACGGGATTCTTAGCCGGAGCATAGACATCATCAATAAGGGGAAGCATATCAACCGCTATTTGATCAAGGTCTTCCGCAAGCGTAAATCCGTCAAAATAAGGCGGTTCCCAATGTGCATCCTGAACAGCATATTTGCCCTCTTCATCACCTACCTCAAAAACCAGATTATCCCATTGCCTCCATAATGAATTCCAATACTCAAGGGTTCGTTGAATATATTTTTCTTTTTCCATTATTTTTACTCCTGCTTATACTTATTTTGGAAAGTTATGGGGAATTCAATAAGATATCTACATTATAAAAATCTCTATATAAAGCCCGACATCATTTTATCATAGTTTTACCATAGCGAATACGTTTAATTTTATATTGCCATAGGAGCTTCTTCAATTTACACGCCACATGGACCGCTCAAATAGATAAACCAACGAGGGCTTGATGTTTGCCGCGCTGTATTGCTGTATTAATGGCAAAGCGATGGCTCAACTTAATGGCCTTAAGCTCTTCAGAGGTAACCATTCAGTCCTCCTCCCTTGATGGGAGAGGTTAGGGGAGGGTGATGCTTTATTTCACCCCCACCCAGCCTCCCTCATCAAGGGGGAGGAGTTGAGGGGACTGAATGGATACCTTTAGAGTGTTCGACGGCTGCAGGACGAGCCTCCCGGGTGATTATTACAAAGAATCCGGCGAAAATGTTTGTGGAGGGGGTAGAGGAAAATTGCCTTGGTCGGGATCATTTTTTTCTGTTTATTATAAAGACTATAGCCCTGCGTTGTCCCGATTTGAATCCAATTGGCGGCTCGATAGCAGGTGCCCTTGAATTGATCCAACTGAACAAATGTTTCAAGCAAAACAGGTTTATAATTATTCCGTGCCTCCCAGTCGTGGGGTAATAGTTTAGCTATGCCGCCAAGAATGCGGGAAGCTAGATTTTTAGATTTAATCCAGGGCAGGATAAGAAATCGAACATTATTAACGATTAAATTGAGGTTGGCAACCCGTTGCTCATCGGTCCAGCCGATAAACTCATCCCGCCCGGATAGGCGCCAGGCACAGGCCCCAAAACCAAGAACAGCAAGTAAATGTTCCCCTCTCTGTATTTGTAAGTCCTGCTTTTTCCAATCATCGGCAGAATGTTCTTGGCCGCCTTTGAGAAGTAATTTGCCCGTAGACTGATGGGGCATGCAAATAGGGTCTGCTGTGTTTTTGCCGCTATAAACAAGATATCGCATCTGAGCGCCGTATATACGAGAGCCGGATATATAATGATAGCGGTTTAAGAGTTCAAACCAAAGAGCGGAGTCCTTTTGTGTCTTAACCGGAATAAACCGGAGCGGTTCCAATTCACTGAGCTTGAAATTTGTTACTGCCGGCGGTTCGGAGCACATTTGGATGTGTTTTGTATGTTTTGTATGTTTTGCATATTTTTTAGAAGGTGGTAAGGTTATAATATTGTCCATGTCCATTCGTTTGAGAATATGGTATACGGCTGCCTGTTTCATCATCCCATTAGATTGATACAATCCGCATAAAAGACAGACTTGCCGGCCAATTTCGACCCTGGTGTATTCCGGGTGGGATTTAATAAGGCGTCTGATCTTTTTTATTTGTGAAGCGGTAAAATCATGGCCAATATAGTGAACCGTCAATTCATCCCATTGCCCGGAGCTTTGAGACGGCGGATGCTCCAAAAAGGCCAGCATTCTTTCCACAGATGCTTCACGCTTTGTCGGTCTTCTGGTTGATCCTTCAAAATACTTTAATCCCTTTTGGATGAATCTTTGTTGACATTTTTTTATGGAGGTAGGCGTAACACGCACATCAAAGACTAATTGATCGACGCTTCTACCTTCCAGAGTCCCTAAAATAATTTTGGCTCGTTTAATCCTCCAAATGCTTGCGGTTCTGCTATAGGCAATCTTTTTAATTTTTTCTACTTCTTGCTCAGAACAAAATATAATTTCTTGTTGGGGTTTATCCATTTTCTTTAGTTGACCTTAGCTGTTTTTTTAATCGTTCCGGCCATGGTGGCCATATATTGCCCTTTTCGGTGTCGATTATTATATCTGAAGAGGGTATCCACCAACCCCATATGTAATTTACCAAAGGTTCGAACATAACGCTTGCACAGCCAATGGTAATATTTTTCCATACTTTTCATATTCTGCGTGAATATGATCCCGACCAGCTCATTGATAAGTTCATCCGCCCTGTCATTAAAATAGCCCGTCAAATCGGTGGGAGGGCCGCCGGAGATTGGCCGGTATTCCTGAACAAACACATAAGCTCCGGGCAAAGACTTTAAAAAGCGGAAGCGCTCTACATCTTCAGCCAGAGTGGTATTATATCCATACATGCATATAAATTCAACATTATCTACACGGGTAAATCCCAGCATCTCATACTTTTGTCGAACCAAATCAAGATTTTTATTATCATTTAAACTGAGATGATAATTGGTTCGGGTAAACTTGGTATTGGCACAGTGAATGAGTCGGATAAGTTGCGCTTTTTCTTTATTTATGAACCGAACATCAAGGGTCTGAGTAAAATTAATCTGTAGATTACGCTTGACCATTTCTTCAAGAAATTCCTCCGCTTTGGGATGCGACAAAATATTATCATCAAGAAGGATAAGCTTATGGCGCCCATTGCCCAACAAGGTCTTTATGTCGGCGACCTGATGGATGTTGCCTTCTTTACGAGGGACTATGCAAAAGGGACAATGAAACGGACAGCCGCGAGTTATAAAACCTATGGCCCGATCCTCCAGTTCAGGATAAAGAGTATAGTCGGCAGGCAATTTCTCTATTTCATCCGGGAGCCGCATTTGTATATCCACCCCGGAACCGCCAAGGATGAGCGATTGGCCATAGTATCGCCGCAATTCTTCGGTGCGTGTTTGCGAGGAGGAAAAGGAAAAAACACAGCTTGCGTAAACCGCCTCGGCGCCTGGGAGAAAGCTTTCTTTGCGGTCTAAAATCACCTTTCGCCCCTGTTCTTTGAAATAACGGCTGAGTTTCATCATGGCCAGGTTAGGTAAGCGGCTGTCTATGTCTATGAGAAGAATTACCCCGGGTGGCATACGAGCCGGCGCTTTTTCCTGCTTCTGATCATCTCTATCGGGTCTGAGTAAGCTCTTTTTTTGCACTTCGCCAGGGATATGCGAATGGCATGCAGCAGAAAGGGTGATGACAAATTGCATTTTCGGCAGGAGTTGATCCATGAGCATGATCCATTGGGGCAAGATCTTTTCCCCACAAAAGCTGTCAGGGCAGTTCAACAAAACCAATCCAGGCATATCCAGCGGTTTTCTGCTTTTTGGAAAAGCATCCAGTAAATGTCGCGCCGCGTCAAGGGCCGGCAGTGCCGCACGTTGCTGCCAGGGCTTCAATTGTGACCATTCCCTGGTAAAATCACAGGGCTTCTCCTTCCAAGGGGCAGTGTCTATAGAAAGATATTCTTTGAACAAGCGGCACAAACGCTGCATGGCGTGATTCGGCGATAGGCGTTTATACCGGACACCTTTGAAATGAATCAGACTTAAGAAAGCAATGGGGTCCGTAAGGCGGGCTTGCTTACTGAACAGCGAATGAAAGCGAGTCACGCGGAAAAAGGGGTCAATAAAATCAAAATCATCCGTTTGATGGTGCGGTCTCAGTTCAGCGCCATAGCCGAGGATAAAATAGCGGGAAGCGCTTCGGTTAATATTGGGAGTTCGATGAAAAAGATTGGAAGGCAAAAAACGGCAATCTTTTTTCTTTAATAGTTTCATTTTCCCCTCAGGATCTATTAATATCCCGGAGCCCGAAAGCGGCCGTGAACTTTCATCATGAGGATGAGAATCCATCGCGCATTCAAGTCTTAGAGGAAGGATCGATTTGCGGAAAAACCATTGCCCGTCACAAGGGAGATGCTTATATAGATGAGCTCCTCCACAAGCTAAAGCCAGTAATTGCAGTAATTCAAGATTGGAGCAATCCGAAGAAATCTGCGTCCATTTCCTTAATTTTCCATTTTCCTTAATAAAACAAAGGTTGTCAACACCTTTACTGCTTTCAAAGTATAAATCTAAAAGATACATTGTCTTTTATTGCCCCATTACCATTATTGCAGCTTAAATAAAAAATAGAAAAATAACTACCTTTTATTTATCTATTTTGACTTCATTCTTCATTATTTGCACCTGTACACTAATCTTCCTCAGTTGTTCGACTTGATCTGATAAAATGAAAGTAGCATAAATTAGGCGGGATACTTCTTAGGAGCCGTGTACCATTGGCACGAATCGCACCGGAAGATCATCGGTTTTCTGAATGCGTCCCTCTTTTTTTTGAAGTATAACTAGACGCTGCCTGCCGCTGCCACCCAGGGGTAGAATCATTCGCCCACCTTCCTTCAATTGATTTACTAAATTTTGTGGGATATCTTCCGGGGCGCATGTTACAATAATAGCATCAAAAGGACTATATTCCGGCCAACCTTTATATCCATCGCCCGCCAGCACCTTGACCCGTTCATATCCTTCAGCCGCTAAAACTTTACGGGCATGATCAGCCAATTCGGGAATAATCTCAATGCTGTAAACCTGCGCACCCAACTCAGCTAAAACAGCCGCTTGATATCCTGACCCGGTACCAATTTCAAGAACCCTTTCACCGGGTTGAACGTTTAACTTTTCTGTCATATAGGCGACAATATAAGGCTGGGAGATGGTCTGATTATAACCGATAGGACAAGGATGATCCCCATAAGAGGCCACAAGGCCGAGATATTCTTCAGGGATGAATTTATGTCGCCGTATAGTACTCATGGCTTTAAGCACCCGCACATCCTTAATTCCATATGTGCGTAATTGCTGCACCATAGCGGCGCTATTCTTTCCCCAGTCGAAGTTTCTTTTATTATCGGCCATCTGATTTTCCAAACATGAAGGTAAAAACAACCCACTGAGCACACACACAATAAAGTATACCATAACTTTTTTCATAATCACCCCTTAAATGACCATTAACCGGTAATGCTCATTTTAAGTTCTTTCAGCCTTGAAGATTCACTTTAGCGCAATGATTCAGCCCTGCTTAGCTCATCACGCCCCCTACCCTTCTCTCTATAATTATCCTGTTAATATATCCGAATCTACTCTGCGGATCACGTATGCTGATAAACCAAAAACTCTTATTTTATAAATTTTATATTTATCAGATATTTTTCTTTTTAATTCATTAACAATTTTTTTAATTTATTGTTCCATTTTATGATGCCATAAATTTGCTTTTATACATTTTTATAACGAAATGCCACGTAATTTGCCGGGGACATATTATTTATTGAAAAGTATATATTTATAAAACAATGAAGTCAAATTCCATTACAGAGTCTTATTATTCATTCATTTTTTCTTGGTGGTTATCAATTCTTTAATAATGTGACTGAGGCCCAACAATGGGCTTTTTGGCCGTCACTATGACTTCCGGCGAAGAATATCCATCGAAAGGGGAAGAATTGTGGAAAAGGTTCAACGAAACAGCAAAGATTGGGGCGTAAATAAGCTTATGGTTTGAACATTTTCTATTTTAGATTCAATTTTTTTGTGTTGACTTCTACAGACCGGATAAAACAATCAATGGAGCCAAGATCCTCATGAATGGGGAAGTCAACGCCGATGCCTCCAATATGAGAAATAGAGCCATTGGGTGTCCGGTCCATATCACCTGTATCCCCATCAGATAAATCAATGGAAATGATCCCGCCTGATACATCCTGGCTTATAGACATTTCTACCCAACCAGTATAGGGATCATAGGCAAGATAGCCTTGAGGCTCAAAAAGTTTTTGGGGGAAATGTATCTTAACTGTTATTTTAGCGCCGTGATTTAAACCAATGATTTTAAAACCCCAGAATCCATATAAGATGTGCGATATAGGCAGGAGGAATCCTGAAATGTTCGGATCAGTTTGCTCAATAGCCCCTATTTCCTTAAATGCCAAAGGCGTATTTGCATCCCCCTCCATGGCAATCCAAATTTCTTTATTCCCCGCCGCTGATATGAAAACGCCGGTTTGCTTATCCAACCAATCCTGTTTACCATTAAGGTCTCTATCCATCAGCCCTTCAAGATAATCCTTTGCTCCGTCTCCATCCTCATCCAAAGTCTTAGTGGCGCCTCGGGTATTTCCAAAAGCGCCCATATTTATTCTTTGCCCATTATCCTCAAGTTCTTGCCAAAAGTCTGAGTTTGGATCACCGGCATCTATACACCGAGAATAAGATTTAAGGTGATAGTCACCTCCATTCGGGTCCTCAAAGAAAGGATCGCTTTGGATGTTACCCTTGCCAAAATCGAAAAGATTCATGTATGACTTTAATAT
Source organism: Pseudomonadota bacterium (assembly GCA_030625085.1). Lineage (GTDB taxonomy): Bacteria > SZUA-182 > SZUA-182 > DTGQ01 > DTGQ01 > DAOURK01. The sequence continues at coordinate 17,072 of DAOURK010000084.1, forward strand.
GTACGGCTTTAACTTAGTTGATACATTGTGATAACTGAATTCCGAAATGACCTGATCTATATTATTTGCATCTATACTATAATCGCTGTTGTTGCCCGAAAGGACCCAGAGGGCACAATTGGAATCACTAAAGATATTGTTTTTACATTTTACGCCGGGATCTGGCGAGTTGGCATCAGACCTTTGAATATACATACAGCAGTCATTTTTAGCCAGGGTATTGTTGGAAAAAATTAAATTTTGTCCACTCAAAAATACGCCTATGGCGCAAGAAAGTATAATATTGTTTGAAAGGCTCATCAAATCATGATAAACCTTGACGCCAAACCCTTGATCTTGATCTTCGGCTGCTGTATGCCCCCCATTCCTGATGGTGAAACCTTTAACCTGGCTTTGGTAGGCGCCAACGACCACTGTTTTGCCCCCTCCATCGATGATAGTTTCCCCAGGGTCTTCTCCCTCCAGGATGATACCGGATCTTAAGATTATATTTTCATTGTATATACCCTTTTTCACATAAACAGTGTCCCCGAGTACAGCCTCCCGAATCCCATCTACGATGTGGGAATAATCATCGGGTATGGTGATCTTTTGAGGAGTGGGGGAAACCAACTGAAGAAAATCAAAAAAGATACCATAGGCAGTATCCGGATTTGGGGAGGACTGATTGACAATGGTAATTGTATGAGGTCCTTTTTCAATTTCTCCCAGCCAAAAGGTATGGAGAGGAAATGGCTCTGCTAATGTCCCTGTTTGAATTAGCTCCTCTCCTACATGGCGACCATCAAAATATATACTGAGTTTTTGATCCGGGGCATCGGAGTTCACCCCTAGAATAAGATTTCGATTACCCGCATTGGTGTTGGTGTCAAAAAAAATCTGAACAGTATGGGGATTACGTGGTTTGTTGGTGAGTTTATAAGGGAATGGAGTCCAATCATTATTATTATCTTTTACATAATATTCTATGATAGGAGGCTCTACCTTAAATGTATCCCAAAACTCCTCTGTCTTGTCATCATGAATACCGATTCTATCATCAGGAACAGGCCAGGCTGGAAAGGCGAAACATTGATATATGTAACAAAAAAGGATGACAAAAATACCCAAGAGAACAATTATACCCTTTAGGCCTGATTTGAATCTATTATCCAAAATATGTCCCCTTTCTTTTTTATTACAGAAATTGTAACCATTCAGTCCCCTCAGTTCCTCCCCTTTGATTGGGGAGGCCGGGTGGGGGTGAAATAAAGCATCACCCTCCCCTAACCCTCCCATCGAGGGAGGGGGACTGAATGGATACCAGAAATTTGGAAACTCAATCCAACAGAATAGTCATTCAAGATTTCTATATTATCAATTTATACCCAATGCCATTAACTTAGGAGTCCCGCCCTGTTTTTTCGAGGAGCGTTAGCACAATAACCTTTTCCATCTGATATGACATACAAACCATTTATTATTGCTAAAATCCTTCCTTTAACTTATTATGGAAAAAAAGAGATATAAAGGAATTCATTGTCTTGGCGCGGAATAGTTGTGCCGCATGGTTTTCCAAAAAACCGATAGTAGGATTTCCATCTTCCTGTAAACTGATTATAGCTTTGTATATGTGTCCTGTTATCATCTGCGCAGTTCAATATCTGGAAATCATTATATGTTGATAAATAATCTTTTATACAAATCTGATTAGGCATCCCGTTTGCTATGTTCCACAAGAGCAGACAGTTAATGATCTCCGGCATAGCATAATGGCAATAGATTCCGCCTCCATCTGAGTATGCCCTGTTTTCAAGTATTCTACAATTAGCAATAACTGGTGAGGAATTCTGGCAGAGGATCCCTCCACCCTCTTCTTCCAATCCATTTTTTATAGTAAACCCGGCCAATACCGATTCAGCGCCTTCGTTATGATCAAAGGTCACCGTGCTTCCACTTCCACTACCATCGATAATAGTAACAGATGCCCCATTCTCCGAAAAAACAGTAATCCCCTTTCCCTTGAAATTGATGTTCTCGATATAGGTCCCATCATGAACTAAGATCATCTCACCATACACTGCAACGTCAATAGCCGCCTGAATGGAGGCATAGGCATACCCTTCCCCCACCTCTTTGGTCACTTGAGATGACTTGATTTTTATATAATCAGAAAGCTTTAATCCATGGCTTCCACATCCGGTAATGATGGTCAAACTCACATCATAGTAACCATAATCAGTGAAAGTATGAGATGCTGTCAGGCCGCTTCCGGTTGCGCCATCCCCAAAATCCCAGGAAAAGATAGCACCACTGTATTGACTGCCGCCGGAGGATGAGGCATCAAACTCAACCATTAGTGGGTCAGTCCCTGTGGGCTGATTTGCGGTAAATGAAGCCCTTGGGGTACAAGAAGCAGGCTCAACATATTCGTAAGCCCCCATATCTATTCCGGAACCTTGAGGGCGGACGATCCCTTCTTTATCATCCGAAGGGGCATTGGTGGAAGTCCCCGTGTCAATACAGGGAGAGCCAGGCATCAAATAATAATTTCCCACCCCACTTCCCACAAATAACGGGCCGGCATTGATGTTGCCTTCTCCAGAATAGACACCCCCTTCTTGCTTTATGTCGGAGTAAGTGACTGTGGGGGAGCCGCCATAGATTTCCTGAGGTAAGTTATTCCAAAGGATACAATTGGTTATAATCGGCGAGGAGGAGGAGCGGCAATAAATCCCACCGCCATAATCCCCAGCAGTATTGTTGTTAATGGTGCAATTTGTTATCGTGGGCGAGGAAGAGGAGGAGTAGCAGTAAATCCCACCGCCATAATCCTCAGCAGTGTTGCTGTTAATGGTGCAATTGGTTATCGTGGGTGAGGAGGAGTAGCCGCAATAAATACCACCGCCAAAATCCTTAGCAGTATTGTTGTTTATGGTGCAATTGGTTATCGTGGGCGAGGAGTAACTTCTGCAATAAATACCACCCCCCTCATCCTCAGCCGTATTGTTGTTTATGGTGCAATTGGTTATGGTGGGCGAGGAGTAATGGCAATAGATCCCACCCCCATCATTAGCCGATCCGTTCTGAATAGTAAATCCATTCAACACCGAGTCTTTATTTTCACCATGATCAAAGGTTACTACGCTACCATCGGCACCACCATCGATAATGGTCGTAGCCGGCCCATTCTCCGAACAAACAGTAATCCCCTTTCCCTTGAAGTCGATATTTTCGACATAGATTCCATCATGGACCAGGATCACCTCGCCGTAATCTGCATCGTCAATAGCCGCCTGAATGGAGATATAGGCATACCCTACTCCAACCTCTTTGGTTGCCTGAGATGACTTGATTTTTATAAAATCAGAAAGCTTTAATCCATGGCTTCCACATCCGGTGGTAATGGTCAAACTCACATCATAGGAACCATAATCCGTATAAGTATGAGATACGGTCAGAC
>DAOURK010000218.1 GCA_030625085.1 Pseudomonadota bacterium
ATACAAGAGCTTGGCTCCCAGTTGCAATAAATTTTATTTCTAAAAGGTCATTTCTAATGATTTCATATGGTTAGCTTCTTGGAGATGGGTTCAGTGCTTGTAGCTAATGGTGGGTTTGGTGCATACCGGCCGTGACGACCAATGTGGAAAACTGGCAGGTAGCACAGGCGATTAATGCGCTGAGGAAATGAGGCATGCACCTTACACCAAGACAGAAAGAGATCTTTTCATATATTGAGTGGTATATCACGAAGAATAGTATTTCACCAAGCTATGACGAAATACGAAGGCGCTTTGGATTCAGCTCTTTTAATTCTGTGTTCAAGCATATAAAGCAGCTTGAGGAAAAGGGAGTAATTTCAATCCGGCCGAATAAGAAACGTGCCATCACCCTTACTGAGCATGGCACACCTTCTGTTCATGTCAGGTTATTGGGGACTATTGCGGCAGGAGAACCGATTGAGGCGATTGAGAACGTTGAAATTATCTCGGTCCCACAAGAATTTCTGGGAAGGGGTGAAAATTTTTGTTTAAGGGTGAAGGGTGATTCTATGGTGGGTGATGGAATACATGATGGAGATATTGTCATTATTAATAAAAGGGCGACAGCGAACAATAATGAGATGGTAGCCGTCCTGATTAATAATGAAGCAACATTAAAGAGATTTTATAATAGAGAGGATGGTTTTGAGTTAAGGCCGTCAAACCCTGCAATGGAACCTATTATTGTTAAAGCAGGAGACATCAATATCCTGGGTGTGGTTATCGGACTCATGAGAAGATATTAACGAGAGACCGGACCATAGATTCGGTCCAGTCGTGCTTTTGAGCCATCTGAGAAACGCTAAATCCCTTCGATAAATCGGCTTTTAGGAGATATGGCAACTCTGCCTTTTTTCCTAAGTGGTTGGAAATTGTCTTTTGTTCCACTCCTAATCGCTTGACAATCCTGTCTTGAGGGATACCAAGCCTATGCATCCTAAATAGCTTAAAATCAAGTTCTAACTGAATTACTGCGCGAAGATCGGCAATATAGAAATCCACTGCACGTCTTGCGCGGCCGATAGCCTTGCCTATCTGGTAAAAAGGGGACAGATATATTTTTTTATTGCCAAATTAACGCAGAACATAGACGAAGAGCTGATGTATGCATCAAGGAGCAAGGGCACCAAAATTAGTATTCCCTGAAAATTAGATAAAATTTGGGGTGTAAATAAAGAAGGAGAATTACTTTAATTAAATTTACTACACCTTAAATAAGGGTGTCAAGAAAGAGGAAAGAAAAAAGAACTTATAGTGACAGGGGGAGCAGGCGCAGATGAAAACTATCAAGCAAAGGTACATTTTATCAGCAGCACAGTAATATTATCATCTCCACCGGCTTCATTTGCCCTATTAACCAAATTTTTACAAACTTCCTTTACTGTGCCGCCTTCCATGACAATAGAATAAATTTCGTCATCAGAAAGCATATCCCACAAGCCATCAGAACAAAGAAGTACGTTATCTCCTCTACCTAAAATATATTCGTGGTATTCAGGAGAAAGAGAATATGAATAACCAAGGGCTTGAGTAAGCTGATTTCTTAGCAGACTTTGCCGTACCTCTTTTTTGGTCAACTCCCCCATCCGCAGAAGCTCTGCTGCAACAGAATGGTCATTGGTTATCTGAATAATCCCTGATTGGTTAATAACATAAATCCTGGAGTCACCTACATGACATGTATATAATAACTTATTATAAATAAAGGAAAGAACAATGGTTGATCCCATACCGGCATAATCCCTATGGACCTCACTCATGGTCATAATCGCCTGATGCGCTTCCATAATAGCCTGGATCATTTCTTTTTTGACCTTTTCTTGCTTTTTTTTCATCTCTTTGATTCGTTCTTCAGTAAAATATTCGCTCGCTGTCTCTACTGCCTTGAGGCTAGCCACTTCACCAGCTTTATGTCCGCCCATTCCATCAGCGACCATATAGATATTTTTTTCGGGCAGGAGGCGGTAACAATCCTCGTTGTTTCCCCTCCTTTTACCTATATCTGTAGCCCCGCAGGCTAATATGTTCATTTGGTTTATTTTCAATATATCCATTTTTTATAAAAATATCCTTACCTTGCAAATAATGTTTTGTATACTTCTTTTCCTTTTATCATTTTACCAAATGGTTACAATAAAATCACTATGAAATGAAGTAGGGGGCGACAAGATGTTTCCACTATTGATTGATCAGGAAAAAAAAGTCTAAAAATCTTAAATGAGCCATGAAACAACAATGAAAAATTTTCATTGAATTAAGCTGTATCATTGTTTAACATTCTGATACATTCTCTATAGTGTATGATTACATAGAACTAAAATGAAAAATTTTAAACTATGATAATAAGTGTAAGTAGACGTACTGATATTCCTGCTTTTTATTCAAAATGGTTTATAAATCGAATAATGGCAGGTTATTGTGCAGTCCCGAATCCCTTTAATTATAAAGCAATATCACGTATTTCATTATCTCCGGAGGATGTAGAGATTATAGTTTTTTGGACTCGTAATCCAAAACCCCTATTCAAAAGTATAAATTTACTTAATCGAGCCGGTTTTAAATATTATTTCAATTATACCTTGATGGATAACCCGAAATTATTTGATCCCACTCTTACCAATCTTTCTCATAAATTAGATGCCTTCAAAAAATTATCAGATAAAATTGGCCCTGAAAAAGTGATATGGCGATATGATCCCATTATCCTGTCAAATCTAACTTCCTCTAAAATGCATATCAAAGCATATGGAAAAATTGCGCAATCCTTGAGGGGATATACATGCCGTTCAATAATTAGCTTTGTCGATTTATATAGAAAGGTGAAAAACAGATTTCGTTCTGAATTAAAGGAAGATATCAGGATCTATAATTTTCATGAAAACCCAATTGATAATTTTAATCTTTTGTTGAGCCAACTATCACAAATTGCTCATGATAATAACATGGAGATTTATACATGCTGTGAACCATTTGATCTTACGCCATATGGCATAAAACCAGGAAAATGTATAGATAGCAATTACATCAAAAAAACTTTTGGAATAGAGGTTGACGATCGTAAAGACCCTCATCAGAGAAAATTCTGTGGATGTGTGAAAAGCAAAGATATCGGGATTTATGATACCTGTTTATTTGGTTGTAAATATTGTTATGCAACGCATTCTCTTACAAAAGCTAAGAAAAATTACAAAACACATGATCCTGCTTCACCTTCTCTAATTGGTTGGTACGATGCTTGATTTTTTTCTGAAGCTATTCATTCCGGACTTTTAAAGAAAAGCCAAAAGGGATCAGGGATCATTCGCATCTTCGGAGAATATCCCAGTAAGCGCCACGATACCCCTTCCTGATAGCATCAACAAGCAATTGGTTAGCATTATAATTGTAATTCCTTGTTGGCCTTGAAGGGTCAAAAAAGAAATAGCGCCTATCTTCTCCGATAAGCTTATCAAGAAGATTAAAAACAGAAGGGGCAACCTGAGGCTCAAGAAAAAAGATCGGGTCAAAGGGTCCATTTCCACCCACGCAGCCGTCTCTCATACCCTCTTGCTCTATCAGATTTTCCAACTTTGTACCCGGATAAACCCGAACACCCACAGCAACTCCGATTCGATCTGCTTTCGCCAACCTGGTTAGCTCAATTGTGCGGGCAATACTCACCTCAGTCTCCCCTGGAGAGCCTATTAAAAGATCTAACATAACCAAAATACCGGCTTCTTTACAAAAACGAACAGCTCGCAGAATATCATTTGGTGTAAAATCACGTCTCAACCTTTTTAATATCCGTTCATCACCACTATCGACACCAAAATTAATGCCGACACATCCTGCCCTATACATCAGCTTGGCTAATTGCGCAGAAAAGGGAACCAGAAATGACTGCCGGCTGGTGAAAACACAATCATCGGTATTACGCAGCGTAACCCCGATTAGGAGGAATTCCTTTTTATCAAAAAATTTTTCTATGGCACAGTCACAATCATCTTCCCAGCATAAATCAAGGACTTCAACATGATGCCCTGCAAAGTTTAAGGCCTCGGCAACATAATCAAGTCCTATGGGCGCTATCGGAGGTTTTATACGATTTGTATTTACTAAAGCAACATTCATGACATCAGCCTCAACGTAAAAAATAATTCAGTCATTGTATATCTATCCTTTTTACCATGAAAACGCATTTTGAAAAATAGACTTTACTAAAAAATCAAAATTTTTATCTTCGTAGGTGAACAAATCGTTCATGAGTGTTTATTTTGAATTATATTGAGATGAGATGCAACCATTTTACCGAAATATGAAAATTATACGCCAGATAAAGGTGAGATTTGATAAACTATTAAAAGGACTAATATTTCGTCAGCTTCAGCAAAACCAGGGAGCCAAAAATAATTGATTTTTATGCATTATTTACTCCTGGGGAGGTTAAAGAAAAGAAAAAACAAAATGGAGCGCTATCATGATCGAAGATTATACTTTTGGTTCCATAATTATTGATGGAAACCAATACCATGCTGATTTAAAAATTTTCCCGGACCACATTGTTTCAAATTGGTGGCGAAAAGAGGGACACATTCTCAACCTTAATGATATTGAAGATGTGCTGGAATCAAAGCCCAAAATATTTATCATTGGCACTGGATACTCCGGTCTTCTAAAAGTTGGCGATACTCTGAGAAATCATATTACCAGCCAAGGCATACTTTTAATCATCGAAAAGACCGGGGAGGCATGGAAAAGTTATAACAAGCTTGCATCAAATCAAAAAGTAGTAGCCGCTTTCCATTTAACCTGCTAATCCTCTCTAATTTGATCTGTCTTTTTGATTGAGTAAGATGGCCAACTCTGCTACTCTCCGGCCAAGATTGCGAGCTGTCTGAAGGCCGAAGGCGTCGGCCTCAACCCCTCCTTCGCCCCCACTGAACATAGTTGCACCAAAATGAGATGTCTGGCAACCATCGCTAACGCATACCATGTCATGACATAAAAAAGTTGTTTGGACCGCTTGAATCGTCAATTCTTGACCGCCGTTACGTACACCGCCCACAGCTAATACTCCACCAATTTTGTTATCATTGCAGCCTTACCCCTTTTTAATCTTCACATTTGATATCATAACTTGTACTTCTGCCTCTTCCTTTTCTTATTTTTAATATTTTTTTCTCTAATAGATCTGATATTTCCCTGAAAGCGGTTGCTCTGCTTGTTCTTGTCATGGCTACGTATTTTCTGGTCGTTAATCCACCTACAAATCCATCGGGTCCGGCATCAAGTAGCTTGTTTATTACTTTTTGTTGACGCTGATTCAAAAAAATTTGGGCATGTTTTTGCCAAAATTTTGCTTTAGTTATCACTATTGAGATCGTATCTTGTGAGTCATCCAAAGCTCTGCTAAAACAATTTAAAAACCAAGCCAACCATTTAGTAATATCTAACCCACAAACCACGCAGTAAGGGATTAAATATATAGAATATCTTAACTTTGTAGTGAAAGCATAAGGAAACCGAATTAAAACTTAACCCTAACCAAAGGAGGTTTCCTTATGCTCCATTCAAAGATAAAGCATTTTAT
>DAOURK010000242.1 GCA_030625085.1 Pseudomonadota bacterium
AGTAATTGCCAGTTAAAAATGAATGCCCTACTATTTTTAATAGGTTATACTGCTTTTCCCCCAAAAGAATGCGAAAAAATATTTTTATTACACCTCATATGCCCCGTATATATTGCTCTTTCTTTTCGTTCGTCAGAGCTGTAGGTTAGGGGAATTAACTAATAAAGTTTTTAGAAAAGAAAATGTTTATATTCTTAGCAAAAGCGGGTTACCTGTAGCTGCTATTATTGATATGGAGGATTTTTGACAAATTGGGTCTAAGTCGTTTAGATCAGCTTAATTCTTTAGTACGTGGCTTAGACCGGGAAGCGGAAGAGAAAGAAATTGATGAGCATAAGCTTGAGGAAATGATGGAAGAGACTGAAATTGATGAGCATAAGCTTGAGGAGATGATGGAAGAGACAGAAGACCAAGTCTACAAAAAAACATATGGGAAGTAATAAATGGGTTTGACCCTGATTGATACACGAAGTGAGATGGAAAACGTTAAATGTATATTGTAGGTTTGACCCCCAAGGAATTTGTTCTATCTTTTCTGATAATAGCATCTATTATAACTACAACTTCAATAAGATTAGTATGGGCAGAGGGAATTGAGCCTTTTATCAATCTTGGGCAAGAATATACTGACAATCTTTTTTTGGAAAAAGAAAACATACAGGATGACTATATCACCACCTGGGCTGCAGCCATGCTTTTGATCCGATGATTACTGCTCGGGATGACGGCAGCAAGGATACCTTATGTTATCGTATAGCGAAGGAGGATTTGGTAAAAATTCTCCAGGACCCAATTTTTCGATATGAAGAAGGAGAAGAAGGAGGTGATGGAATAAAAAATTCATCATTTTTAATTAGCAAGATATACAATGAGTTGCCCTGCAATGCAACACATAATACTTGTTTTATTTCTCCTGAGGGTATGGTCACCCCCTGTGTGCAGATGCCTATATCCTGCGGAAATTTGAGAGATCATGATTTTGACTGGATTTGGCATCATTCACTACAAATGCTGCGAATTCGCAAGATGAGGGTGAGTGATATCCGGGGTAAATGCAAAGATTGTTCATATTTGTCTTGGTGTGCCCGATGTCCGGGTTTAGCCTATATTGAGGATGGCGATTTGCTTGGGCCCTCCAGCGCTGCCTGCTGGATGGCTGAGGCGGCCAAGAGTTTAGAAATTAATGACGAAAAAGGAGGAATTTCGCAATGGGAAAAAATAGTCACCTGTCCCAAAAAGTAATGGAAACTGGGAGAAAAAAGTTATACCAGAGGCCAAGCATTGTTTCTGAGGAAGTATTTGAAACCCTGGCCCTGGCCTGTTGTAAAAGCAATATTTGTAGAAAATATGGATTTCCAAGAGGATTACATGGTGTAAGTTAAGGTAAGGTAAGGGAGTTGAAAATATTCATAGCATTTCTTAAGTTCCTTACAGTTGTACCTCCCCCTTGATGGGGGAGGCTAGGTGGGGGTGATTCTTATGTATTCCCCCTCCCTCAGTTCCTCATTTATTCTTAGTCAAAGCCACCAACTCTATCTTGCTGGGGGCGTCCATACCAATGTGCGTAATACATACATTATTTATTCTTAGTCAAAGCCACCGACAATGTCGGTGGCAGTTTTTTTTAGGGTGAAATGTACCGGCCCTGGTAAGGATCAATCCAAATTTTGCTTTGGATAAAAATATGGATAAAGTTAATGCTGTCGAAAAAAATAAAGCCGTGAATAGTTTTCAACTGGAAATAGGTGGCATACCTATTTTGATAAAATCCGAAGAATCATCCTTTATGTCGCTTATTGCTGACAAGTATCAAGCCTTTGCCGCACCTATATTATATTTAACTTCAAAAGAAAATGCTCTGAGCGCCTCACAGCCCGATCCTCCCATAAAGCTGCATATGAATATCCGGCAAGTTGAGAAACAAAAGCAACCGGATATGCTTGAGGAAGAATTGTGGATAAATGTTTCTTACCGGGATGATCGCTTCTTTATTCAGAGGCCGGACCTGGAAGGAGAAATCGATGTGTCCGGCCGGGTGGCCCGGGTCACCAATCGGGCAGCCGTTTACAGCTTTGATTCGTTTTTGCGGATTCTTTATTCATTGATCCTGGTTCAAGAAGGGGGCTTTTTGCTGCATGCACCCTCGGTGGTAAAACATGGGCGCGGTTACATTTTTATGGGCCGGTCCGGTGCAGGTAAATCCACTATTGCCGGCTATTCTACCCAATACGAAGTGTTAAGTGATGAGATTTCGCTTATCAAAAAGGTTGGAGATCAATATCTGCTTTACAGCACACCTTTTTGGGGAGAACAGGAAATCAAGGGAGGCAATTTTTATTCTCCTATTCACGGGATTTACCAACTAAAGGCAAGCCCTGAAACGGAGATTAGAAAGTTGCAGACAAAGGAATCCTTGTGCCGGTTAATGGAAAATATTTTGTATTTTGCCAGAGTGCCTTTTTTAACTAAGCAAGTGTTTCAAAATTGTTTGGATTTTATTTATAAAACAAATTTGTATGAATTAACATTCCAAAAAAATAACCATTTTTGGGAAATAATCGGGTAATTGTAATTACCAAGGTAGTATCTTCTTCATTTATTATCCCTTTTCCTTTTTTTCCGCCTTACTTCCCTCCTTTAATCCGCCTTAATCCCCGCCGCCTTTAACCTGCGCTTTTAACCTGCCTTAATCCGCCTTTAACCCTCCCTTAATCCCCTCCTTTAACCTGCCCCCCTTAATCCCACTTCCAAACAAATCTTTTCTTAATACCTATCTGCCCTACCCCCGTCCAAAAAGCAAAAGAACATAGGCGGCAGGTCCCGGGACTGCTGCATCAGCATAAATGACTTGCTGCATCCGCATAAATGACTCTGTTGATTTACAAAAAAATTGACCTTTCTTTAACATCTCAAATATAATATGATCCGAGGTTTATAAATTTAAATCAATTTGGACGCCGGAATTAAAAAAGGGATGAAGGGGGAGTCTGACACCATGCTTTATACTTGGAAAATCAGGATTCAGGGAAACAGTATGGAACTATAGAAAAAAACTCCCGTTGGATTTTAAGCAGTTAATCTAAATTTAAAGATATCTATCAACTTTTCTGGAAAATATACATCTTTGATAATTTTTTGAATTTTTTTTATCATTTTTTTTTGTTTAGAATTTCTATTCA
>DAOURK010000153.1 GCA_030625085.1 Pseudomonadota bacterium
CATGGAAATATATGATAGCCTTTTTTCCCAGGAGGTGGAAAATCAATAAATGCTTGGAAAGTACTTCTTTAAAGTGCTAAAAACGATTAATTTATTTGCGATTTGAAATGTGTAAAAAGGAGGGATTTACTGAGTTTTGGTGGACAGTTATCTAAGGTATCCACAATGTCGTCTTCATCAGAATCCGGATTGAGAGGGTCAGTCTCTCCTAATGATGGTTCATATAATCCATTATGATTTTTATCCTCATCTCCATCCAGGATGCCATCGTCATCACTATCTGCATCAGTGGGATCAGTAGTCGTCAAAGGGTTTTCATCGGCAATGAAAAATCCCGCAGAAATATCAGTATCATTCGTTTCAGGCGCTAAAAGCCCTTTTTCCGTGCCGTCATAAATACCGTCGCCATCAGTATCCGGATTAAGGGGGTCAGTCTCTCCCTGATCAAGAATCCCATTGGCATTTAAATCTTCACTTCCGGTATTTCCGTCGGTGAGCCCGTCATCATCAGTATCAGCATCATAAGGGTCTGTTCCTGTGTCAAGCTCTAGTTCATCACTCAACCCGTCTCCATCCGAATCAAACATAGGGTCATCATAATACTCATAGGCCCCCATATCACTTAGAGCTTTCCCATCTCCATCGCCATCCTGAGGCCTTGCCATACCATCCTTATCTTCCGGTAGTGAAAAATTAGGATCAGCGCTATCAATGCACGGAGAGGCAGGCAGCAAATGATAATCACCAGCATTCGGGTTCATGAATAATGGATCAGCATCAATAGAAGCTTCTCCTGCAGAATATCCTTGAATATCACTGTAACTTACGGTTGCATCACCAAAAATCTGCTCATGTGTTTCTTCACAAAGATTATAGGTGCTATTAAAATAACCTATTGAATTTTTGATTATTACTGTGCCGCTACTATTATATACTCCGCCGCCATGAGCATATGATGAATGACAGTATCCGGTTGGATAAGTTTTATTATGGGAAATAGTACAGTTATAGAGCGTTAAAGAGCCGGAATTAAGAAAAATTCCTCCTCCATACGCATACGAATAGGATCCGAATGAATTGACAGAATTATGAGAGATAATGCAATTTACGAGGCTTAATGATCCTGAATTTTGATAAATTCCACCTCCATAGCTATATGATTTTTCAAAACCACCCCGATTATGTTCGATGGCTTCAATGAGATTATTTTTCACTATGCAGTTTGCTAAGAAAGCGTCCGCATCTATATAAATTCCTCCTCCCCTGCTGGTCACAGAACAATTCCACCCATAACAATGAGAAAAACAGGAATTATCACTGATAAGGCAATCATGTAACACTAATTCCCCCTCAGTGGTTGTGAAGTAAATACCTCCCCCCATGAAATTACCGGCAATAGCCTGTGGATTTGAAGAGTTATTTTTGATAGTGCAGTCTGTTAACGTTAAGGGACCTACACATGAAGTTGAATAAATTCCGCCGCCGTTATAGCCAGCCGAATTTTCTCTTATCGTACAATTGGTAATAGTAGGCGAAGAGGATTGGCTTGAAATTCCGCCGCCGTTAAACTCAGCCGAATTGCCGCTTATGGTGCAGTTGGTGATACTTGGTGAGGAAGAGTACCAGCAAGCAATCCCACCGCCTTCGTCAGCAGAATTATCGCTAATGGTACAGTCGGCTATACTCGGTGAGGAAAAGTTCCAGCACGAAATCCCGCCGCTACCATATTCGCCAGCAGAATTATCGCTGATAGTGCAATTGTCTATACTCGGTGATGAATGCCGGCCGCAAGCAATTCCACCGCCGTAACCAGCCGAATTGCCGATGATGGCGCAATTGGTTATGCTCGGCGAGGAGTCTTCGCAATAAATCCCGCCGCCGCCTCTCTCAACCGAATTTCCTCTGATGGTGCAATTGGCTATACTCGGCGAGGAGTTGTCGCAACCAATCCCACCACCGTCGCCGGCCGACCCGTTCTGTAGGGTAAAACCATTAAACACTGAGTCTGCACCCTCTCCATGATTAAAGATAACACAGTTGTCATCGTCGTTGCCATCAATAATAGTAGCCCCTGCACCATTCTCCGAACGGACGGTGATGGCCTTACCCATGAAGTCGATATTTTCAACATATGTCCCATCATGCACCAAAATAATTTCACCATAAACTGCATCGTCAATAGCGTCCTGGATGGAGCTATAGCTAAACCCCTCTCCCACCTCTTTGGTTACACTTGACGATTTAATTTTGATTAATTCACCAATTACTAATCTATGCGATCCACAGTCGGTGGTAACCGTCAAACTCACATTATAAGCGCCATAATTGGTATAGGTGTGAGAAACATGCAGACCGTTTCCAGTTGAACCATCCCCAAAATCCCAGGAAAAGCCGCCCCCGGGATATTGACTGCCGCCGGAAGATCCGGCATCGAATGCAACCGTCAAAGAATCAATCCCTGTAGTCTGATTGGCTGTAAATGAAGCTCTTGGAGTATATGAAGTGGGATCAAGGTATTCATAAGCTCCCATATCTGTTCCCATGCCCTGGGGGCGAGATATTCCCTCCCTATCTTGCGAAGGTGCACCAGCGGAAGTCCCCTGGTCGATACAGGGCGAACCTGTCTGTAAATAGTAATTGCCCTGTCCATTACTTACAAATAAGGGATCTGCATCTATATTGTCTGTACCATCATATCCACCTTGAATGTCAGAATAGATAATCGTTGGGGAACTATTGCCGCTTACATAAATTTCATCAGGTAAGTTATTCCACAAGATACTATTGGTTATACTCGGCGATGAGTCTTGGCAATATATCCCGCCACCGTCTTCTATAGCCGAATTGCCGCTTATGGTGCAGTTGGTTATATTCGGCAAGGAAGCTTCGCAGCAATAAATCCCAGCGCCAACGTCGTCAGCATCATTACCGATGATGGTGCAGTTAGCTATACTCGGCGAGGAGCCCAGACAAGAAATTGCCCCGCCGTCATCGTCAGCCCAATTGCCGATGATGGTGCAATTGGTGATACTCGGCGAGGAGTCTTCGCAATATATCCCGCCGCCATCTTCGCTAGCCCAATTGCCTTTGATGGTGCAGTTGGCTATACTCGGCGAGGAACCCAGGCAATAAATCCCGGCGCCGTAGCTGTTGATGCCAGTAGCCGAATTGTCGCTGAAGGTGCAGTTGGTGATATTTGGCGAGGAGGCTTGGCAATAAATCCCGCCGCCGCCGCCGTCTTCTTCAGCCGAATTATCGCTGAAGGTGCAGTTAGCTATACTCGGCGAGGACTTATAGCAATAAATCCCACCACCTTTGTCAGCCGAATTACTGATGATATTGCAGTTGCTGATACTCGGTGAAGATTCATAGCAATAAATCCCGGCACCGTCTTCTGCCTCACCATTTTGCACGGTAAATCCATCTAGCACAGAACTGCTTTCTTCTCCATTATTAAAAGATACCACACTCGCCTCTTCATTACCGTCAATAATGGTTGTAGATACTATCGTTGTATTATTCGGATCTGTGCTTTTTACAGTTATCGCCTTTCCCAAAAAATTGATATTCTCACTGTAAGTATCAGGAGCTACTATAATGACATATCCATCATCAGCAGCATCAATAGCTGCCTGAATAGTAGGCTGATCCCCCGGGACATTGATTATGATAGGATTGTCTAAAGTGGTCTTGACTGAAACCTCTTCACTGAAGTCACTGTCAACCATATTTTTATTTTCAGGATGGGGCTCAGTTCGTGTCTGAACCACTAAGTAGTATGTGGTATCTGGTTCAAGGCCGGTGATCACCATCTGAGAAACTGACTTGTCCTGAGTAGCGCCAAAGAGTGTATAGGGCCGCCGGAAATTTGGCTGAAAAAAATATGGTACTCACCGAGATAAGCAGTAAAAGGTATCGGTGTCCAACTAACCTTAACTGACGTATCAGAGAGAACATCAGCAGTTACCTCTTGCGGCGGAATGGTCTGCGTATCTTCCCACCCCTGACATTTAATGGTTAAAAATGTACGTAAAACATCATTATACGTATATAAACCATTATGTCCAATATATGTCCATGAGGTCAGATTTATCAAATTCAGCAAACTTTCGGGGATATTTCCTATGAGTATGTTCCCTCGTAGATCAAGCTCCTCAAGATTTGAACAATTCCCCAGTTCTTCGGGAATATTTCCAGTCAAGTGATTGTCACGAAGGTGCAGGTTTTTCAGATTTGAGAGATTGCCCAACTCAGGCGGAAGAGGTCCTGTGAAATTGTTACTCCGGAGCCACAGTGTCTGAAAATTATTCAAATTTCCCAACCATGGGGGGATATCTCCTGTTAATTGATTTTGGCTTAAAGAAAGATAGGTTAGATGAGATAGATTATTAAGATTTGAGGGGATATTTCCCGTCAGGTTGCAGTTGTCAAGTGCAAGGCCTTCGAGATATAAAAGATTACCGATGGCAGATGGAATAGGCCCTTCAGTAAACTCATTTCCCCAAAGATAGAGTCCCCTGAGATTTATAAGATTATCTATCCAAGCAGGGATTTCTCCTGTCAGGATGTTATCCTGAAGGCTAAGATACCAAAGATGAGAAAGGTTTTGCAACTCATATGGGATGCTTCCTGAAAGGTGATTAGGCCCGAGATTGATTTGAAATACAACGTCATTTTGAATATTTATCCCGTACCAATTCCCCTCAGTTCCCGGCATGGCAAAGCCGTCTGCATCTAACGGCGGCACTTTCCACCCACTGTTATCAGTCCAGTTATCACCGTCAGTGCTGTTATAGAGGGCAATAAGGGCTTCCCTTTCCGCTGATGGGATAGCTGCCTGGATATCCAAAAATATACCGCTTCCAAAAATCAACACTAATATGAAGGAAAAACTCAGTAAGCCCTTCATCCTTATCATTATCTGTTCGATATTGCTCATGCCGGTTTTCATAATAATACCCTCCTTACCCTAAATCTAAATTATATTTGATAATTTTGTCATAAAAAAATGATAGGAAAATGCTTTGTTCTTGTTTTATAATATTTTTATATATTTTTATAAACGCTCATGAACGAGTTATTCACCCCCGAAGATGAAAATTTTGACTTTTTCAGTAAAGTCTATTTTTCAAAATACGTTTTCATGGTTAAAATAAAGGGTTTCATAAAATTATGTGACGCGTGATGCAAGATGCAAAATTTTTGAAAAAAAATAGGTAATACTTCTAAGTGACACAGTATCTAATGTTATACATTATAAATATAAAATTATAATTTTGTCAATACTAATTATTTTCTTGTTCTCGCACCGTTTTCAAAAAGTATTATTTATCCTCTAAGAAAAACCAAATTCTGAATATCGTCAGCTAGTTGTATTTTTATAAATTTTATTGTAGTCTATCATGTTATTCAAAAAGCAATTACTGCGCTTACAACAAAAATTGGGTATGATAAAGCCGCCGCAATTGCCAAACTAGCGCACCAAAAGAAGATTACCTTAAAAGAGGCTACGCTTAAAATAAAAAGTAGTATAAAAACAGATAGTTAATATGGTGGACGGCAATAAATACGGCAATAAAGAAATTTACTAAGTATAATTTTATGGGAAATAAAAAACATATAAAAACAGATAGTTATTGCTATAGACGGCAACAAATACGGCAACAAAGCCGCATTAATATTTTCTTCATTATTATTCTTGTGGTATACCCTTTACTACTCTTTCAATTCGGGTGCCGAAGCGCTACTAATTATCGTGTTAACGCCGATAAGGCTGCTTTAAAAATAATTAAGCAAAAACAAAAACAGGCCCTTGGTGTTAGCCGCACATTCAATATTGAGCGGCCCAGTAATATCTTGCGCCGTCGTCTTATGATGGAGCAGAATTTGCCCTATGCAAGCGAGGCATCTTTGGGCGCCGACCAATTAAAGCCAATACTGTATTGGCCGGAAAAGGATTATCCTCAAAAAAAATTTTCCTTTGATCCAAATTATTGCGGCCCGAATTTTTTATTAGAAGAAGGGAAACCGCTTCGACTCCCATTAATGGAAGCCTTACAGGTTGGCGCGCGCAATAGTTTTGATTATCAGACTCAAAAGGAAGATGTTTTTCGGACTGCCCTGGATTTAAATCTTGAGCATGATGAATTTCGCCATGCCTTTAATGGACAAGTGGATAGTTTATTCAGCAGTGATTTAACCGGTGAGAAGGCTGTCGACGGCGTTGAAACAAGCGGCACATTCAGTTTAGGCAAAAAACTTAAGAGCGGCGCCGAATTGACTACATCGCTGGCCATAGATCTGGCCAATTTATTGACCATGGGCGGGGCCTCATCAATTGGCATTGTTGGTGATGCCAGCCTCAGTATTCCTCTTTTACGAGGCGCAGGGAAACATATAATCGCCGAGCCGCTGAAACAGGCCGAGCGAAATGTTGTTTACTCCATTTATGAATTTGAAAGATTTAAGAAAACCTTTGCCGTCAATATTGCTAAAGAATATCTGGCTGTTTTACGACAATTGGATCAGGTAAAAAATTCCGAGGAAAATTATCGCCGATTAATTGCATCTGCCAGACGTGTTTCCAGGCTTTCGGAAGCAGGACGTCTACCCGAAATACAGGTGGATCAAACCCTTCAGGATGAATTGAGGGCGCGCAATCGCTGGATCAGCGCCTCCCAATCATATAAGCGCAGTCTCGACTCATTTAAAAATCTATTGGGTCTGCCTCCTGATGCCCACATAGAATTGGACAGAGCAGAGTTGGAGCAATTAGCTGCGTCTTTGAATGAGGCGCCGGCCCCTGGGGCCCAAGATAAAAATAAAAATGAAAATGACCTGAAAAAAGAAAAATTTTCGTCTATTGATGAGCTTATTAGCTTAATGCAACCCGACAAAAAAAACGCCGGCCCCCTGGAGATGAATGAATCTTTGGCCATAAAGTTGGGGCTGGACAATCGCCTTGATTTGCGCATTACTCAGGGAAAGGTTTATGATGCGCAAAGGGCTGTAATTGCTAAAGCGGATGCCCTGGGCGCTGAATTGACCTTTTTGGGTACTGCCGAGTTTGGCGAAGGAAGATCTATTTCCTCTGCGGATTTGGAAGATGCGAAACTTCGCACTGATAAAGGTACATACTCGGCCTTATTGAGCCTTGATTTACCCTTTGAAAGGACGGCCGAACAAAACGCCTACCGCAAAAGCTTTATCTCTCTTGAGCGAGCCGTTCGTGATGTGCAGATATTAGAAGATGATATTAAACTGGATATTCGTAACACCCTTGGCGATCTTCTTGAATCAAGAGAAAGCCTTCAGATTCAGTCCATGTCGGTGGCTGTAGCTCAAAAGCGTGTAAACAGCATCAATCTTTTCCTTGAGGCAGGAAGGGCACAAATCCGTGATCTATTAGAAGCCCAGGAAGCGTTGCTCTCAGCACAAAATGGGTTGACAGCGGCCATTATTAATTACAGAATGGCTGAATTGGAATTACAGCGTGACATGGGAGTATTACAAATTGACGAAAAGGGATTGTGGCAGGAGTATACACCAAAGGAAAGCGATATAAATACCAATAACAAATAAATAATTTCAAACAAATTAAGGTCAATGTCATTAACTTAAGCTATGATTAGTTCTCATTTGTCATTTCGAACTAATGTGAGAAATCTTGTTCTGCTTTACATTTAAAAATTTCTCGTCGCTAACACTCCTCGAAATGACAGCGTATAATTCCTTAAGTTAATGGCATTGACATTAAGGTAGCGCAGGACTTTAGTCCTGCCATAATGCAGGGCTGAAGCCCTGCGCTACATTATAAAAAAAATTAGTGCATGAAATTTAATATCTGAAAATCTATACAATGAATCTTTAGGTAATTAGAAGGATGTCAAAAATAAAATCATTGATACAGAAGAAGCCTTCAATAATTATAGCCGGTGGCATCATAACAGTTATAATCATCATGGCCGCCTTGCTTACCCTGCCCAGATCCGATAATCAATATTCCGGCAATGCGGCAACCTTTGCAGCCAAACAGGGACCTCTGATCATCAGTGTAACTGAATCGGGGACCATCCAGGCCAGGGAACAAGTTGTGATTAAGAGTGAGGTTGAAGGGAAAACAACCATTCTTTCCCTTATACCCGAAGGCACAAAAGTCAAGAAGGGAGAACTGCTGGTTGAATTGGATGCCAGCCAACTGCTGGATCACAGAATTGACCGACAAATTAAGGTACAGAACGTTGAGGCCGCTTACATCAGCGCCAGTGAAAACCTGGCTGTAGCTGAAAACCAGGCCAAAAGTGATGTGGATAAAGCCGAAATGACCCTCCAATTTGCTGAACAAGATTTAGAAAAATATCTAAAGGGAGAGTATCCCAATGAGTTGAAAGAAGCAGAGGCTCGCATTACCCTGGCTGAGGAGGAAGTTGCCAGGGCCAAGGAAAAATTAAAATGGTCAAAGAAGTTGTATAATGAAAAATATATTTCACAGACTGAATTGCAGGCTGACGAATTGGCTGAGAAGAAAAAGGTATTGGACCAAGAATTGGCCCAAAATAATCTTAATTTATTGAAAAACTACTCCTATAAAAGAAAATTGGCTCAACTCAAAAGTGATAGGCAGCAAGCCGAAATGGCACTTACGCGCGCAAAACGAAAGGCAAAAGCTGATATAGCCCAGGCTAAAGCGGGATTAAGGGCCAAAGAATCCGAATTTGAGCGTGAGAAGGATAAACTGGATAAAAATGAAAAACAAATTAAAAAAACAAAAATCTATGCTCCTTCTGATGGATTGGCTATCTATGCCACCAGCGCTCGAAGCGGTCATCGCCGTGGCAGGCAGGAACCTCTTGATGCAGGACAGGAAGTTCGAGAACGTCAAGAATTGATATATCTTCCCACTGCTTCTTTGTTCAATGCTGAAATCGGCATCCATGAATCCAGTCTTGATAAGGTCAGCCTTCATCTTTCGGTAAAGCTAACTGTTGAGGCGTTGCCGGGAAAGATATTTACCGGTCGTGTGGCCAAGATCGCTCCTTTGCCTGATGCACAAAGCGCCTGGATGAATCCTGATTTAAAAATTTATAAAACCGAAATTCATCTTGATACCAATAGCAGTGAACTGCGTACAGGCATGAGTTGCCGTGCGGAGATTATCATAGCCCAATATGATGAAGCCCTTTATATTCCTATTCAGGCGGTCCTTAAGGTTAAAGACCAGACTACTGTGTATGTTAAAAAGGGCAGAACTTTTGAACCGCGCCAAGTTGAAATTGGGCTTGATAATAACAGGATGGTGCATATAATTAGCGGCTTACAGCCAGATGAAATGGTATCGCTAACCCCGCCTCTTGCCCCGGCGGCAGTTACCTTACCCAAAGGCAAAATGCCTTTCCAAAAGCCTTCTTCTCCTGATTCCGGTTCAATCAAAATGCCTTCCCGAAAGCTTTCTTCCCCTGACTCCGGTTCGGTTAAAATGCAAAAAGGTAAGAATCCTCCTCAAAAGCCGACTTCTCGTGATTCCGGGGGAAGGAAAAGGAAAATGAAAAAAGGAATGAATCCTCAAGGGAAAATGCCTGCGAATATTCCAAATTAGAGAATAAAATGTACATGGAAAATTCCAACAACACTATAGCCAGCCTTGAAGACGCGCAAAAGATTTACCGGATGGGAAACCAGGAAGTGAAAGCCCTGGCAGGTATAACCATATCTTTTCAAAAGGGCAGCTTCTGGGCCATCATGGGCCACAGCGGCTCAGGGAAAAGCACCATGCTGAATATCCTCGGTTGCCTGGATCACTTGACCAGTGGCCGCTATATTTTGGAAGGAAGCGACGTTAGCGCTCTTAATGATGATTCTTTGAGCGAGTTTCGACTTAAAACTTTAGGATTTATTTTTCAAAGCTTTAATCTTATCCCGCAACTGACTGTTCAAAAAAATATTGAACTACCCTTATATTACCTGGGCTGGGATGCTGCAAAAAGCGCCGAACGTGCCCAAGAACTTGCCCACAAGGTGGGTCTTGAAGAAAGATTACATCATCGCCCCGCAGAATTATCCGGGGGGCAGATGCAGCGCACAGCCATTGCCAGAGCCCTTGCCAATGATCCTCAAATTATTTTCGCTGACGAGCCCACAGGCAATCTGGACACGGCTACAGGAGAACAAATTTTAGATATTTTAATTGAGCTTAATAATCAAGGCAAGACAATTATTGTTGTAACACACGAGCAGGATATTGCAGCCCTTGCCGACAAAAGGCTTCACCTGAAAGATGGAATGATTGAAAAAATTGAGTAAAGTTTTGGGGTCAGGTCTTGAATTATCAGTTTTTCGCGAAAAACTGATAATTCAAGACCTGACCCCAAAAATCTAAGCAAGGCTAAAGCCCTGCGCTACAATAAACAAAAAACTGAGAGCTGATGAAACAAACAAAATTTGTTCGAAACATTTGGCTGGGTATTGAAAATCTGCTTCTCCATAAGCTTCGTTCATTACTGACAATGTTGGGGGTGGTCTTTGGCGTCGGGAGTGTCATAGCCATGCTTTCGGTTGGCGAAGGCGCCAGCAAAGAGGCCCTTGAACAAATCCGCAAACTTGGCAGCAATAATATTATTATTACTTCAGTTAAATCCTTGCAGGAAGAATCTACTACCAGCACGAATCGAACATTTATGAGTATCTATGGACTAACCTATGAAGATAATCAAAGAATTGATGAAACCTTTACTGCCATAAAACAAACTGTTCCGGTAAAACTTATTCGTAAAGAAGCTCGTTTCGGAGAGCGATCCTTGGAATTACGAATAGTAGGCACAACGCCCATATGGTTTGATCTGGTTCAAAGGCCGATTATTGCCGGACGTATTCTTCAATCCTCTGACATGGAAAATCACGCACCTGTAGTCGTGCTTACTGAATTTGGCGCTCGCAGACTTTTGGCTGCCGAACATACTATCGGACAATCCTTGCGTATAGGCGGTGACTATTTTGAGATTGTGGGGATAATTAAAAGCGAAAGCGGTAAGGCCGGCAATATCCAGATACCGGATCAAGAGATAGACGCCTATATCCCCATAAATGTAGCCCGGCAATATTTTGGAGATACCAATATGCGCATTTCCTCCGGGTCATTTCAAATGGAAAGGGTTGAATTACACCAAATTATTGTTCAGGCCGACACAGTTGATAATGTTGAGCCTACGGCCAAAGCGCTTGAAAAAATGTTTAACCACTTTCACAAGAAAAAAGACTTTCTTATTAATGTGCCCCTGGCTTTACTCAAGCAGGCCGAAGCTACGAAAAGAACATTTACTATTGTTTTAGGGTCAATTGCTTGTATTAGTTTACTGGTGGGTGGAATCGGCATTATGAATATTATGCTGGCTTCAGTGACTGAAAGGACCCGCGAAATAGGCATTCGGCGTGCAATTGGGGCCAAGAGAAAACAGATTGTTTCACAATTCCTCATAGAAACCGTGGTACTTTCCACCATTGGCGGAATCGTCGGCCTTGGCGTAGGGGTTTTTATACCCTTGGTGATAACCTCTATTACAAAAATGCCCACAGTGATTACTCTTGGCAGTATTTTGCTACCCTTAATTATCAGCGCCGGTATTGGCATTATCTTCGGTTTATATCCGGCTTATCGCGCTGCCAATGTTGATCCCATAGTTGCCTTAAGGCATGAATAAGATCAAGATAGATTTTTAGAGAAATAATTTCATAATCGATATTCAGACAAAAGTAGCGCAGGGTTTTAGTTGTGCTGTTTTGTCCTTATATAAAAACAATTTTTTTGGCAGGGCTAAAGCCCTGCGCTACTTTATAAAAAAATTAGTGTATGAAACTTAATATCTGAAATAATACTATATGAAACTTATTATTTTAGGGAGCGGCACTTGCGTACCTTCTTTAAAAAGAGCTGCCCCCGGATATTATCTCAGCGTTTTTGATAAACCAAAACTCAGTAAATCCCTCCTTTTTACACATTTCAAATCGCAAATAAATTAATCGTTTTTAGCACTTTAAAGAAGTACTTTCCAAGCATTTATTGATTTTCCACCTCCTGGGAAAAAAGGCTATCATATATTTCCAT
>DAOURK010000224.1 GCA_030625085.1 Pseudomonadota bacterium
AGGTGACAAAAATTGGGGCGGGTTTACGAAAGGGTAAACGCCTTGGATAAATCGGCTTTTAGGAAATTTGGCAATTCTGCCTTTTTTACTAAACAGTTGGATATTGTTCTTTGGATAGCCCCTAATCGCTTGGCAATCCTGTCTTAAGGGATTCCAACTCCGCATTCTAAATAGTAGCCAAAAAATTGAAATACTACACTTATTACGCGCGGCATAAATATGGTTTCTCCAAATACTACACTTGTGACCTATCATAACGAATGAAAGTCATCAAGGGGCATACCAAGATCATCTTCTCTCATCAAAGATCAAGATGAATGACAAATTAATTCATTCTTCGAAGACTTAATTAATTCTACCCTTTCAAATTTTGTAAGTTCCCCCTTCATAGGGGTAATTTCCGAACTTTTTTCTTAGTTACCACATCCAAGGGTATATTGTCTCAATACAATAGTCTAATACCTTAAATCGATTAACGTTACCTGATATCTAATAGGGATATTTTGAATTCTTTTTGGTTTTATATTTGAAAATGTTTTATAATTAGAATAATGATAATTATCCATCACAATATAAAGGTTGAATTTCGATTTTGCCTGTGTGGCCTCAATGGTAAACTGAATGACTAAAATACAAGCAATCCGGCAAAAAATTATTGAGAGGGAGTATTATTTATCTTCACATGCCGAAGATGAAATGGCAGATGATAAATTGGAGAGAACCGACATTGAAAATGCAATTTTTAAAGGAAGGATTGAAAAAAAACTCACACAAGATATTAGAGGAACAAGGTATAGAATTGAGGGGCCATCAAAAGATGGGAGAACTATTCATATAATTTGTCGATTTAAGGGAAAAGGAAATCTTATTATAATAACAGTATATGCTTTATCGGAGGAAAAATGATTTGTGAATTTTGTAATGGGCAGACAGTACAAAAAAAAGTTAAAAAGCAACA
Source organism: Pseudomonadota bacterium (assembly GCA_030625085.1). GTDB lineage: Bacteria > SZUA-182 > SZUA-182 > DTGQ01 > DTGQ01 > DAOURK01. The sequence continues at coordinate 959 of DAOURK010000224.1, forward strand.
TTGGCTGCACGGCAGGTTGTATATAGTTGAAAATGTAAAGGCAGAGATTTGTCTTGAATGTGGAGAGCGTTATTTTCAGGCAAAAACTCTTGATGAGATAGATAGCCTACTTGAAGCAGAGCATGAGGTGAAGGATCGAATGGATGTTGAAGTAGTTAGTTTATAGGTAGCAAGGTAGCTCCTATAAAAGAATCAACTTATTTGTTCGTTCTATCGTCCGGTTTGGGTATATAAAAAAAGGGGCAGAACCAATTGAAATTATTAATTCTGCCCTTCCACATTTGTAAGCTCCCCGAATCGATATCCCAGAGTTTAATATTATGGGATGGAGCTATGCTTAAAATGCAGAAAGTTATCAAGGGGCACACCAAAATCCGTCTTCTCTCATCAAAAATCAAGATGAATGACGAAATGATTCATTTTTCGATGTAAAAAAGATAGGAGTATGGGGTTTAATTTCCCATACCCCCATCAGTTAAAGTGGCAAAAATAAAATTAGCTAAAATTATTTTTTGGATTTATAAGATTTATTTTTAATGTATCTAATGACTAACTCGGATAAGATTTTTACAACTTTTTCTTTTCTCTCATCCATAGTTAGTTCTTCATATTCCTTCCGCCAACTATTGTTGGCCATTCAGAAACCAAACCTCCTTATAAAGAGGATCTGTGGATTCGAGGATCTGCAGGAGAGACCCTGGTTAAGGATAAAGAATCTGTAAAAAAGGATCTGGTTATGCATGGAGAGAGGATCTGTGGATTCAAGGATCTGCAAATTCAAAAAATTTAATATATAGATTAATCTGGATAATCCCGGTACATTCTATACAAATCTACATAAAGCTCTGTTTTCCGGGAAATTATGTTGCTAAATGTTCCTTCCACTCCATTCCTACGCATCTTCTGGTCAAGAAAAATAGGGATTTTTGTAATTCTGAAAGCTTTCTTCTTTCACTTTAATTCCTTAGCACATTTAATGCTGATTCCCATGAAGCCACTTAAGAATATAATAATTTTATAAACATACTTTGGCTTTTAGTTAAATGTAGGCATTCTCCTCATTTAATACCCCTACCTTCTTAGATAGCGTCCGGATCGGCTCCAAGGCATCCTACTCTCATAATTCCCATAGACTCCCATATCACATCGGCTTTTACCCCTCTCAATACAAGGAGAGCTTGGCTGCAAATGATAGTCACCTGCATTTGGATCAACAAATAAAGGATCTATATTAATATTTCTTCTACCAAAATTCCCCCCGTCCTGAACATCAGAATAGGTTATTCTGAGTCTTTTACCTGAGACCTGATCAGGAACATTCCCCCAAATGATACAACTGGATATATTAGGCTCAAAAATGAAACGAAAAATTCCTCCGCCTGGGTTAGAGGATTTATATGAAAGTCCACCAAAATTTAGGTCGCTAAAAATCCCGCCACCAGAATCAGAAGCTGTATTTTGAACAATTGTACAGTTTATGATTCTTGGATTCGGTAACATATAAAAAAATAAAAACGCAACGTAACCTGGGCAATAAATTCCCCCTCCCAGCTCAGCTGAATTCCTGGAAATAATACAATTGGTAATATCCGGGGTAGTACGGATCGGCCAATCATCAAAATGTCCTCCCCAGCAACCAATTCCACCACCTGCTTGCGCTGAATTTTCAGTAATGACACAATTGCTGATAATTGGCGAAGAGCAAGTACAACAAATACCTCCTCCTCCAGCAGCAGCAAAATTATCGCTAATTATACATTCAGTAATATTAGGAGATGCCAACCAGCAACGAATACCTCCACCGCTGTTATGCGTTGAATTACCAGTGATAATACAGTTGCTGATTTTGAAATGAGTGTGTGACGGGGAACCTACGCAATCAATCCCGCTTCTACCATTCCCAACGATAAGGCATTCATTGATACAAGGTGATGAGCCTGTACAATAAATTCCAGCTCCATTATTATTATTTATAGTGCAATTATTGATATTCAGGGACGAGTCGTATAACCAGATCCCTCCTCCTCCAGCAGCAGCAAAATTATCGCTAATGATACAGTTATTGATGGTTGGTGAGGCCTCATGGCAAAAGATACCCCCCTCCACGGTAGGAGTAATTGATACTGATGATACAATTATTGATGGTTGGAGAGGATTCGTAACACCTAATGCCCCCACCGCCCTCATTAGTATTACCATTCCTCACTGTAACACCGCTCAGCAAAGAATTGGAATCTTCTTTGCAATGAAAAGTAACAACACTATCTATCTGATTCCCATCAATAATGGTAGCAGCTACTAAATTTGGATCATCAGGGTCCATACTTCTTACTGATATACCCTTGCCTAAAAAGTTAATATTCTCATAATACGTTCCTGGATCTACAATCACTACATCTCCGTCAACGGCCGCATCAATCGCTTCTTGAATAGTAGAATAATCAGCCGGTACATTGATATTTGCTGCTTTAGCAGAAGTGATATACATTGTCGATACCATAAACCCGAAAACCATAGCTGAAATAAGGAGTGATAATCTTTTCATTTCCCCTTCCCCTTTCTTACTGATTACATGAAAAATACTTATGCTCCAAAAAATTTATGTAATGATTACAACAGCCTTAATAGACAAAAGATAAATTGAGAGCGTTTTTGTATAAAATATGTATGAATGTGATAAATTTAAACTCTTTTATACTCGGCTATTTATTACAATAATAACTACAGAAATATTTGATGCCAGCCTCATTTTTTAATTGTATTTAGGGCTTAAGGCAGCGAATAAGCAAATTGGAAAAGTAAGAGGGGTGGAGGTGTTTTTAAATGAAAGAGAATTGCCTGTTTTCAAAGGATATACAGTAAATATTAGGCTGAATCATAGCGAAATTAATATTTAATCCGGTACATCTATACAAATCTACCTGTGGTTCTGTTTTCCGGGAAATGAACCTCGTTTTAGCCCCGTCTACTCCATCTCTAAGCATCTTCTAGTCAAGAAAAATAGGGATTTTTAAAGTTTTGAGTCTTTATCTTTCCCCATATTTCCCTATGAATGGTGGCAGAGGTGGCAGAAACTTCTTTTCTTTTAAAGTAGTCCCGATTTTACATTTTAGTTGTCGTTTTCTTGAAAATATCACTTTAAAGCACTACTGATGATGTTTAATGCGTAAGAGAGATTGTTCATTTTTGGGATAGGTGGTTTGAGATGTATTATGAAGGAGAGGAGTTGTGGTTGGCCTTTGTAGGTCTTTTTTATGAGTGGTTTGGTTGAAAAATATGATTTTCTTTCGGCCCTTGGCTTCATTGCCATAAACAATGAAGTTCTCATTTTAGTGAAATTTTATAAGATCGATAAATCATCCGCCGCCGTTGCCTGCGCTGCTGTCTGCGCTGGTATCGGTGGAAGATTGTATTGATACCCCTAAAGTAAACATTGAAAAATGATCTATTTGGCAAATCAGGAGTTTATTATCAATGTCAACATTATTCACTGGAATTATTGACCATGATAGCGTTGCAGTGTTGTAGGTGAAAACTTCCAATTGCGAAGGATCGCTTATCCCTGCATTATCAAGATCGGTTTGGGTATAAGGAATTTTAATAGTCACCGGAAGCAAAAAGGTTATGCCTGATGGCCCAAATTCAATTATTTGCCCAATAGCTTTCGTGTCGGAGGGAAGCGCTGGTGGATTATTTATTACACCTATTGTAATGGTGCAATCATCGGAAAGCGCTCCGACAGGTATTTGCAAGCTCACTCCTTTTATTGGGCTATCATTATCAAATGATAAATGATAGGAATTTGCTTTTTCACCTACCCAACAGAATAGAGCAAAATTTAGAAAAATACAAATAATATATCATTTTTAAAATGATAGGAATTTGCTTTTTCACCTACCCAACAGAATAGAGCAAAATTTAGAAAAATACAAATAATTTTTCATTTTTAAGAAATAATCTGCCTTTTTATGGAGGGGATTGTTAAAATTTTGTAAGGGATATACACATGCCTTAAAT
>DAOURK010000081.1 GCA_030625085.1 Pseudomonadota bacterium
ATAATAGCAATAAAAACAATATCATAATACCACAAACTGATAAAAATTGCACGTAAAAATTAACCTAAATTAAAAATCTTCGTTTGATAAAAAATGGCTCAAATCATTTAAAAACAACACGTTAGTGTTTTTTCATTCAGACACTACTTAGCGAAGCAAAAGCCATAAAAATTGCCGCTGTCTGAGCGAAGCGAGTTCGGCAATTTAGCTTTTACAAGCTTAGGAGCTTAAAAAAGCCAACCGACTAGTGAAGCGAATTTTTGCCGACTTTCTTCATGATTTTCATAATGAGAATTGTTGTATAGCTTGTCGATAGTTCAATAATTGCCAATTTTTCCCCCGGCGAACGAGCCATTTATGGTCGATGGAGTAAAAAGAGGGAGTATTACTATTTATGAAAAAGGCCTTTCTCATTTATCCTGAACATTGCATCGGTTGCCGGGCTTGTCAAGTTGCCTGTAAACAGTGGAATCAACTGCCTGCAGAATTAACCACTAATAAAGGCTCTTATGAAAATCCTCCAAAACTCTCATTTCATACCTATACCCGAATTAAATTTAAAGAATTGAAAACTTCACAAAAAATTCAATGGTTATTTTTAAAGGAGCAATGTCATCATTGTACTGACGCTGTCTGTATGATGGTTTGTCCTGAAACCGAGGCTATTGTTCGAACAAAAGAAGGAGCTGTGGTCTTAAATCCGGATAAATGTATTGGTTGTACACATTGTGTAAATGCCTGCCCTTTTGGTATCCCCCAATTTGACCCAAATACCAAAAAAGTCAGCAAATGTCATTTTTGCCATGACCGAATAGCTATGGGTTTAGAACCTGCATGTTCAAAGGTATGCCCAACGGGAGCGATAACCTATGGAGATCGAAATACGTTAATCAAACATGCCAAACTCTCAGGCTATCAATCTATTTATGGAGAAAGGGAACTTGGTGGTATGAATGTAATGTATGCTCTGCCGACCTCTCCCCAAACTTATGGACTCCCGGTTCATCCCCAAATACCTAGAGCTTTTTTTTGGCGACAAAAAGTATTAAAGCCATTACTTGGTATAGGTGGAGGAATAGCCCTTCTCGGAATTTTATTCCGTTACCTTTATCGCAGAAAACAACCTATCAATACCCCTAAAAACCATAAAGATGCTCACTTTTAAATACCAAAAAAATAAAGGGAAATCTTTGTCTGCCTGGTTAATAAAAACCATTACCATGAAAATTACTAAAAACACAGGGATGATTATTGACCTGAAAATGACAAGGTGGTAATATAGTGAGCACTAAAATACATCTCATCCAAAAATATGGCTTATCTAAGCCTTTTTCAAAGAGAAAAATAGTACATAAAAATTATGAACGATATTATATCCATTAATCCTGATAATCAGGCATATTTAACTCATGATTGGGCCATTCTGCTTTTTGAAAGCCCGTGGTGTGCCGGCTGTAAAGATTTGCTCAATTACATGGAAAAAAATTCTTTGGTTGATGAGGGTATTGATTGCCTTCTTGGGAAGGTGGATATCATTCAAAATCAACCACTGGCTCAGCAATATAACGTGATGAGTCTTCCAACTGTCATCGTTTTCCATAAAGGCAATTCTCACGAAAGGTTTTCAGGGACAATGTCTGAAAAAGTATTTGTTCAAAAAATCAAAAAATGTATTGGAAATGATCCATAATATTCTCTTACTGGCCCAGCAATATATTGAGTCTTCATCAATAATGGCTTACCCTATAGTCCTTCTGGGTGGAGTGGCTACTTCTTTTACACCCTGTATATATCCGGTCATTCCTATCATAGTCGGCTACATAGGAGGACAAGAAAGACACTCAAAGTTTACCGGCTTTATTCTTTCTTCTTCATATGTTTTGGGAATGGCACTTACGTATGCAGCCCTTGGGGCCTTTGCCGCTTTAACCGGAAAATTCTTTGGTCAAATTCAAAACAACCCCATTGTGTATCTTTTGATAGCTAATATAATTATTCTTTTTGGTTTGTCTATGTTAGGGCTTTTTTCTATTCCCCTACCATCCTTCATGAACCGGACCGGATCTGTAAAAAAGCGTCGTGGGCTGGGAGGAGCTTTCGGACTGGGGTTGGCCTCAGGATTTATTACCGCACCATGTACTGTGGCCATACTGGGAGTACTTTTAACCTTCATCGCCACAAAACAAAATATACTATTTGGTATTACTCTTCTATTTTCTTACGCTTTGGGTATGGGATTTTTATTAATTTTGGCCGGCACCTTTACCGGCTTTTTAACCGCCCTTCCCAAATCAGGGATGTGGATGAAACGAGTCCAGATTGTATTTGGACTGTTTATGCTTGCTTTGGGTGAATATTTTCTTTTTCAGGCAGGAAGACTTTGGTGATTTTTTTATTTAATGAGCGCTTTGTTTTTTTTAATCTATAACGAAATAGAAAGGAATATGTTCCATGAATATACCCACCTTACAAAAAATGGTTATTTTTCCTATGCTGGGTTTTTTTTTAATTGCCGGTGCTTGCAGCGGTAAAAAACAGTCCGGGGATTCGCAGGAAACAAATCAACAGCAGTTAACTGATGATAATAACTATTCTACTCACCCCGCTCTTGATTTTACGTTACAAAGCATAACCGATAAAAAAATCAGCTTAACTGATTTTTTAGGGAATAAAATTATTCTTATGAATTTTTGGGCCACATGGTGTCCCTATTGCATTACGGAAATTCCCCGCCTCAATAAGATAAAAACTACCTTGGCCGATCACGTTCAAGTATTGTCTATTGATATTTTAGAAAGCCCTGAAAAAGTCAAAAAAATGGCTCAGCAAAAGGGAATTAAATATGATGTTTTGCTCGATCAAAAGGGAGAAGTAGCCAGAAAATATCGTGTCAAAGGAACACCCACCAGTATTGTTATCGATAAAAAGGGAAATATTGCCTATTACGGCTATGAACTCCACAAGGCCGAGCAAATAATCAAAAGTTTAATAGGCAACTAATCTAATTCTTCTTCATCGATATCCATAATCCCAATGGTTTGCCCTATCCGGACTTCTTCTCCGGCCATTATTCTGATATCCAGAAGCTCTCCATCAAAGGGAGCTTTCACCAAAATATCTCCGTGATCTTCAGTTGCAATGCGGGCTACAGATTCTCCTTGCTCAATTTCATCTCCCTCATCTTTAAGCCATTCCTGGATAATACCTATTTCCTCATCAGTTATTTCATCAGCCCAAAAGACGCCAAAGCTATTACTTTCCTCTTCTGACCACATGGGGACAAAAAGCGTGCCTTGAGCACGAAGGAGTTCTTCCTCGGTTGGAATTCTTGAAGAAACTTTCGCCACAACGCTCACTGTTCCCACTTTCCGTCCTGCAGTGTAAATACATTCAGTCTCGCCACTTCTATCTGTATATAAGGTGGTATCAGATAAAACCCCATTGTTAGATGGATCTCCCTTATCATTCACCAAACGTAGCTGAACAGTGGCTTCGGGATTAGGATTATCATTAATATCAGTAACCTCAAAAGAAATGTGCGATGAATCTGTGCCGTTGGCTTTTAAACGCTCTGGCTCTGCAGCTAATACGATCTTAGCAGGGGCATCACTCATTAAGGTAATGGAAGCTTCTTTCGTGACTTGAGGAGCACCTTCCCTGCTGGCCACGGCTTTTATCCATACGGTACCAATACTTTTCCCGGCCGTATAAATAGTATGCCCTTCCCCTTTGTGGTCAGTAAAAATAGACCGGGGACTCAGTTCCCCTTCATCATTGGTGGGAGAAAAGGTAACTTTATATTGTTTGGTTACCGGGTTACCATTCATATCTAAGAGTTGCACCGAAATGCGGGCCCAACTGCGGCCATCAGCAGTGATCTTTTGCGGCTTCACTTTTATAATCATACTGACTGCATCTCCGGGGCCGAAATAGGCTTTTTTTAACGTCTTTACCTCCACTGGTTCTAATTTAAGGTCCACGCTGTTTTCAATATATGTACTTAAATACCCTACTCCAATATAGCCGGTATCTAAATCCTTGGCCAGAATAATGGCCGTTTTAGCAGCAAAGCCGGACGTATACGTAGCTTCGATCTGACCTCTATCATCAGTTAAACTGTCATAGTCAATAGCAAATTTGCCGTCAATTTTCTCCATGTCCCCAAAATCCCCGCCGCCTATTACATCAGTATATTCATTGGTAGTGGTCATGGTCAAAGCCACATGATGACCGCAAATAGGTTGACCGTTGACATCTTCCACCTGGACAAGGACCTCTGTATTTGATTCATTATTGGCTAAAAGCTCTTTTTTTTCTGTGCTCACGGTAATGATGGGGTGAGTATCAATAGTTACTGACTCGTCACTTTTGATATCAGTCGTATTACCCGCCTGATCAGTCAAATATCCATATATGTCGATTTCCTCTCCATCATCGCCTAACTGAATGGTATATGTACTATGATATTCTTTGAGAGACTCTCCTTGATATTCTTTGTTGATGAGGGACTCCTCCATAATGACCTTTTGACCATCCTGGCCAAGAGTAAAATAGGCAATTGCTCCAGGTTCTCCAAACAGACTAACGCGAAGGTTATCACCAGTCACCAATTTCCCGGATAGGCCGACTACACGACTACCATTATGTTCAAAATCCTTAATCTGCGGAGGTTCCTGATCATCGGTCTGCACATTAATACGTAGTGCTTTTTGGCTTTTGGCAAATTTCTGCCGCTCAGCCCGATCCACAAATTGAGCAATTAAATCAGCCCCTTCTTCTTTCGTTTGATCCGAGGATTTAACTGTATAGCGCCCCTGATACATTCCTGGCCGTATTTCTTCCAGAGGGCAATCTTGAATAATAAACCGGGATTCCTCCATCTGTTCACTCTTCTCAATAGAGAAAGAAGCCTTACATCCCCTATCTCCCTCAGCGGCAACCCGTATAACCCGGCCTGTTTTAACCGGGATACCCAATGTATCATCAGTTACGGAAATAATACGCGGTCCTTCCGTTGCTTTACTAAGATCAAGCAACTCGGATTGGACAAATGGTGATCGATTCCCTGCCTCATCCACTGTCCGGACTGAATAATAATACTTAGCACCGGCATCGGTCTTTTGATCAACATAGATGGTAATATCTTTTTTTAATTGAAGAGCCGATTCACTAAGAAAAGCAGAATTGACTATAGAAGCAGAGCGACAGAGCTCTATGAAAGTAAAAGATTTTTCTATGGGGGGCTCCCACGTAATTTCAGGCCATCCATAGGAATTTATCTTTCCGGAAACCCTCTTCACCGGCGGCGGCGGTTCATTCTTAATATAAATTTTCCCCGAGGCGCTTTTCATGGTTTTATGGCCGTCAGTGTCGGTTAAATAGCCGATCAATTCTGCACCGGATAAATTACGCCCTCCAGGTATGGTAAATTCCTGATGGTACAGACCGGGTTTTATCTCTTCCATAGGCTGATTCATGGTGAGTCCCGCAATGTCAAAGGAGGCGGTACATCCAGGTTCTCCTCCCATGATAAGGGTAATGATATCACCGGCTTTTTTGGCTTTTCCTTCAGTATCATCTGTGATCGAGGCAATGTATAACATTTTTGTGTAACAGGCAACCTCAAGGGGAAACGTACTTTCAACTCCATTAGGATAGACCCCCACAACAGAATACAGGTATTGTTTATTTTCTTCAATGGAATCATCCTCATAGGTGGTTGCGGCTATTACCTTATCGGTAAGCTTCTGAAAATGTTTTTCATCAAGAGAACCTCTCCGATAGACAACATAGCCTGTTACCTTCTGATCATTAGCATCGGGTTCCCACTCCAATTTCACCTTTCCCATGGTATAGAGTGCTTTCAAAGAAGATGGTTCAGCCGGAATGAGGGTGATTGGGGTAGCCGCCCGCTCCTCGGAATAAGGGCTTTCCTGCGCTTGGCTAAGAGAGGTAATTACGTAATAATAATTTATTCCATTGCGCACATCCATATCTTCAAAAAAAGCGCCGTCAATGGGAATAGCCGTAATTTTCCGATAATTTTGTCCGGGGCTTCGTGTTCGGTATAAATGATAACCACGAATGTCGGGATTTTTAATCTGTTCCCAGAATAATTTAATCCGCCCATCGTCGCTTCTTGCGGTAAATCCGGCCGGCGGAAGAATAGTAGGCGTGACAAAAACCATCTCAGAAGCAAAGCTTTCATTCTGAGAAAAATCTACTGCCGTTACCTCATAGGAATAGGTTAGGCCATTAATCAATCCGCTGTCTATAAAACTGCGGCCTGAAATAAGGTCCGAGTTAATTTTTTCCTTCTCATCCTCATTGGTGAGCCACCGGTAAACATTATATCCAGCTAAATCAGTAAGAAGACTTCCGTCTACATTTTTGGTTGGCGCAGTCCAAAAAATCTGAATTTTCCCATCCCCGGATGTAGCTCGGATGGCCCAGGCAGAAGATGATACGCACAAAACTGCAGCTAAATTAACTATCAAAAAAAAGGCCGGATACAGCCAAAACCTTTGGACGAATAAGGAGGCGTAACTACATTTTAAGAAAGATACTTTTTTCTTTTGGTCATTCCAACGCTCTTTCAATTTCTTGATCAACATGTCTGACAACTCCTCATTTTATTTTGGTGGTGCGGGGGCCAATATATCCCCCCCTTCCGTTTTATCCCCCTTTCGCACCAAAAGAGGTGTGAATGGTTGATGACAAGCGACTCTATTACAAATGCAATATGGATCAACCGGTGCATCATTCACGTTGTCGTCCGTTAATCCGGTATGTATGTGGCTAATACTATGGCAGCCATTTGCAGCCAACAGAGGGTTCAGGCGATTATTTGCAAAACAACTGGAAGCGCCGTCTACGCTCGTAATACTGGTAGCAGAAGGATATATCCCTTCAGCCGAATACCCCCCTCCAATGGGAAGAAAGTTAACAGAAGTGGTTAACAACCAAGAATCCTTTACCAATTCCCCTCCGGGAGAAAGATATTCCCCCAAAAGATGCCCTCTCTGTATACCTTGAACAATCACCTGGTTAGGGAGCAGGACACCCCCTACAACGGCCCCTCCTATATTTACGCTGGCCCCTCCTACATATGTTCCCGGGGTCCCATGAGGATCATGACAATATGTACAGGAAGCATTTTTCATATGGGTAAAGTGTCCGTTTATAATTCCTGGAGGTGGCGGAGGTTTTGAAAATTTAATATGACAACCATTACATTTGCTAAAAATTTTATGCCCGTGAGAATAAAAGAAATTAGAGGTTGTGTTAAGAGGATCATAATACTTATTAATTATTTCATAAGAAATGTTTGGTGCGTAAAGCCAAGCAGAGGAAACATCAGGGGGACGAATAAATATATCAGGTGCATGACACTCAAGGCAAAAAAGATCTGCTAAGGGAACTCCAGCGGCATTGGTTTCTCCTACAAAAAAAGGTTGCACTGTATTCAAAATCGATACGGGTAAACCAGCCGCAGTTGGTGGAGGCAATATCGTTTCAACCGGCAAAGTCACCTTTTTGAACGGCATTACCGGATAAAGGGTCGGATTAAAAGGGGCTTGCTGAGAGTATGGATCGGAAATAGGGTGACTGGTGGTATTGTGATGGGGATTATGGCAATCGCAACAGTCAATTATATTAGCTGTTATGGGTCCCAGCGCTCCGGGGACGACAACCCCCTCCACATGGTGATGGGATTCGTTAAGAGGATCATAGGTATGATGAAATTCAATGGCTTTTTCCGGATGACAGCCATTCATATAGCACAGGTCGGGTTGATTCAGTTTCAACATATCTTTATAAGCGCTACCGTGATATTTATGGCAATCCAGACACCTCAGCCCTATTCTATTATGGGCACAAGGAAGACACCACAAGGGGGCCACAACATCCTCCGGGAAGACCATACTGTTAATATTAATAATATTAAAACCGACCGGCTTACCCGGATCATCATGGCAACTTAAACAAAAATTGTTAGTTTGAACGGGGTCCCCATTGTATGGAAAAAAATCTGTAGGATCAGGGTCTTTGAGCATGACTATGCCGCCGGTATGGCTAATCTGATAATTATGACAAGCGCAACAATCCTGACGAACAGCATTCACCTGAGTCACCATGTCGATTGGCCCCGGAAAAGAAATAGCATTGGGATGATGATAGCCAAGTTCGATAAATAAACGGGCCTGAAAATCATGGCACCCGGTGCAGCTTAAGGGCGGGCTGGTAGGGATCGGCAAAGAAACTTGAGCCTCGACAAATAATACCAGAGATAAAAAATATCCGCTGATCCCAACAGCCAAGAGTATAAAAACACCAAGCAAAATTTCTTTTATCCTCCCGAAATTTTTGTTCTTTTCCTGTTTATACTCCTTCAAACCAATATTTCTCCTTACCTATTCTTTTTATCGGTTAAAAACACTTTCCTCTAAGGGATCGGAATTGGTCCCAAAGGCCAAGGTACTCCCGGCAGATTTACCGGCGGCAAAACCGGTGGAGCAATAAGTAACTGCCGATAAAATGCATCTTCCCTTGGAATGGGCATCCAGGCGGGAATATTCAGCGGTATCCAGTCTGGCAGAGGGGAGGTAGGATAGGTCGGTGGAATGGGACCTTTGATGGCCAAAGACCAACTGGGCGACGGATTGTTTAACTTTGGCGCCAAATCAGGGTCAGCAACCAATGGATTGTGACATCCTACAAAACAGACTTGCCCCTGAGCATTGTACAAGGGCGGCAATCCAGGATAACCCATCTTGGTGGGAAATTCCCCAATCACCCGAGGAAAACCGAACAAAGGATTAAAATCAATGCTCACTTTCGAGCGATCAAAACGTGGGTTAACCACGGTGGCGCCCCCGGCATTGTGAAGGCACCCGACATGACAGGTTAAACAATCATATTTACAATTGAATACATGCACCGAATGTGCTCCGGCCCCTCCCGGGTAATTTTCGTCGGTATCTCCCGGCCCTGACCATCCATTACCCATAGTAGTCGGTGGATAGGCATGGCAGTCAATACAAAGAACAGTCATTCGCTCATGATCATGACAGTCAGTACAGGCATACGCCCCTAAACTGGAGTGCTCAAACACTGTCGGGGTCGGGGAGGTAATGGGCGCTGAACTTGCCCAGGCCGGATTTACCGCTACAAAGGGCACGGAGGTCGGCGGAGACCCACTGGAAGGGTCGTAGGAAAAGCCATGACAACTAAGGCAAATCTTACGACTTTCCGTGTTATTTCTAAGCCCATGGGAGGGATCTTTATAGGTCATATTCAGGCTGGCAAAAAAACCTTCATTGCGCCTGCCTCCCAGCCATTCTTTGATAAAAGCCTGATTCTGGTGCTTATTGCGGGTCCACCCCCGATGAGGATCATGGCAGTCACTGCAGGCCAGTTTGTCGCCGGTCATAATTCCCCCGGCCATTGGGGATTTAATATAATGGCCGCCTGTCTTAAACCCATAAGGCGGTATGTCCTGAAGCCAGGAGGGAGCTATCTCATAATAGCCAATAATGTTTCCCCCAGGAACATCCACGCAGGCAACATCTTGTGGAATATATGGACCAAAGGCAGCCAGAGGGGGGTCATCATTGGCCCGGGAATGACAATCATAGCATAAAATGGTGTCTCCAAGCGTATAGGCAGGGTTGACCCTTTGCTGAAAAAACATCTCTTCTGCAGCCAGATTTCTGGCCCATAAGATGGGTTTGCCATTCCAGGTTACGGTCGAGGCGGAATTATGCGGCACATGACAAGCCGAACAAACACCTTTCTGGCCTATTTTGCAGCCAGGGCGATAGCCCGGCGAAAAATCATGGGGAGAATTTACAATCCGTGAAAAATCAGGATGACAGCGAATACACATATCACTTCCCGAAGGGTCCAGATAATTGTCCATTACTAAAAGGTTACCCCGATTTCCCGGCGCTGATATCCCCCCAAGAGAATGCGGCTGGTCAGCCCAGCCGTCAAAGGTAGTGGACGCGGCATGAACGCTGTGACAGGTCATACATATGACGCGCCCTGATTGAGGGGGCTCACCTGCAGGAGTGAAGGTAACTCCGCCCTTTTCACCGCTTAATCCGGTGATAAATTGTGAAGGCCAGATTGGGCTGGTGGTCCCCGTAATTATATCCGGACCACGTCCCAAGGGATGATTGAGGAGTGGATCAATAAACATAGTGCTGCCGGGAGCAGTATGACATTCTTCACAAAAACCCATAGGCACATAGGGAGAGCGCGTACCCCGCAAATAGGGTGATCGGGGATTGGTGCGACAGTCATGAACATTATGACATGTGCCGCAGAAAATGAGACCGGGACTTACCCCATAATCATTCAGCGTACCCTCAACAAAATCACCCGGATTTTTCTTAGCCCAACCATCCGAAAGGGGAAATTTTCCTCCAACTCGAATGTTGGCGGCCGTTGTCTCGCTTAATGGGGATGTGGCAAAGCGATGGCTGAATCGAATGCTCCCCGGGAAGGTAAGTTCGGCAGGGTCAAGGCTTCGTGGAGGGAGTAATTTGGAACCAAGCAATCCCGGCCCTCTGACAATTCTGGAATCGCTATGACAACCAAAACACATATCCTCATAATCTAATAAATCCTGATCCGCCCATTTATCAGCCCAGGCCAGATTTCGAGGGGGAACTCTCATGAGAGCGTCAAGATCAGGTGTCAGCATATCTTCTTGCCGTTCTTTTCCGTCATGGATGAAATGGCAAAACATGCAGTTGCCACATTCCACCTTTTCCTGGACATTGCCTTTTTCCTTATCCCACTCAGTAGAAATGGTACGAGTAAAGCCCATGCCTTTTTGTTTGATTGAGGCCCGGCTTTGGCGATGGCCAACTCCCTCATCCCCCAACAGGTTTACATTCACCCTCTGAGTATGACATCTAATGCAAAACGAAGCACTGTCATCTGCAAAATCCCACCTCAAAAAATTATTTTTCCGCTTCTCTAATTCGGTTTCGGCGTCCACCTCTTTATTGAAAGAATCAATTTTATGATGCATAAAAAACCAGCTATTTATATTTTTTGCTTCTTTCCTCTCAGCTCTTGATAAGCTGCTATGGCAAGATAAACAATAAAGCTCACTGCCCTGGTTTTCTCCATCTATAGTTTCACCAAAATTTAAAAGATACGGCTCATCCTTGAGTAAATTTTCAATCCCCGGGGCACGGGGGATCTTACCCAAAATTGCAGATGTTCCCATAGGGTGATGTTCATGGGGATTACCACAAGCATCCGCATAAAGGGGAGTTGCTCCCTTGTCTTCCCATCCCTCATTTGCTCCATCCTGGCTATGGCAGGCGTAGCAGAAGGAAGAAAAAAAATGATCCTCATCCGGCCGATCAGTAATCCTCGGTACATTTGGCTTAGCACTAAAAAAAATTCGATCCGTTGACCATTTAGGCAAACGTAGACTAAAAATTTTACGCCCGGTTAGTTCAATGAGGTACTTTATCTCATCTACGCCCTCATTATTTCCTTTATCTTCGGCCAGAGGATTCTTCCCGCGATGAGGGTGATGGCATTCAAGACAATCACGATGATCAAAGTGATAATACCCGTGACATTTCTTGCAAAATTCTATTCTCGATTTACTTTCATATCCCTGCTTTTCGGAATTCGGAGTTTCATCCCACGATCCAACGTCTGTTCCCAATTCACCCGGCCGAAGATAGGCACCGCCATAGGTTTCTTTATCCGGATCAGCCGAAGCTTTAGCATAATTTACATCATAATGAGGGTTATGGCAAGTGCCGCAGTACATGCCGCGACCGTTTTGCCCTTCCTGGTAATTGACATTTTCCCGGTTATAAATTTTTCCTATCTCTAAATGCGGGACAGTATCCCAATCATCCGGATCAACGGGAAATCCTTCTCTATAATCATCTTGAGGTTTCCCTATATCTTCTGCATAGGGCCCTCGTAAACTAAAAGCATCCTTTAAATCCCAACTTATAGTTTCATACTCGGCTGCGCCGTGCATTACATGGTCTTCATATCGATGTTCCGGATCAAAAACACTCTTTCCCCCAAAAACAAAATCTTCAAGTTGGTTGAAAGAATAAGCCTGATGAACACCGTCATAATCAGAAAGATCATTGTGACACGAATAGCAAAGAGCACGAGTACCGCCAAAAGTATCTGTAATTTCTAGGGCCCAAAGTTTGTCACTTTGTGCTCCATGGGGCGAATGACAGTTGGCGCAAACTCCTTTATTGTTATTTTTTCTTGTTCTTGCATGGGGTCCGTTTAACGCGAGAACTCCAGAGGGGGAAAAAAGGCAAAAATCGATTATTAAAATTCCAATTAAGCTCATTTGAAAGAGCATATAAGAAAACTTTTTCATTTTTAAGTAAACGCTCATGAACGAGTTATTCACCCCACGAAGATGAAAATTTTGACTTTTTCAGTAAAGTCTATTTTTCAAAATGCGTTTTCATGGTAAAATATTTTCACATTAATCCAATTATTTCAGCTTAAAGGTCTCTTTAAGAAAAGCCCCCACATCACAATTCATATATTTTGATCAATCTTAATGATATTTTTTATCAAACCGAAAGCCTTGTGCCCCTATTCTTAGGTATAGAACACAAGCCTTCAGGCTTGCACATCGTGCCTTCATAAAATTCCTATACCCCTTTTAAAGCCTCTTTAAAATTTTACCCGGTAAAAATTGCAATAAGGGCACTTATTAACTATGCAAATTTAATTCCAGTTTTAGTAAATTATCTTCAAAAATAATTATTTTGATATTTTAGCTTACCCCCAAAAAAATCACAATATGCTTGAAGGATTATTTTGAAATATGAAAAAATAGAAAAAATATTTTATGGGAGTCTATTTTGGCGAGGCAGGTGGAAGATGATCCCCTGTTAAAGGTTCGGGATAATAAATTACACTGCCGCCGGATCTTTGCAGTTGGGCATGACATTCCCCACAATACAAATCATTGTAGTTGTCAAGGCTATCAGTGTAAGCTCCATATTCTTTACTACCAATAAACCCGTATTCCCAATCGTCCCTGGAGCCATTATGGGTAATGGCCAGATCATTACGGGTCATGGAAACATAACGAGATCCGTGTGGATTATGACATGCTACACAGGAAGGTCGAGAATCCAGAACTCCGTCCTTATCTGAATCCCAAAAAGAGCTGGGCCGTAATTTGATAATACCGGTTCCTCCATGACATCGACCGTCATAGCAGCTTTGTGATCTTTCATTACCGCCGCTGTCTTGACTTTGAGGACTGAGAATTGCCTCCTGAGGGAGATCTGCATTTGGCAGCGAGAGATGATTCCAGTGAACATTATAACTGTTATTAGGAAAAATTTTGCTGAAATCAATGACGATGCCTCGGCCCATTATTCTCGGCGGATAAATCCCACGCTCGTCCGCATTGCTGAATCGAGCTACCGGATAATCTTTCATATTCTTATAATCACTTTGATTATTCGTATAATCATTATATCCCGGAGGAAGACCAATGATAGAGGCCTCATTATGACAGGAAAAACAAAGCTTAAAATCAGAACCATGATATGCTTCGGTTCTCCGGGGAAGAACCAAAGGGAGTTTCAACCGGTATCCATATCGACCGCCATTTTGCCAATTTAAATAATTTCCCTTTTCCCTTCTCTCATTAACGATATGGTCTTCTGCAGGGTTATGACAATCAGTACATTTTAAACTGGCTCCAGACCGTCCGGATTGCTGGTAAGTAAAAGCACTCGGCAAACCGTGCCCGCTAACTTCAAAGCCATAGGTCCTGCCTGTATCCCCGGCAACATTTGGGGCCTTAACCCATAAATGTTCAGACAAATCCGGATTTTTAATACGCGAAGGCTGATTATCATGACAACCCACACACCATGCATCCTTTTTATCCTTCAATACTTGCCGCTCAATATCACCATCTTCGTTTACTGTTTTATCGTATACCCCATTTTTCCAGCAATCTTTAGCTCCGTGATCTAAGTCACTGATACCCTCAAATAACCCGTTTACTCCGTCATATGTCCCTTCTTTGCTATGGCAGATATCACATACTGTTGTTTTATCAAAAGTCTTCTCATCAATAAAAACCAAACTGCCGTCTCGGTAGAAAAGATCAGGGGAATGACAAATATCACACTTTTTCTCAGAAATCTCAACATCCGATATTTTCCCCCGCTTGGACATAATGCTTCCCTCTCCCTCAGCCAAAAGGCTCTGAAAATGGAAGTCATGTGCTTCAGGGCCCGAACGTTGAGCCTCGGGTATAGCCATTCGGTTATGAACATGACAATCAGTACATGAGGTATCATAGGCATTTTTCCTATGAGCAGCCAGCTCTATTTGATCCTGAGATGGGGTCCCCAATATCTCAAACCCCAAAATAGAATCAAAAAGTTGTGTATTAATTGAGATATTTTCCTCAGAATAACCATGACAAGAAGCGCAAATTTCCCTTCCCGTCCCTGTTCCGTTCCGGGTGTTTTTACTGGCTTCGAAGCTATGGAGAACATTCTCCCCTGGGGGAGTACGTAAAAAGACCTCATTTTGGGTAACCTTATGGGGATTGTGGCAGATACTACAGACAAGTTTATCACCGGTATTAATACCGTCAATGCTCTCTATGAGTCCGGTCGTTTTTATATAATGTCCCCCTGTTTCCTTGCCGTCAGCAGGAGGATTCTTGACTCCATTTTCTCCCAAACTCCCTGGCGGGATGGTCTCGTAAAACCCGATTTTTGAAGTCCTCCCCGGTCCGTCGCTGAAAGCAATATCCTGAGGAGGATAAAGAAATCCGCTCACCGGCGGATCATCATCTATATAAAAATGATCATCGTGACAATCATAACACATCAAGGTTATACCTTTTCGATAATTCGGTTTTTCCGCCTGGCTAAATCCCTCCCGTTCCTCAGCCAAACTCCGAGCCCAAAGCCGATTTTCTTCCGGGGATTCGTGTGGAATATGGCAAACAGCACATACGCCTTTTGATGGTGCACCCAAATCCCGGCCGGAAAAATCATGCCGAGACTCTACAATATTATGGTTAGGACTATGACATGACCGACACAGATCACTCCCTGAGGATGAAGAAAAATTGTCTACAACCAATAATTTCCCATGGGTGCCCGACTCCTCGTCCCCTGCTCCGGCTGAATCAAGACGGCCGTCAAAATTGGTTTTTGCAGCATGCATGTTATGACAGGTTAAACATAAAACCTGACCGGTAGCGCTCTCATCGGAGGTAATCCCTCGATTTTCTCCACCCTTTCCTCCATAAAGGATTTCCGGAAATTTTTCTATGGTAACTCCCTGCCGAGGGCTGACACCTGTTGGATGACTGGAACGACCATACAAAGATAAAACATGACATTTGGTACAATAAGCATCACTCACATAGGGAGAATCCTCTCCACGAAGATAGGGCATATTAGAGCTTTTGTGAATGTCATGGCAGCTACCGCAGTAAATTTTCCCTTCGGCAACTCCATAATCATTAAGGACTTTATCCAAATCACCATCTGAAATAGGGAAAGTTGCCTGTATTTTCTCTGAAGGGACGGAAGAAAAACGATGACTGAAATATTCTTCTATCTGTAACCTGGCCCCCTGTTTGCCACTGCCCCCCATGTAACATTGGGTACCATGACATCCAAAGCAAAGGTCCTCAAAATCCTCTTTATGGGTGTTGGATATTTGATCAGACCAGGCCAAATTGATTGGTTCCACCCGGAGCAAGGTATTTACAGAGGGCATCTGCTGATTCCCCCGATCCGGCCCATCATGAATAAAATGGCAGAACATACATTGACCACGCTGATTAAGGCTTTCTCCGGCAACCTGATTATGCGCTCTTCCAGGCGTGCCAAGACCATCAGCGGTTTTATTCGTGTGACAGGAGGTACAAAGGGTGGAGTCATCATTCGTAAAATCTTTTCTGAGAAAATAAAGATTATTCCCCCGATGAAAATACGTATGACAGGAGGTGCAGGTTACTTGCTCCCAGTTGTTAAGGCTGGCAGTTTGCAACCCAGGGGCTCGGGGGGATTTGCCCAATTGTGCTTGACTACCCATTGGATGGTGCTCTTGGGGAGTGTCACAATTATCCCCGAAGCGAGGTGTAGCCCCAGCCTCGCTCATCTCATCGCTGGCAGTCGGTCCGTGGCAAGCATAACACAAAGCCGATACATCCTGATCAATATCAGGTGTATCTTGAACGTCTTTAGTATCATTAGTATCATTGGGGAGAGAACCAAAGGCTGCCACATTGGGCAAAGCCCGAAAATTAACCGGGGTAACCTCTTGGATCAATATAGTCCTTGCCAGTTCTGCTATTTGCTCTGTTTGATAAAATCCGTCATGAGGATGATGACATTCACTGCATCCTATAGAGCCTCCATGTTGAACTTTTTGCAAAGCGCCATCTTCACTCCGATCCTCATGGCACTGCAGACAAAAAAGCGTTCGACTATTTGATTCACCGGCAAATTTTTTCTTTCCTACACGCAGATAATCACCATTTCCACTGATATCTTTATTCGGTTGATTGTGGGGATTATGGCAGGTAGTACAGGTAAATTCGCCGGTTTTCGCTGCTTGATCCTTTCCCTCTTTATTCTCTTCACCCTTTGTTCTTAAGGGAAAAGTAGAGTCCAAGGCATTGTGCAATTTTCCAACCTGGGGATCAAGTTCCACTTGCTCTGACATAACATGATTTTCACCAGTGCTTAAAAGTGTGGTGTCACATAAAACATTTCCATTGCTGAAATCATGTCCTTCATCCTCGTGAAGGCCCATGATATATCCTGATAAAGCATTCATGGCATTACCGGGATAATGACAGCTACTGCAAATGGTTTTAACGCCCTTGGCCCCGGGAAAGGTTTGTGCGCCCAAAGGGTTATCCGACCAAATCCTTGCTCCCTTACCTTTTTTGGGAAAATGGCAATAGGTGCATACCAAACGCTTAAATCCGGATACCCGTTGGTTATGTGCACCCTTTTTGTCTCCTCTGCCTCCATGCACCCCCCAGGCCGGAGAACCAGTGCCCAGAATAATTAATAATCCAATTATTAGTGAAATATTCCGTTTACAACACATTGGCGACAACTTCTTGAAAAAGGGGTTTATTTATTATTATTTGACTTTTCTGACGGAGGGAGGCGATATAATCACTCAGGGTTTTTTCCTTCTTGGCCGGCAGCAATTTTTCTCTTATTTCGGATTCCACCTTTAAAAACTCGGTAATTCCCTCTTTTCGTCTCTCCAATAATTTAACTATATGAAATTCTTTATATGTCTTAATAATTTCGCTGATTTGTCCCGGTTGTAAATTAAAAACCTTTTCCTCAAACTCTTTCCCCATACCACTTTCTCCCTTAGCAAAAAAATCCTTCAACCTTAAGGCCTCCGGCGCTGAATATTGTTTCGATAGTTTGGTAAAATCTGTTCCTTTTTGTAATTGATGTAAAAGGTCGGTAGCTGTTACCTTATCCTGAACCACAATTTCATCTATTCGTACTTGTTCCGGGACCAGATATTCGGATAAGTGTTTCTGATAGTAGATACGGCATTCTTCCAACCCTATTGTAAGACCTTTATATACCTTTTCGGTTATCAATTGCTTGACCATCAGATCTTCTTTGAATCGAGATACATTTTTTTTTATTTCCGGGGATTGATCATACTTATTTTGACGCGCATACTCTGAAAACAAAAAAACTCTAAGCCGACGATCCAGAATCCTTCTCAATGAGGCAACATCTCTTTCCCACGGTTTAGCTCCCCCTAAAGAGGTATCCGAACTATTGGGAATAATTTCACCTAACCGAATGGGTCGACTCTTAATCCGGGCTATTTCAAGACCGCTCATTCGCTTCAAGGCCCCTTCCCCTTGACCTTGAGTCATAGACAGTTCGATTTCTTTGAATAAGGCTTCATTAACGATTACAGTTGAATCTTTTTTTAATTGTTCCAGCAATTGATCCCATCGTTCTCGCTTACGTTCCAAGGTAATCTGTTGCCTTATATATTGTTTTACTCGCTCAAGGGTGGCTGTATCCACTTTTCTTTTTTCAATTACTTGAAATAAAGCGAATCCTTCCCGAATTTTGGCCGGGTTACCAATTTTGCCCTCCTTTAGTTGAAAAATCTCCTCGACAGCCTTTTTGGGGAATATACCCTTATCAAAGGTCATATAACCAATATCCCCTCCCCTTTGCGCCTCCTCTCCCAATGAATATTTCTTAGCTAATGACACAAAATCCGCCCCATCAACAAGTTGTTTTTTAAGACTAAGGGCCTCCTGTTCTGTTGCAGTTACAATGCGACGAAGATGAACTTCAATTTTTCGCTCTTCAGGTATCCTCTTAAAAATCTCTTGCTCACTGATCTCAATACCCTGACTGATCTCTTTTTCACTAATAAAATCAATTAAACAGCGTTGTTCAAAGGCAGCTACATCACGCTCATAACGCTTTAAGATATGGGGAAATAATGTATAAGCCTCCTGGACCATTAAAATTTTGCCTATAAGCGCCTCAAGGATTTCAAGGGGATCCTTTTGATTATTTTCAGAGGAATGCCACCGTGCAATACGTGGCCGGGTTTTGTAAAAATCAAGAAAATCTTGCACTGTGACCTTTCGATCATTAATGGCGACTAAAATACTGTCTGCTCTGGAATTCAGGTTATTCATTGAAGCAAAAGAATCGGTCAAAAATAATACACCACTGTCCATTATGAGCACAGCCGCCATTATGAAGGCTACAGTTAACCGAAAAAAATATATATCAAATCGAAAATCACTCTTTACTAAAAGGTTTTTCATAAAGCTTCTCCTGCTTAGCTTCCCTTTCATTTTATCGTTTAAATCAATCATTAATATCGTCTTCATCTTTTTAATTTTCTCTTGATAACAGTCTCACTTCATCATTTCTTAAAAAAAACCATATTAGCACAAAAAAAACTATATAGGCCAGAAGCCTTCCAACAACCGTCTATTAATTAGACGTTTTTATATAATAAAAAGGGGTTTTGTTATACCAAAGGAAATTTAATCATTAATAACTGATTGATAATAAAGAGTATTATTAAGTCAACAACTGGTTGGCATCAATATTGACATATTAAATAGAATGAAGGGCACAAACTTAATAACACCAAAAGAGAATCTCAAAAATTTTCTTAAATGCCTAAACACAAAAAGATGGATAGGAGGATAAAAAAAATCTTAAAACAAACAAAAACATAATTATATATGAGGAGGTTAGGAAGATGTTAAGAAATTTAGGTAAAATAATTATCAGCACTCTAAGGCAACTGGCATGTTTAGCGTGGATATGTATCATTATCATGGTTACTCTCCGCCTTCCCATGGCTGGAGCGGAAAACAATAAGCCCGAATTCATCGCCCCAGGATCAAAATATGTATGGTATAACGGGCATCGCAAAGAACAGGTCTGGTTGTCAGATGATGAAATCGCCGTCTTTCAAAAGAGAAGATCAGGCAGGACCAAGGATATCCCGGAAATAACTATTAAAAATTTAAAATCCATCGGGGAAATTGTAAAACAAAGTGATTTTGTGACTTATGTAAAACTTCCCCAAAAAAGAACCCGTACTGATATTGCTGAAAAACTTGATGAACTGCAAATGAAACTACTTTCTCGTCATGTCAGCCCTGTTTTTTATTCAGGGCGAAAAAATAAAAATAATCGAATGGCACTTACAGGAAAGATAATCATTCATTTTTTTCCCGATTGGAATAAAAACAAAATAGATGCCTGGTTAAAAGATAAAAACCTGACTATAGTAAAATCTTTTCATTTTTCACCCAATACCTTTCTTGTTGATGCAGGCTATTCTTTGAAAAGCTTAGAGACAGCCAATGAAATATATCTATCCGGTGAAGTGCGTTACGCTTATCCAAATTGGCTCAAAACCAGAGTTACCCGAAAGAATAGTTGCGCACCCAAAGAATTAGCCACGTGTTACCCTCGGGTCGAAGATTTCTGGGTTGGCTCCACCTCCGGCTCATATGGATATAAAAATATTTTTATTGAAGGAAAAAATGCTGACGAGGGTGCCGAATTGCGTGGTTTTGCCAAATTCAATATCAGCAGCATACCCGATGGCTCAACCATTAATAATGTTGAACTCCACGTTTACTGTTATGAAGAAGTAGGAATGCCTTATGTTGATATACGAGGGCTTCGCAGTGATCCTGTGGCTGTTTCTTGGGAAACAATATTTTATGAGGCGGGGAACGGCACATTGTATGTCAATGATTGGATTTTTTCTGACGGATACGCGTATGGCCAATGGGAGGTAAGTTCGCTTGGATACACTGCTGCCGAAGATTTACAGATATCACTAGCACAGGACTGGTTTGCTGTGGGTTTTATGCAAGATGATTATTCAACTTATTATGCCTGGTGCTATGGCTCTGATTCAATTAGCTATAAGCCGTATATCAGGGTTAGTTATGATCCACCACCGATTTGTGTAGACGATGATCCCTTATTTTACAACCAGTGGCATTTGAAAAATTCTGGACAATTGGGCGGAATTCCAGGCGAAGATGTGAATATATCATCAGTTTGGAGTATGTATAAGGGAGATACTATAGTCATAGCTGTTGTGGATGATGGTTTAGAAATAGCTCACGAAGATCTGGCAGAAAATGTTATAACTGATATGAGTTGGGATTATGTGGATGGTGATATAGATCCAAGCCCTAAAGGCCTCATAGAAACAGGTGCACATGGTACTGCCTGCGCCGGCATTGCCGCAGCCAGAGGCTGGAATTGTCTGGGTGGCCGCGGGGCTGCTCCTTTAAGCAGACTTATAGGACATAGGCTCTTAGGGGCCATGACCGATGAAAACGAGGCTGATGCCCTCATCAGAAATAAGGACATTATTGACAGCAGTTCTAATTATGGAATCCGAGGAAAATAAAAATTATAATTTAATTAAGTATTAATACAAGTAGTAGCCTCATTGCGCACGGGATATGGCAAATTTAAATTCCTAAAGACGGCAAAAGTTAGATCAGTATGTATTT
>DAOURK010000025.1 GCA_030625085.1 Pseudomonadota bacterium
TGAATAGAAATTCTAAACAAAAAAAAATGATAAAAAAAATTCAAAAAATTATCAAAGATGTATATTTTCCAGAAAAGTTGATAGATATCTTTAAATTTAGATTAACTGCTTAAAATCCAACGGGAGTTTTTTTCTATAGGGGAATAAGGTTCTTACCGTGGTGGCGCTGGGACAGGTAAAGCTGGCCGCTCAAAAATTATTAGAACTTAAGGAATGATTTTTTTTGGCTATGGTTGTCTAATATCAAAGACAACCTTTTACATTACCCGAACCAAAAAGGAGGCAGTAAGCGATGAGTAAATATAATTTCGCACTTCATAGGGCTATCAAGGAAAAGGGGATAACCGCAAGAGATTTATCCGGGCTTGTTGGGGACAGTGAAACCATAATTTCGAAAATTGTAAACGGAAAATACCCGGTTTCAGATCTAAGAAAAATCGCTTATGCGAAGGCCTTAAGAAAAAAGGTGTCTGATTTATTTGACTGATAATTTACAGCAGCTTACGGCCCGAGCTTGACAATCTCAGCAAGTAAGGTATTAATTTGTATAGTTTACTTAAATTAACTTACTTCTTGCCATTTTCTCTTGCCGATGGATTGATCATGCCCTGTTTTATCCGGGTGAAAAGCTAATCACTATATTAGAATAATTATTTTTCTCTATTTAAAATTGAACAAAGTATAGGCTAAAATTTTTATTTAGAAAGTAAGAAACCCGTCCATAATGACTTTGCCCGAGTCCGGACGGGCTCCTTAGACGAAATGAGGCTTTGTATTTAAGGATAGATTTCTACCCCTTCCCCTTTTCGTCTTTGATTATTTAAAATTTTTATCTTTTTGTCAATCTAAATTAAACGGGGGTTTGTAATGTTAGAAAATTTAAGGCTTGCGATTTGGAAACGTACAACTCGGACAGGAGAAACACAAGGCAAAATAGGACTTAAGGCACAAATTGTTGAAACTCGGCTATCGTTAATGATAAGAGGCAAAGTTGAGCCCACAAAAGAGGAACGTAAAGCTTTAAGTGCCGTCCTGGGTATCCCTGAAAAAGATCTTTTTGCTATAGGCTAGATAAAAGGAGGGGTTTGATGTATAGAGGGTATGTGAGTATTTGGCGAAAGCTCCGTAAATCTTTTCTCTGGGAAGATAAACCTTTTGCGATGGGACAGGCCTTCATCGATTTAATACTGTTGGCTAACCATCAGGATAAAGAGGTCTTTTTTCATAGGAGGGTGGAAAAATGCATGAGGGGCCAGGTTATTACTTCGATTTTAAAATTGTCAAAATATTGGGGGTGGAGCCAAGGTAAAGTAAAAAGATTTTTAGATTTATGCCAAAAAACGGAGAAGTTAAAGTACACCATAAAGAAGAAGAGATTTATAAAAATAACCCTCTGTAATTATTACATTTACCAAACCAATCAAAAAAAAGACGGAGAAGATAAATTTACAAAAACAGAGAAGAGACGGAGAAGAGACGGAGAAGAGACGGAGATAAACAATAACTATAATAACTATAAAAAGAATATATATAGTCTGAAAAATGAAAATGAAAAATATCTTTTTGATAAATGGAATTCATTAAAGATTACCCGGCACAGAGAGTTTGAGAAATTTAAGCCGTGTTTAACGGCAAAGCTTAATCATTACTCTAAAGCCGAAATAGAACAAGGATTTCAGAATTACGCAATTATTCTTGCCAGCGATAAACACTATTTTTCTCACAGATGGACACTCTATGACTTTTTAACCCGAAAAAATGGGTTCGATAAATTTTTGCCGGCTAACAACCCATTTGAAACTTTTAAAAATTTTACCAACAAGGAAAAAAATACCAATGACGACGGCTATCGTTGATAATCCGGTAAGTTATATTGAATCAACAGGCATTCCCTACAAGATACATGGAACTGAAATTATTTTACAGTATTGTCCATATTGTGAAGGTCCGGACAAAAATGGGTATGATCATTTCTATTTAAATACAGAGAAAAAGACCTTTTATTGCCACAAATGCGGCTGTAAAGGGAACCTCTATCGGTTTAAATTGGACAGGGGAGATATTTCACCTGTTACCAAGGCCAAGAAAATCGAATATAAGAGGCCAAAAGAAAACAAAGAGCTTACTTTTGATACAGGTAAATTTTATCGATGGTATCACAAAGAAAGAGGTATTAAGCCGGAAATTCTCGCAAAGTTCAAAGTAGGATTTAAACAGCCAGATAGCCAGATAATCATTGTTTATCAGTATTATAATGAAAATAATGTTCTTATTAACAGAAAATATCGCACACTTGATAAAAAGAAAATCTGGACAGAGATGGCGGCTGAAAAGAATTTCTATGGCCTTCAGTTTATCGACTTCACCAAACCTCATCTTTTTATCGTCTCAGGCGAAGACGATCAACACACGCTCATACAGTTAGGGTTTAATAACGTTCTCTCCGTTCCTTACGGTGATCTAAATTATTCACCGGCGATGCATAAAATAATAAATCGATTTTCGGAAATTTATTTGTTTTTTGATAATGACCCATCCGGCCAGGCCGGGGCGCGAAAATTTGCCGGAAAAGCGGGTTTGGCAAAGTGTCAGAATGTAATTTTACCGTTTAAAAATGCCAGGGAATGTATTTTACAGGGTCTCGGGTATGATGATTTTATTAAAGAATTAAGTGAGGCTCAATACTTTAAGCACGAGGAAATCATTAAGGCCAGCGATTATAAAACCGACTATATGAAATTTATTAATAACTCGAAAAATTTTATAGGCCGGCCAATTAGAATACCTAATTTTAATCGGATTGTCGGGGGGATAAGGCTTTCAGAATTAACAGTTTTAATTGGGCATACGGGCCGAGGCAAATCAACCATTGCTTGTAACTTTTTGAGATGGGCTGAAGAGGTGGGTTTTAGTTGTATGATTATGAGCTTTGAAAATAAACTCAGTTCGGTTATAACCAAACTGATTGAAATTTATTCTGAAGAACGTATTAGGATATTTGATGCGATCGAGGAGCGATATAAATTATTACAAAGTGACGCCTGGATAGAGCAACAGTATGACAGATTGAACCGGAGAGAAATCTATTTTCTAAATAAGAGCAAACACGCCAAAGACGGGTATTATAGCCTTCAGAGGCTGGAGAATATTATTGATTATGCCACTAAATTTTATAACGTGAATGTATTTGTTATTGATCATTTACATTATTTTTTAAAAATAAGTGATGCTCGAAACCCCGTCATGAAAATTGATGAGGCCATGAGACAGATTAAGCAGTGGACTGAGAAATATAATATCCATATTCTGCTCTTGGTCCATCCTAGCATGATAAAGGATAATAAGGGAAATCTTGTTAAATTGGGGCTTAATTCCGGGAAAGGGGCCAGTTCAATTAGCCAGGAGACGGATAATTTTTGGGTTATTTCTCGCAAGGATGATGCGGGGAAATATTATTCCAAATTGGAAGTTTTAAAAAACAGGGATATAGGAAAAACTGGTACCATATCTTTTAGGGTTTTAGATAATCTAAATACTTATTTAGCGGAATAAAAGGATGGTGATTCGGATGGCTATAAATGATATCGAATACCAGATTTTGCCATTGGTTGATGCAATCAACAGCACAGGCATGTTCCAGACTTTTTCATCATGCGGGGGGCACTTTACGAAGATCGGAAAGAATGATATTTATGCCGACTTTGGTTGCGCTGAAGTAAAAGAATACCCTAACGTTAAATTTAGAGCGGCACGCGGTATCAGTAACGATGATGCGGACAATTTTCTTACCAGGTTATCGGGAGTAGCGAAAGATATTTTTTTTGACCCAAAATGCGGGGTAATACTTTTTGCTGTAGGAAAAAAATACCTGCCTACCAATCTTGGAGGGCCTTATTATATTTTAGAATTTCGTCCGTTCCCCCGCTGTCAGGATGTCCGGAAAGCCGTAGATGATGCATTTTTTTGTGTGGCACAGATCATTAGAGCCGGTATTAACCGAAATTTTCCCGGTGTGTGCCAGGCCAACGGCAACCTAAAAATTGTCAGTAGTCCGTCCGGGTCGATACTTGCCCCTGCTACAGGTTTTATACCAGTTGGCCTAGCTGAAAGCATTAAGGAGATATACTAAAATTGACCATGATTGAACGTGTTGCAAAACATAATAGGAGGATACACACATGGAAAAGAGATATTTAACCCTTCCCGAGACAGCAGAATTGTTAAGTATACCGGAAAAATCATTGCGGGCTATGGTAGCACCTTCAAGCCAAAATAAGTTCAAAATAAACGGGCAAATGGTTAAGCCGGCGAGGATCAACAAGAGATTGCGTTTCGACAGGAAAGAAATAGAAAATTTAATGGCCAGCAATTAAATTTATTGAAATCCCTTTATCGTATGCTAATATAGGTTTAATCTAATTACAACGATGAGAGGAAAAGCTATGGCAATTTTTCAGCAGTGTCCAATCTGTAGATTAAAGCAAAAAAATGCTTTAAAAAAGTGCAGGAAATGTGGTGAAGACCTGGTAAAAGCAAAGAGATCCCAAAGGGTTAAATATTGGATTGCCTACCCGATCCCCGGGGGGAAATATAAATGGCAGTGTATTGGGACTTCACTCTCCCAAGCGCGGGATGCGGATGGAAAGATCAGGGCCGAGAAGAGGGAAAATCCCTTTTTTGATGTTAAAAATAATCGGTTAACCTTTCAGGAATTAACAGATTGGTATTTGAATTTGCAAAAGGTTAAAAAGAAAAAATATTTCCCTACGTTAACCTATCGTCTGAACAAATGGAATATGCTCTTTGGTGATACGATAATCACCCATATTAAAAAATCGGATATTGACAATCATCAGGAAATGAGGGTTGACGCGGGATGGGCTGCCAGTACAATTGATCAGGAAATCGGAGCTGTTAAGACGATGATACAGGCCGCTATTGATGATGATAAGATTGATGCAAATATTATTAAACCATTTCGGAAAATCGAAAGGCTGTTAAAAGCTAATTCAAACGCACGAGACAGAATAATTACTATTGATGAATTTTACCGGCTTTTGGAAACAGTCCCGGATTATACGCAAGGGATCATTTCTCTTGGTTTTTTTGGCGGAATGAGACTGGGAGAGATTCTGGAACTGACCTGGGATAAGGTTTTCCTTGGCCATGAGATCCCGCATATCAAGCTTGAAAAGGATGATACCAAAGAAGGCAAAGGAAAAGTCATCCCTCTTGCAACCGGAATTAAAGGGAACCCATATGAAATCTTAAAAGCGATTCCGCGAGGCTTGCATGATGATCATGTATTTTTATATCAGGGAAAGCCTGTGAGTAGGATCAGGGATGGATTTAAAAAAGCATGTGATGATATCGGGCTGGTATATGGTCGGTTTGTGAAAGGCGGTTTTATATTTCACGATTTACGGCATTGCTTTAGCACCTACATGCGCCGAGCCGGTAATAGTGAAACAACGATCATGAAAATTATGGGCCATTCCCCCGGTAAAGGGCTTGAGATGCATTTCAGATATAGCACATTCGAGTTAGATGATTTAAAGGTTGCAATTGAGAATTTGGAAAATTATTTTACTGCAATATTACCCAATATTAACCATGGGAAACCTTAATGAATATTAACCAAATATTAACCATGGGGTGTTTTTTAAATTCTTAAATTCCCCGCAAAGCAAGTGCCGAAGGGGGGACTCGAACCCCCACAGAACTACGTTCTACTAGACCCTGAATCTAGCGCGTCTGCCAATTCCGCCACTTCGGCATATAGCATATAGGCAGGTGATTAAGCTCACTGCCGGAGCTATTTTAACCATTCTTTATTTTATTTGTCAATAAAGAATTCGCGAGGACGAGTTCGGCAATTTAGTGAAGCGAGTTTAGAAGCTTAAAAAAGACGACCGTCTAGCGAAGAGAATTTTTGCCGACTAAGCTCATAATTTTCATAATGAGAATTGCTGCGTAAACAGGATAGCACGTTTGCCATTTTTTATCCGAATATTTATCGATATTAGCTGTACAGGATTTAAATTTTTATGCTATTATTTATTATTTGATGCAATCGTAAAAAGTCAAATTTATAAAAACAGTATCCAATAGAATCAGGTAGTTATAATAGTTGAAATGGTTAATTCGGGACTTTTTACGAAATTATCATTATTTTACTCTGCCTAAATTTTACCTTTGCAACTTAATAAAATATCGGGAGGCTGATAAATGGGTATATTCTCTCCAAAAAGCCCAAAATTTATAGACATGATAGACCTTTATCTGCAAAAGGGTTCCGAGTGCATGGAAGTCTTTCAAAAGGCCCTTTTGATCTATATGGAAAAGGGAGACTGTCAAGACTTCCAACAATTAGTTGAGCAAATCAATCAGGCTGAATCATCGGCCGACGGCCTGCGACGCCAATTAGAGCTTACCCTTTATGAGAAAGCCTTGATTCCGGAATCCCGTGGAGACCTTTTGGGCATTATGGAAGCAGTAGATAAAATCCCGAACAAGGCCCAAACGGTTGTTTTTCTCCTGGACACAGAAGGATTGCACATTCCCGATTGCTTTAAGCCGGATTTTCGACAAATTGTGCATATCAATTTTCAGACCTTTGAAACAGTTTGCCGTGCAGTTAAGGCCATTTTTTTGAGTATCAAAGAAGTGCGAAAATTTACTGATGAAATTAACCGCAAAGAGAGCAGTTCCGATCTCATCGAGAGAGAATTGATCCGAAAGGTTTTTCGGAGTCAAATTCCCATAGGAGAAAAAATTTTGTTAAAAGAGCTGATTATCGAATTGGGAAACATATCCGACAAGGCGGAAGATGCTGCCGATCGATTAAGTATCATGGCCGCCAAAAGGCTCATATAGACTGATGATTGAACTTTCAGCCGGACTTGTTTTAGGATGGGCCCTGGGGATAAATGATACGGCCAAAACATTCGGGGCAGCAGTCTCCGCGCAGATGATCTCTTACCGGATAGCCGCTTTTTTGTCGGCCGTTTTTATTATTCTGGGGGCTTTTATAAACGGCAGCAGGGGGCTGGAAACCCTGGGCAGTTTAACCGCCCAGACAAACAAAAGTGCTTTTATTGTTTGCCTGGCTGCAGCAGCCACGATTACCATTTTAACCCTCATTCATCTTCCGGTGTCCACCTCTCATGCCGTAGTTGGAGGCATTTTAGCTATTGGATTTTTGCAGGGCCACGTTGATTTGGGGGCTTTGCAAAAGGTAATAGTGTGCTGGATCTTAACCCCAATAGGCGGAATATTTACTGGGGGCCTTTTTTTTATCATTTTCGGCCAAATACTGAGCCGTCTGAATCTTCATTTTCTCAGATACGATTGGCTCATGCGAAGATTGCTTTTTCTGGGAGGGTGTTATGGGGCGTATGCCATTGGGGCCAATAATGTGGCTAATGTAACCGGTGTATTTTTTAAGGCCGGAATGTTGAACATGTATCAGGCTATCCTGTTGGGAGGAGTGAGTATAGCCCTTGGGTCCTTAACCTTCAGTAAAGGCGTAATGCGAACCCTGTCCAGCCGGATCTTTTCGCTGGATGCCTTTTCCGCTTTTGTGCTGATCTTTTCCGAGGCTTTGACCCTGCATATCTTTGCCTTGGTCGGGGTCCCGGTTTCCATTACTCAAGCCGCCATTGGGGCTGTTCTGGGTATTGGTTTGGTTAAAAATTTTAAAGTAATTACGCGAAGCACCCTTTATAAGGTTTTCGTAGGTTGGATGCTCACTCCCTGCCTGTCCTTTTTATTTTCCTTTTTTTTATATCGAGGATTTTAGTATCTTATTTCTGAATTTCGTGCTTTTTGTGGTAGAGAATTTTTAAAACCTTTTTGGTTCCGGCTTGTCCGGGTTAGGAGGTTATTTTTTATCCAGCAACTCTCTCACCTTTATTAAAAGCCTCTGGGGAGAAACCGGTTTAGAGATAAGGTCAACTCCTCCCCCATTAAAAATTCCTGTTCTATTGATTATATTGTGATCATACCCGCTCATAAAAAGCGCCTTAATATCGGGTCTTATCTTTTTTATTTCTTCATAGGCATCTTTTCCATTCATTTTCGGCATGATTACATCAAATAAAAGAAACTGAATTTTTTCCATATTTTCCTTAAACTTTTTTACCGCATCCTCTCCGTTTATAGCCTCTATTACCTTATATCCATATCGTCTGAATAAATCTTTTGAAAGGTTTTTAACCGGTTCATCATCCTCGGCTATCAGCAAGGTCTCTGTTCCCCCTTTGGGCAGGAGTGAAGATTTTGCTTTTTTACCTTCAATCTTCGCCTCAATTATGGGCAGATATATTCTAAACTGTGTTCCTTTCCCCGGTTGGCTGCTAACGTCAATATATCCATTATGCTGTTTAATAACTCCATATACCGTTGAAAGCCCAAGGCCTGTGCCTTTCCCAACCTCCTTGGTAGTAAAAAAGGGATCAAATATTCTTTCCTGGGTTTTGTTATCCATTCCCATACCTGTATCTTCAACTTTTATCAAGGCATAACGGCTCGCCCTTTCATCTTTATTTATATGATCATCACTGATATATTTTTCCTCCAGGTTCACAGATTCCGTGGTTATGGTTAAAACTCCCCCATCAGGCATGGCATCCCTGGCATTGGTAGCAAAATTAAACAGGATATGATCTATTTGTCCGGCATCAGCCAGAACAATAAGGTCTTCTTTTGCCAAGGTAACCTTAAATTCTATATTATCATCAATAAGTCTGAGCAAAATTTTCTTTGTGCTCTTGATAATCTTATTAAGATTTACCGGATTGAAGGTTATGTTCTGTTTTCGACTAAAGGCAAGAAGGCTTTTGGTAAGATTAGCCGCCCGCTGAGCAGCGTCAAGGATATTATCAACACCTTCCCTCAATGGGCTGTTTTTGGTTATCTCCATCTGTAAAAGACTTGCATGTCCTATTATAGCCGTTAAAATATTATTAAAGTCATGGGCGATACCACCGGCCAAAGTCCCGATAGCCTCCATCTTCTGGGCATGATTCAGTTGTCTTTGAAGCTGCTTTTTTTCCGACTCCCTTCTCTTTAATGCCTCAGACATATCATTAAAGGCCTTGGCCAGTTTTCCTATTTCATCCCGCGTCTCAACAGGCACCTTTTCAACAGCCCCTCCCCTGCCAACAGCTTTAACCACCTCGGTCAATTTTTTAAGAGGTCTTGTTATCTCATGAGCAAGAAAAAAAGTAACTACAACCCCTAAAAAGAAAAAAATAATCCCCAGTACAATACTGTTGTTCAGCAAACTCTTTACTTTGCTATTCAGCCCTTCCTTATCAAGCTTTATACTAACAAATCCAATTATAGCGCTCTTTTCCCGGCGCGCATCCTCTTGAAATAAAATTGAGTCCTCTGTAAAATACGTTGCCTCTGATATTACCGGTGCCCAAAAGTCCAAATCGTCCTTATTCTCCACGTTAAGGGGATGTTGCACCTCTTTGAGCCTTGTGAATATTTGATTCAGCTTTTGACCCCCCCGGCGCCCATTTCCCCCCCGGGCCTTTATTTTCTTCTTTTGCTTATATAATAACCTTCCCTGCAGATTAAACACTGAGGCGCAAAGGACATCCCCTTGTTGTAAAACCCCTTCAATAGGGCCCTTGAGCAGGGAAATGTTTTCCGAAAACACCCCAATCCTGGAATTATGGGCTAGAAGACCGGTTAAAATTGTACCTGCTCTTATCAATTTATCTTTTTGGCATTTATTCACAAATTGAATAAAAAAGGTGGTGAAGCTAACAGAGATGATTATGATAAAAACAGTAAATACAGCAAAAATTTTAAAACTAAATTTTTCAGGAAATCCTTTTAACAAATTAAAAAACTTCATGTAACCTCTCAATACACCATTCTTGTTTTGTGGACAACGTAATCATCCATATCCGTTATATTCAAACTATGCGCTATCTTATGAGAAAATTTTATTCCCAAATTGTCTGCCGCCTTCAGATTGATTGATAATTGTATCTCCCCTGCCCTGGCTGCTGAGACGGCCCTCACATCTTTTCCCGATAAAATTTTATTGACCATCCTGGCGGCTTGCTCACCTAACTTAGCAGCATCAATGTTTAATGACATAAAAGCGCCCATTTCAACATACTTATCTGAAAAAGATAATATAGGTATTTTATTTTCAATGGAAAAAAGCAACAAGAACTCAACCATTTCAGAACAGATAACGCTTGTATCCGGCAGCATCCAAAAAGCATCTATATTACTCTTCATATTTTTTATCGCTATTACAGAGGGGACTTGTGCGGGATGAGTAACTTGGCCGGTCATCAATTCAAGGTCCCTTTTTTCAGCAACTTGCCGTGCCTTTTTTATAAAAGGACCTGTTTTCTCCGGATCAAATAAAAGGCCTATTGTTTTTAAACCGGGCATAACTTTTTGAAAAACAGCTATCTGTTTTTCAGCAGATACACGCATACTTACCCCGGTGAAATTCTTTTGTCCGGAAGAAATTATAGATTCAGGATTCAGCACCATAAGATAAACAACGGGTATATGGGTAATCTCTTTAACTCTTGAAAGGGCCTCTTTACCAATGGTCAAAATTATATCGGGTTTGATTTCTCTAATTCTATCCTTTATATTCAGGCCATTTAATTCTGAAACAATAAGGTTTTTTATTGAACAAGGACAGCTTTTTTTAAATCCCCGCAAAGCATCTTCGTATGGTTTGATCTTCATGCTTTGGAGAACCAAAACATTTTGGTATCCCTCGGTTAAACCAGGGAGAAGTAATAAAATAATCAGTAATAAAAAGATTTTTTTTATCATTTTAGAATAAAAATATTGACAAAAAACAATATGTTCTATAATCTCTAGGCTGATAATGTTTAGTATATGAACATATTTATTATAGATGTTCAAAAAAGAAATCGCAACTATTATTTTTATTAAATAATAAGAAAAATCTTTATGAATAATTATTTTTTGAAAAGGGGCATCTTCTTTCTTTGTTTAATGCTCATCCTACCCTGTTTTTGCCAAAGGGCAAACGCCCACCCTGAAGAGGAAATTTCATTACTCCGCATGTACTATTCCGAAGAAGCCCTTGTGGTAACACCTTCAAGAAATCCAAAACCAATATCTCAGATAGCTGAAAATATCACCGTAATCACTTTAGACGAAATAGAGGCCATGAATGCCCATACCCTGAACGATGTTCTCAAAAATATCCCCGGAGTGCAGATAAAATTAAGGGGCGGCCCTGGTAGTACAGGAGACTTACATATTCAAGGTTCTGAATTCAACCATGTCCTTTTAATGATTGACGGGATTGCTATTAATAATCTGGCCAGCGGCTTTGCCGATATTGGGGCGTTTCCTGTTCAGAATATCGGGAGAATAGAAATAATAAAGGGTCCTGCCTCTTCCTCATGGGGATCGTCTCTTGGGGGAGTAATAAATGTCATAATCAAGTCGGCCGGCATTATGGAAAAACCGTGGGGCTCCATATTTCAATCAGGTGGTGAAAAAAAGACCCTGGACTCAAGGGTTGAATTATCGGATAAAGCAGGGAATTTAGGTTATTACCTCTCTGCAGGGAATCTATTTAGTGATGGA
This sequence comes from Pseudomonadota bacterium, assembly GCA_030625085.1. Lineage (GTDB taxonomy): Bacteria > SZUA-182 > SZUA-182 > DTGQ01 > DTGQ01 > DAOURK01. Next base: position 11,614 of record DAOURK010000025.1, read on the forward strand.
CTGAGGCCGACTAACTCCTTTAAAGGGAAAAACCTTTATACGAAATTAAGATGGGATCTAGCAGATTCGACAACCCTCATATTCTCTTTGGGGTATAATGAGGGGGCACGAGAGGAAGCTCAATTTCGCACTATTCTCTTTCCCGGAGCTCCTGAGGATTATATAGTTGACAGTAATGACTTTGAGTATCTTTTCTCCACCTTGAGGCTAAATTATTTTCTCAATAGTAAATTCGATTTAACTCTTTCTTTCCAGACCTCAAAGCAAGAGGTAATAAAATTTACTCATCTGCTGAGCACAGGCCTTGAACTGGGAAAGGATACCTATGACGTTTCAATTTATGGCGGAACCTTTCTGCTTAAAGGGAAATATCGCTATCATAATATAGTGCTCGGCGCTGACTTTGAACATGGAAAACTGAAATCAAATGCCATCGTAGATAAAAAACAGGAACGTGAAAAAAAAGCCATCTTTGTAAATGATACGATAATAATTAACAAAGTTTCCTTCATACCCGGCATCAGATATGATCATATCAGTATCCACGATGAATTCCTGAGTCCAAGCCTTGGAATAAGCTATAGGGCGGGTGAAAAGACTATTCTTAGGGGATATATGGCCAAGGGTTTCAGCACCATACCTCTTAGTAAAATCTACATTGATGACCCCAGGTTCGTGGTTAATAACGATCTAAAGGTTGAGAAGGTCTTCTCAATTCAGGCCGGTATAGAATCAACCTCCCTCAAATATATCTGGCTCAAATCCTCTTTCTTTAAGCACAATATTAGTGCTGCTTATGCCAATGCACCCTGGCCTGAAGATCCATCTAAAATTACAGCGGTTAACCAAAAAAAGCAAAGAAGGCAGGGTTTTGAGATAGAAATAAAGACAGCACCTTTCTTTAATACTTCCCTTCTGACCGGTTATGTTTTAATTGATGCTAAAAACATGGATACAGGGGAAAGATTAGCGGATGTTCCAAGGTACACCTATGATATCGGCCTTCAACACGATAATAAAAAATCCTTTCAAGCTTCCCTTAAAGGGCATTATCTTCGCTACGAGGACCCAGCCGGTATACAAAAAACCAATTTTGTCTGGGACCTTTATCTCACGAAAAAAAATCATCAAAGTGGGAATAAAGCTTTAAAACTTTTCCTTTCCGGCCACAATATTTTTGACGGCCAACAATATCTTTGGGAGGAGTATAAGAATCCGGGAAGATGGATAGAGGCCGGCCTAAGATGTAACTATTAGATAATAGGAGGATTTATTAAAAGCCATAAAAGGTCTCCTTTGGAGATAGGGCGCACCTTTAATCAGGGGGTGAAATTATGAAAAAGAAAAATATGCATGAGAAAAAAAGGAATAAAAAGAAAATTATAATCCTCGACACTGGCCTTGGAGATAATATTATTCCTAGGATGTGCTGCTGGGGGCCTTTTTATCGCTATAGATAAAAGCCTTTTTAGCTAATTCGGAGTATTTTTTCCGAACATTATTTTCTTTTAATTTTTTGACCACAAGAGAATAAGGTTAGTAAAAATCCGACCCTGTCTTCAAAGGGGCCTCCTAAGCAATTCCATTACAAAGCGAAGGGTTTATACTATCTCAGGCAGAGGGAATAAGCATAGGAAAGGAAGTAGGAAGTCGCCCTTCAAATTACGAATTATGAATTACAAATTACTGATTGGCCGGCAAGCCGCATAAAAAATAAAAATTTCTATGCTAACAAGTTTTTATACCAACTTGCAATCAAACGATGAAAAAGTCATTGCGCTGAATAAAGCGCCACGGCATTTATAATCTTAGATCGTTCACTGCGTTGGCAATGATAATAAATTATTATTGGATGCCATTTGGTAATGAATTACCCCCCCCGCAAGCAGTGGAGTATCTATAAAGGAAATGCTCATTTTCAATCGCCGCAAGCGGCGGGGAATTTACCCCAAAGGGATTAAAGGATATGGATATGCAGATGTCCACATATACTAAAATATTTCCCTATCGAGAAAAACCCGGCTATGCCCTCCTTTATTCCACCAAAAGGGCATCAACCATCCTGGTTGATGAATCCCTTGTAAGATCAATAGAGGAGGGAAGGCTTTCAGCCTCTGATAAGGAAACCCTTTTCAGTCTCGGCTTTCTTGTGCCTGATACAGACAAGGAAAAAAAGGAGATGCTCAGCCTTTTTGATGAGGCCAATAGAAAAAACAATAGATTCAGTGCCCTCCTTGTGATGAATCTTGACTGTAACCTTGACTGTAAATACTGTTATGAAGGCGGGATGAAAGGCAAGCATTATATGTCTCTGGAAACCGCGGACATCCTGATCGATTATATTGAAAAGCAGCATCTTTCCAATGAAAAGGACGTTTCCCTTGATTTTTATGGAGGCGAGCCCCTACTCAGTTTTGAACAAATCAAGTATATTTCAAAAAAATTGAAGCTCTCAGCAGAAAAAAAAGGGCGGAACTGCTACTTTGGCCTGGTGACCAACGGCACAATGTTGACCGGAAAAAGGGCTGAGGAACTGGCCCCATTGGGCCTTAAAGAAGCCAAGATAACCATTGACGGCCCGAGGAAAAACCATAACCTATTCAGGCCTTTTAAATCTGGCTTAGGAAGCTTTGATCACATCATTAAAAATATCAAAGAAGCCTGTGATTTCATCAAAATCCAGATAGGCGGAAATTTCACTCGCGAAAATTACAGGGTCTTTCCCCAACTTCTTGATTACTTTCTGAAAACAGGTATCACTCCTGATAAAATATCTATGGTAAAGTTTGACCCTGCGAGCGAAACAATGGAGAAATGCGGACTCCCCGATTTTAACGAGGGATGTAATTCTATTAATGAGCCATGGCTCTTTGAAGCCAGCATCTTTCTAAGGGATGAAATATTAAAGAGGGGCTTTTACACACCCAAGCTAAGACCAGCTAGCTGTATGATAGAGTCCAAGGATGATATTGTGATTAATTTTGAGGGCACCCTTTATAAATGTCCTGCTCTTTTAGGCAAGAAAAACTTTGCGGTTGGTAATTTAAAAACAGAAATAAGAGACTATAGGAAATCTTATAAGCTTGATTTTTGGAAAAAACAGGAATGCCTTGACTGTGCATATCTTCCCTTATGCTTTGGCGGGTGCAGATATATGAAACTGCTGCAAAAGGGAAAGATTGATGATGTTGATTGCAGAAAGCCTTATCTTGATGCCACCCTGGAGACTTTCATCAAACAGGAAATAAAATATGGGCTGAAAACTGCCGGAACTTATAGCATGTACCATTTGACTTTGCGGTAAAAAACAGTTATATTTATCGTATGGCACAACAAGGTAAAGCGCTTTCGCATGGGCAAAGATTTTCAATAATAACCTTAAAGAAGTCTTATGATGAAGAAAAGAAAGCGGGACCAACAGTACCTACCAAAGATTCAATCGGCCGAGTTACACGAGGCCTTGATATTGGGAGAAGGACTGTTGAAAAGATTCTTTCAGATTACAATAAAAATGGAAAAAATCTTATTGAGGTGCCACCTAAACCCCGGGGCAAACCACCTTTAAGAATCAGTGGTGACTTGACACCTCATATATGTCATCATATTCGTTCCGTGAATATACACGGAGGGCATATAAGTGTTCGAAATCTTCGTGCATGGCTTTTGCAGGAGTTTGACACCGACATTCCACTTATGACGCTTTGGCGAGCATTACGAAGGATAGGCTTTAGTTACGGCAAGAACAAGCGTCGCTCCGCCTTGAAAGAACGAGATTACGTTATTACTGCACGACGAAAATATCTACGAGAAAAAATATCGAATCGACATACTCGACGTAGCGAAGTGTATCTTGACGAAACATATATCAATAAAAACCATTCTAACGATAATACATGGTTTCTTGACGCTGACGGTCCGTGGGTAAATAAGCCATCAGGCAAAGGGCCTCGTCTTATTATCGTGCATGCAATCACTGCAGAAGGATGGGTAGAGGGTGCGGAATTGGTATTTCAAGCAAAAACCTGTACTGGTGATTATCATGGTCAGATGAATTACGAAAATTTTTCAAAATGGTTCACCGAACAACTGCTGCCCAACATACCAGCCGCATCAACCATAATAATGGATAATGCCAAATATCATAATATTTTGTCAGATGATACATTCCCGACACCACGGAGTACGAAAGGAGATTTACAGGCATGGTTGGAAAACAATCACCCCGAGTTTGGCTACCACACTGATCCTTCCAGGTTAAAACCGGAGCTGTATGAAATTTGTAAAAAAATTGCTCCACCACCTGAATTCAAGCTTGACCGAATAGCTGAAGAACAAGGCCATCGAATCCTACGTACACCGCAATACCATTGTGAGCTTCAACCGATCGAGTCGTGTTGGGGGACCGTTAAAAATTACTGTCGGGATCATTGTGAATTTTCGATGAGCAGTCTTCAAAAACACTTACCAATTGGATTTTCGAAAGTGACTCGATCAACCTGTCAAAAACTTATTGAAAAGGTACGCAAACAAGAAGATGCCTTCTGGAAGGAAGATGCAGATATAGATGCACAGGAAATGATTGAAGAGAGAAAATACAAATCCGAAGCATGTTATATTAATGCAGAGGATGAAGATGATTTCGAGTAAATAATTACCGCAAAGTCGTCTGGTACATGCTATAGTGTCTATTGAAAATTTAGCCGAAACAAGAGCTAATTTAGAAAAAAGGCTGATTTTTGGATCTTATCCTGAGGTAATTATTGCTAAATCCGATAGTCAAAGGCAGGAATATTTACATGAGATAGTATCTTCATATTTATATAAAGATATTCTGGAAATGAATGGCATTAAAAAATCTAAAAAACTCATTCAACTGCTTCAATTATTGGCTTTTCAAATCGGCAAAGAAGTTTCTTTAACTGAATTGGGCAAGCAATTGGCTATGAGTAAAAATACAGTAGAAAGATATTTAGACTTATTGGAGCAAGTTTTTGTCATTATAAATATTCGGGGGCTTAGCCGTAATTTACGAAAAGAAATTACCAAGATGTCACGCTATTATTTTTACGATAATGGTATTCGTAATGCCCTTATTAATAATTTTAATTTACTTCACCTGAGGAATGATAAGGGTGAATTGTGGGAGAATTATATTATTGTTGAAAGGATTAAAAAACAACATTATCAGGGGATATGGTCAAATAATTATTTTTGGCGCACCTATAATCAAAAAGAAATCGATTGGGTAGAGGAAAGAGAAGGCAATCTATTTGGCTATGAAATTAAGTGGGGTAAGGGCAGTGTTAGAGAACCGAAAGAATGGAAGGAAAGTTATGATAATGCCTCATTCCAATTAATTAATCAGGATAATTATCTACATTTTATAATCTAGGCAAGGTATCCTGCAGTTATGCAGTTTAAAAATCAATGTGTTGCTAGTAAAAAAATAATTTCCTTAGAAATGTTATCAACATGATAGGTCACGGGGAGTTTATAAAATCTAAAAGGGTAGAATCAATAATTTTAATTGGTTCTGCCCTCTTTTTTTATACCTAAACCGGACGATAGAATCAATAAATTTGTTGTCCATTTCTTATTTTTGAAATTAATATAGCCTTCGATTTTTTATTCCTTAATCACCCAAATGGGGGATTCTTATCCCTCGTAAATCTGGTATTATACTCATAATGGATGAGATTTATATCAACTTGTAAGGAGGAATATCAATGAAAGATAAATCGGAACCATCTCTTAACGCCATGCAAGAGCAACACCCCGAAATCATGCAAGCATTTCATAAACTACATGAGGAAGCCACCAAAGAAGGTGTCTTAAGTGCCCAGGTCAAGGAGTTAATGGTAATAGCTATATCGGTCGCACTTCGCTGTGAACGCTGTATTCGTTTTCATACTCAGACAGCAATAAAAATGGGGATATCAAAAGAAGAAATTTTAGAAGCGGCAGGGGTCGCTATATTAATGGCAGGTGGCCCTGCTGTTGCTTACACTTCAATTCTTTGTGAAGTATTAGATGAAGTAGATGAATTGGGCGCTTAGTTTTTGAAGAAATTTTTAAGATGCTTCTTTGGGCGCTTAACTAAGGAGATAATTCAATGTCTGAACAATTGATTCAAAGTTTCGATATGAACTTAGCCACACCTGAATGCTTTCCAGTGGTTGACTGGTATCGTGCGGGTGTGCAGTTACATGATGACATCACTGAGGTACTCCCATACCTGAATGCTGAACTCAAAAGTGCTGATTACGACCATGGCGCAAAAATTCTGCTGTGGATGAGCGACAATAAAAAATACGCATTCAGGCCATGTGAGATTGTTGTTGCGCCTGTTGAAAGTAGGGAAGAAGCTCAGAGACTGGTCAATGATATAATTAGCATCGTAAACGATATTTGGATTCGAAGAAACGAGATAGAGCCAAACTTTGAAGGTAAAAAACCACCTCCGAATGTGTTGGACATCTATAAAATCTTACCAAAGACAAATTGCAAGGAATGTGGATTTACCTGCATGGCTTTTGCGAGCGCCTTAAGGGCAGATTCGACAAAATTATCACTTTGTCCTTATTTGTCAGAACAAGATTATTATAAATTAATATAAGGAGAAAAAGGTGGATTATTGCTAATGAATGAAAAATTTATTTTTACGATAAGCTTTAAGGGATAAATCTATTTAGAGAGGAAATTTTTTGATGTTTTTTATTTGTTCCCACTTATGAATTAAGGCAAATTTTTTTTATCATAAGTCATTGACGTTCAATATTTCAAAGATAAAGGTGTGCGTCAGGGCTGTCAGGGCTGTCCTTTTCTTGACAATAACCTAATGATGGTGATATATGTTTAAAACATACAATATATTAAATGGAAAGGGGGGTTGAGATTAAAAGCACCAAAAATGTAATCAAAACAAATATGATTATACTTTTCTTGTTATATTTTTTATAAATTCCCTGCTGGTGCAGGGATGACAGATTGAAAGGCTGAGAAGTCATATACATAAAATAAAAATTTCTAGGCATCCTTCATTTTCCAGTTTACACTTTTTGTCATTTCGAACACATTCATTACGTTCAGTGTAAACTCCGTGAGAAATCTTTAAACATGCGGCATATAAGATTTCTCGTCGTTCCACTCCTCGAAATGACAATAAAAAGTGTAAACTACTCATTGTGTTTTATGAAAGATGCCAATTTCTATACAATAAAATTATTAAATCAGGAGAAAATATATGTTTAATTTGAGGAGAGGAGAAAAAGGTTTTACCCTCGTTGAAATTATGGTTGTGCTTGTCATTTTAGGTGTACTGGCAACAATCTCAGTTCCGGTGTATACAGGTTATGTGCGTAAGGCAAGAATCAGTGAGGCTATTTCTAATGTAGGGGCCTATGCCAATGCTATGCGAATCTATAAAATGGAGCATGCAGAGTATCCACCTTCAACCCAAACGCTTAACGTTAGTATTGATGAATACTATTTCGGTATTACATGGGTACTTAGCTTTGATAAGCTAACTGCAACAATGACGATAACGCCTAAGACCACGAGTGACATACCTGTAGCAGACACAGGAACATATATATTAGATAAAGACTATAAAGGTGCTTGGTCAGGTGTCCTAGTCGAAAAATATGCCAGCTACCTTAAGCGTAGCTAAGCGTACCACTACTTTAAAAACCGATTTTAATCTATATCAAAATATATTAATAAAATATATTTTAAATAAATTACACCGTGTAAAAAAAAATTAGATGACCGATCATAATGATCTAGTATGTTTTCAAGACATGAATCCCTTAGACTGCCGAGGATTAAGCCTTATTGAGATTATGGTTTCGGTAATGATCCTCTTAATTACTATTGCCGGATTTATGACTACCTATTCTTATTTCAGCAGACAAGTCACTAAATCTCAACAAAAACGTTCTGCTACGCGGTTTGCGCAAAAAACATTAGAAGAATATATGGCAGACCCTAATTTTTTACAAAAAGGGCCCATTACCAACAAGGATATTACTATTGATTCACAACGAAATCTTAAAGGCACATTAGAAATAAAATTTTTTCCTGAAGAGATCATTTCGGACTCGAAGTGGAGAGAAATTGAATGCGGAATCCACTGGACAGATGGCAATGTTTCTCTTAATGTTTCTCTTACTACCATCTGGGGAAAATAAATGGGGCCATCTGTGTATTTTTGGTTAAGAGACAAACCCTCACTATCCAGAGGATTTACCTTAACCGAACTTCTTATGGCCATGATGATCACCGCTATCTTATTTGTTATCTTAGGCAACTTCCTGACCAATTTCTACCAAAATCGAGAGGCTCATAAAGTAATGATGGAACTTCAGGAACAAACCCACTATGGTATGGAACGGATAATCAATGGCTATAATAGGGGGGAACACCAAGAGCCGCATGCAAATCCTCGATATGGTGGTATTCTCTGGGCATCCAAATATTATACTGATCCTAATAAAATTTTTATAGATGATGATGCAAGAGAGGGTGCGAGGGGAATAGTGGAATGTGACCCCTCTCCAGATAATGTCTTTAAAAGTATCTTTTTCCCCGATTATACCCAAGACCCAAATGAACGTGATTGCTACTTAGGTGTAAAAAATTACATTGGTTATGTGCAGAAAGATAATACCCTTTACCAACTTCATCTATTTCAAGACCCGAATAAAAAGCACCCGCCGCCAACCCAAGTTATCCCTTATCTTGTTGGAAGTCGGGGGTATAAGCAAAATCCATATACCGTTGAGGTCAAATTTTTGCGAGGTATTGACCCAAATCATCCTCCTAAAGGAATAGACCCCAAGGTGGTAGATCCAAATCAAGTAGTCTCAATTCACCTGAAGATGACGAAAGATAAATTAAATTTTGGATTAAATTCAACAGTTACCTTAAGGAATTATTGATCCTAACAACTAAACATTGCCATAGGATGATAATAAACATGGGGTAAGCTCTTCATCTATTTATTTTCAACTTTGAAATCATTACTGGATAAACCTGAAAACCGGAAGACATGTTTTAAAACTACAAAAAAAATTTCTCTACGATTTAATTACCCTAACCGAGATAATAAAAAGAGCCCCTTTCTCAGCCACTGGGTGAAGCAAAAAATTAATGGGATCAAAGATGGCTGAATATACAATTAGATTATAGCATGTAATTTCATTATTATTATATAGATATAAATCCATATAAAAAATTTAGCGAATTATATATTCAAAATTATAATCTTACAGCTATGACGCATGAATTTTAGTTGCTGTCATATCAAGGGTTGGCAGGTAATCTGTAAAAAAAATTTCGCAAATTTTTTAATCATAGGTCATTGACAGCCAATATTTCGGGATAAAGATGTGCGTCAGGTGATAATCTTAACTTCACATTGCCTTTTTGAATGGGTAATGGTATAATAGGATTGATAATTTATTGTAAAATATCAAACTATTTGTAGGGATAAGATGGAATATTATTCAATAATCGGGCTCAAAAAAGAACCTTTTTCTAATTCTCCGGATCCAAGTTTTTTTTATTATTCCCCGGAATATCAGGAATGCTTGCAGCGGCTTGAAATTTCCATTCGCCTTCGAAGGGGATTAAATATTATTCTCGGCAATATTGGAACAGGGAAAACCACTATTAGTCGTATTCTGCTTAATATGTTTAAAAAGGAAAAAAATCACTTTTTGTTTCGTTTGATTTTAGATCCATCCTTTCGCTCGGAGTTTCAATTTTTATCTTGCCTAATCAATACATTCAATATTGAGACTCACGTTCAGTCTACCCTCGGGTATAAAGAAGCTTTACAAAACTACCTTTTTCAAAAAGGGGTCCACGAAAAAAAAATTATTGTTCTTCTCATTGATGAAGGGCAAAAGCTCACCTCCCCATATATTGAAATTTTGCGAAATTTGTTAAATTTTGAAACAAATGAATATAAACTGTTACAATTAATTATCCTTGCTCAGATGGAATTTTTAGATGTTGTGGCTGATCATAAAAATTTTATGGATAGAGTAAATGTTAGCTATACTATTAAACCATTAAATCTGGAAGAGACCAAGGCACTCATCCGTCATCGCCTTACTGTCGCAGAATTGCCGCCGGAGAAAACCTTATTTAATGATGAAGCGATCCAATATATTTTCTTACAAACTCATGGATATCCTAGAAAAATCATTCAATTCTGTCATCATGCGTTAGTTCTGACCATAATCCATAAAAAACAGGTTGTAGATCTAAATATTGTTCAAGATATACAAAAAAAGGGCATTTTTATTGATGATGAGATCGTCCGGCTCAAAAAAAACCTTCAAGCGCTTTATAAGAATTATTCTCAAATGCAATCACATTTATATTCAACGAACAAAAGTTAATTAAAATAGCCATAATCAAGGATAAAAACGGGTTGAAAAAAGAAGAAGAACTTGCCTCAACAAATAAACTTTTACAAATTATTAGGGGAGATACTGAATCCCAAAAAGGGGAAAAGCCGGAAAAAAATCTAAACTTTGCCGATTCTCCGCCTTCCGATAATAAAACCTCTATAGAAGCTCCCCTGGGGGGAGAAAATGTACCTCCACAAAAGGTTGATGATTTTCATCCTCCGTTAAAAAAAGATGTAAATCATAAAATAAAAAAGAACATAAACCATGAGAAGGATCATGATGATCCTCCTCAAACGCAAACCCATATAGAGGATCAATTTTCAAAAATCAATGATCAGCAAAAAACTAAAAACACTCCTAATAAAAATATATATTTTAATGCCTCAAATAGTTCAAAAAAGGAAAAACAAATACTTTATAAAAGTCATGGGGAATTGAGGGGGAATATCAATTCTTATTTGGGATTGGATATAGGTACCCGATCTATAAAATTTGTTCAAATCCAACATAAATTAAATAAACAAAATCTTATCTCCTGGGGGATCATCGAAATCCCTCCAATAATTGAAAAAGAGAAAAAAAAACCTCGGGTTACTATTTTAAAAAATTTACTCGAGGGGATTTCTAATTCTCGCATAAAAGTTATCAGTTCTATCGGAGGGCCATCGGTAATCGTAAGACACATTAAGTTCCCCCCCCTTTCCGATAAAGAAATTGAAGAATCTATTAAATGGGAATCTAAAACTTACATCCCCTTTCCTTTACGAGAGGTAAATATTGATTACCAAATTCTTAGAAGGTCCCCTAAAAATAAACAAGTAGATATTCTCTTGGTGGCTGTAACGAAAAAACTTCTCAAAGAGCATTTGGAAAGTCTGCACTATATCCAAGTTAATCCCCATATAGTAGACATTAACTCCCTTGCCTTGGTAAATTGCTATACTATGAACAATGAGCATAAAGAGGAACGAGCTACTGTTTTACTGGATATAGGGGCTTCAACAACCATTTTAAATATCTATAAAAAAAATGATTTTTTTTTCACAAGGGACATTCCCATTGCAGGCGATGTATTTACCAGCCATATTCAAGAAAAAAACCATTTAAACTATGAGGAAGCTGAAAATAGTAAGCGGGATAAAGGGTTTCCTCTCAATACCATCAAACCTGCCTTAGATAATTTAATTAAAGAAATACGTCGTTCACTCATTTATTATGATAACCAAACTATGCGCAGAGGATTCAGCCGGGTCATTCTCAGTGGTGGAAGCTCTCGGTTCTCCGGACTCGCCGGCTATCTTTCAGAAGAGCTCGGTTTAAAAGTAAACTTTGCCAACCCACTGCGATCAATCAACATTGACCCCAAAAAATTTTCATTAGAAGAGCTTGATCTTTTTGCCCCACATATAGCTCTTGCTATTGGACTAACTAACAAATAAAATTATGAATACTACATTTAACATTAATATCCTGGCGCCGGGTAAAAAAAAGAAGAAATATCCGGCCTCAAACATGATACTCCTCTTTATGTTACCTCTTATCATTTGGATGCTCGTAGCAGGAGGACTCTATTTTTTTTACTATCTGCCCACTTATAAAGTAAGACAAAAACAGCAACAAAATCTGCAAAATTTAAGTTATGAAGAGGCTCGTTTAAAGACCCTACACCGCAAACTCGAAAAGCAACAAACTATGTATCTTGTCGCTTCAAGAGAAAGCATCGATTGGAGCTCTAAATTAATATCTTTTAGCTTAATGATCCCCAAAGACATTTGGATAAGCAGACTTCTTTTTGTTAAGGATGAAAAATCTAAAAACAAATTACGTTTATTAGATATCTATGGCCAGACTATTTCCATGTCCCATAAAGAGTCTTTGGATAAAATTGCAGTCTTCATTGAAAAAATGAACAAAGAGGCAGCTTTTCGCAAAGAATTTTCTCCTTTAGAATTCAATTATTCTCAACTACTGGATGCAGAAAACCGCCTCATGAATTTCAAGCTTTCCTCATCGGCGAAATTTGCTCAAAGGACAGATAAACACTAATGGATACATTTACCCCAAAAACAATATTAATGATTACTCTCGGAGGATGTCTCCTCATCTGCAGTTTATTTTTTTATCTGTTCTATATTCCTAATCGTAAATTAATTGACAAAAATATCACCGATATGAAAGAAGTACGGCAAAAAATCCGTGTAAAATCCTCCCAAGTAACAAAACTTCAAAACGAAATCATATCCTTTGATTCTCCTCATATTTACCTGAACTATTTTAACAGATTACAGTTATTAGAATCCGAGCGTATCCCCCATTTTTTAAAAGAACTGACCGTAGAAGCAAATAAACTGGGCATCAAATTTATTTCTGTGGACCCTCAACCTTCTAAAAAAAACACCTTCTATCAAAAATATGTTTTTAGGGTTGAAGTACAAGCTGCCCAGTATTCACAAATGCTCCGTTTTTTACATTGCATAGAAAACAAATTAAAATTAAATATTGATGAACTGTCTATTCAGCAAGATGTTGAGAGCTCCAACCAATTGCGCGCAAAAATATCTCTTAATACATTGGAAACCCATGACAGTCTTTTAAAAAATTTTTATACTATCACTCAAGTAAAAGACTTTTATCAAGACCCCAATTGGCCACATAAGAGAATAAAAGCTCCCGGTTCGCGTTTCAATGAATCTGAAAAAAAATTTTTAATGGCCCAAGCCATAAAACGCAATCCTTTCGACCGCAGTTTAATGCTGTCATCTTCACTACTCAAAAGGGACAAAGCTCTCCAGGTTAAAAAAAATGATACAGAACTTGTATTAAGTGCTATTATGGATTTTCAGGGAGAGCGGATAGCCATCCTTGGTAATGATCAAGTCAAAAAAGGGGAGATATTAAAAAATACCCAAGTAGGTAATCGATATATAGATATGAAAGTTCTCAGAATTGAAGAAAATTCTATAACTCTGGGAGATGGGCAAAATAAATATATCTTTAAACTACCTGATAATCCCATTACCTTCAGATAGATAGGGAGATTTATATGAAGCGTCAGGGAACAAAATTTAGCCAATGGCTATTATGCATAATAGTTTTCCTCATTCTTTTTCCAATTTTTTTCTTTCCTTACTTTTCATCAGCAGCAAGAAGAAGCCCTTATACCATTGATGCCCTAGACCATGATTTTCCTTACTTGAATTGTTCTATGCGTGTAATTGATGCCGACGTCAGGGATGTATTACTGGCCTTCGCCAATAAATACGAATTAAATATTATTATGAGTGAAGAGGTGAAAGGGGCTATTAGCATCATTATTAATAATATTCCTGTTAAAGAAGCCTTTAAAAATATTTTACAATATTCGGACTTGGGATATATAAAAGAAAAAAATGTTTACCGCATTAAGCCGATTGAAATATTGTTAAAAGAAAAAAAATTACATAATAAAACAGCAGATCTTACTACAGAGATCATTTTTTTAAAACATGCTAATGCACAAAGATTAGCGCCAAAATTTTTGAAATTTAAATCAGATTTACCTGAAGCCCTTATTGATGCCGATAAATGGACTAACTCGCTAATTATTAAGGATACACCAAAAAAAATAGAGGAAATCAAAAAAATAATCAGACAATTGGATATCCCTACTCAGGCTGGAGAAAAAGAATTTTCAAAGGAATCCTCTAAAATTATTAAACTCCATTATATCAATTGCCAAGATGTGGCTAAAATACAGACTTTAAGGGAAAAAATCAGCACCCACCCACAGACTAACTCAGTCATCATTACTGATATAATAGAAAATATTCCCCAGTTAGCCGCCATTATTCAAGGCCTAGACAAACCAATCCGCCAAATCTTGATTGAAGCTAAAATTGTGGAAACAAATAAAAGCTTCAGTAACTTTTTTGGTATACAATGGGGTGGGCATTATTCGGCCGGTCCGCCATCAGGGAAAAACTTCCCCTCCGTGTCAATAGGAGGGGCTTTGGGAGGCAGCGATAATTACGCGGTAAATTTGCCTGTCCCGAGTGACCCTTATGGAAGCTTGAATTTTGTAGTAGGGCATTTGAAGGATAAGGGGGCTCTTAATGTCAGACTGTCGGCCATGGAGGATAGCGGTAATGGACGCATTATTTCCCAGCCGCGGATCATGACCCTGGATAATACAAAAGCAACAATTAGTAGTGGTGAAACCATTCAGCTGCCGGCGTCTTCTTCTGAGACAAACATTACTACTGGTGATGCGAAGCAGGAAGAAGGAACTTCCGAAATAGAAGCAAAAACCGAATTGGTGGTTACACCCCATATTATTCTAGATGACCAAATTAAACTCAAACTTGACATTAAACGTGATACACCCGACTTCACCCGAACCATTAATAACGTTCCAGTTATCATTACTCGAGAGGCTAACACCGAATTAATTATTAGTGACGGCGAGACGGCTGTTATTGGAGGATTGGCCATTACCGGGACCACCACCCAAAATAAAAGTATCCCCTTATTGAGCCGAATTCCTGTGCTCGGGTGGTTATTTAAAAGTAAGGCCAAAACTTCTGAATATGGAGAATTGTTGGTTTTTATTACCCCTCATATTATACAACCACCGGATTACGCCCAATCAGAAGAAAAAAGAAGGTAAGGGTATAGTATTATGTCCAAAGGATACCTCCAAGAGCATGAATCACTCGGTAATCTTTTGATTAAAAACAATTTAATTACCAAGGGACAACTGGAAGAGGCTTATCACAAACATAAACATACGAATGAGCGCTTAGGTGATATCCTGGTAAACATGGACTTAATCTCTGCGGAAGACCTTCTGAAAACTCTCGCCGAACAGCTCCATATTGAATATATTGCAGGTGAGGGTTTTAAGCAGATTAAGCCTGAGATCGCCCAACTAATCCCGGAATCAATTGCCAGAAAATATTTAGCTCTTACTTTATATAAAGAAAAATCCCAAATTAAGGTAGCCATGTCGGACCCCTTTGATTTGGTAGCCATTGATGATATTCAAAAAATCACCAAACTTGAGATCAAACCGGCTATCGCCTCTAAACGCGATATTGAAGATGCTATTAATCTTTTTTATAAAAAGCGAGAGGAAACCCAAATATTAGAAGTCTTAAAGGACCTGCAAGAGCAACACTTGGAAATCCAAGAACAAGCCGAAGAAGAGAAAATCGATCTTGAGTCTCTGAAAAGACAGGTTGAAGACGCCCCAATTGTTAAATTAGTAGACTATATTATAAGTAACGCCATATCAAAAAGAGCCAGCGATATCCATATTGAACCTACTGAAAAAAAATTAACCATTCGTTATCGTATCGATGGTGTTTTACATGAGGTCCTAACTCCTCCCAAACAATTGCAATCGGCCATTATTTGCCGCATTAAAATTTTATCAAATCTTGATATAGCCGAACGTCGTCTTCCTCAGGATGGACGATTTACCATTAAATTTGGTCAACGCGAAATCGATCTCCGTGTATCGAGTATTCCTACTATCTTCGGGGAAAAAATAGTTCTGCGGCTCCTTGAAAAAAGCACCTTTAATTTTCGGTTAGAAGAACTGGGACTCGATAGTAATCAGCTAAAAATTTTTAAACATCATATCTATTTGCCCTATGGTATGATTCTTCTAACCGGTCCAACGGGAAGCGGAAAATCAACAACACTCTATTCCATACTCTCCAGAATACAATCTCCTGAACAAAATATTATTACTATTGAAGACCCGGTTGAATATCAAATTGATGGGATTAACCAAATTCAAGCCAATTTTAAAATCGGCTTAACCTTTGCTAAAGGATTACGATCAATTCTACGACAAGACCCTGATACAGTTATGGTAGGCGAAATCCGGGACCAGGAAACTGCTGAAATGGCCATTCGATCCGCTCTTACCGGACACCTAGTTTTTAGCACGCTTCACACCAATGATGCAGTCGGCAGCCTGGTGCGATTAATTAATATGGGCATTGAGCCCTTTCTTGTCTGCAGTTCATTGTCCCTGGCAGTTGCTCAAAGATTAGTGCGTCGTATTTGCCCTCATTGCAAGGAAGCGTATACTCCCAGTGAAACCCTGCTTGAAAGTTTAGGCCTACAACCCGATCGTAATGAACACATTTTTTTTTACCGGGGACGAGGCTGTGAAAAATGTAATAATACAGGATATTATTCCAGGATTGGCCTCTTCGAAATATTAGTAATCAATCAATCAATCCGAAACCTGGTTTTACAAAATGCCTTACCCGATACAATAAAAAGAAAGGCTTTAGAAAATGGAATGACTCCCCTTTTAGAAAGCGGGCTTCATAAGGTCATTCAAGGAATTACTTCTATAGAAGAAATTTTAAAAACCTGCATTGAGGAAGAATAAAGGCTTATGCCCCTTTTTCAATACAAAGCCAAGCGATTTGACGGCAAGACTATTACGGGAGTTGTTGAACTTGAAGATGAGTTGACCCTCATTGATCGTCTGCATCAAAAAAAAGCAGTCCTCATATCAGTTAAAGAGTTAGAAAGCAATCAGGCAATACCCAAGGCGCGCCCCCTGGAAAAACTACAAAAAAAATTAAAAAAAGTTTTTAGCCGGGTTACCCACAGTGAAATTCTGCTCTTTACCCATCAGTTAACTGCCATGTTTGGAGCTGGTGTTCCTTTATCACGATGCTTTGAATCATTGAGCAGGGATTTAAAAAATAAAAAACTGCAGGACATTGTCTCTGATATTAATCGTGACATTGAAACTGGAGATGACCTGTCGGAAGCATTGGCCAAACATCCCCATGTTTTCAACAAATTATATATTAATATGATCCATGCCGGCGAGGCAAGCGGGACACTTTCGCTCATTCTTAGTCAGTTAGCTTTTTATCTGCAAAATACTATGCATATTCGCGGTAAATTAAAGGCGGCCTTAACCTATCCCCTTGTTCTCATCTCCTTTGCTTTACTGATCACTCTCGGGATGTTGATTTTTATAATACCCCAATTCAGCCAAATGTACAGCCGGCTCAATACTTCTTTGCCCCTCCCAACGCGAATAATGATGAACATCAGTACCAGTATTCAGCATGGATATCTTTTCTATGTGATAATTTTTTTCGTATTATGGCTGTTTTTATGTATCCTTTTACAGACTAATCGAGGACAATTCCTTTGGGATAAAATGAAGCTTCGCATCCCTATATTCGGGACCCTCATTTTCAAAGGAATATTTATCCAATTTTCCAGGACCCTTTCCATACTGTTAAAAAGCGGTCTGCCTATTATCCAATCTATCAAAATTGTTTCCGAATCAATCTCAAATACCTATATTGAAAAAAAAATCGAGGCCTGCTCTCTTAAAATACAAAGAGGGGCCACTATATCAGAAGCCTTTAGTGAGAGCAAAATCTTCCCGGAACTTATGATCCAAATGATTTCTTCAGGAGAAGAATCAGGGACATTATCTTCTATGCTGGCCAAAATTGCCGATTTCTATCAAGAACAAATTGATACGGCGGTGGCAACGCTAGGTTCTCTTATTGAGCCAATAATGATTGTGGTTATAGGCCTGATTGTCGGCTCAATGGCTATATCCGTCTTTTTACCTATCTTCCAAATGGGCGGAGCAATTCATTAATTTGCCAAAATTCATCAAAGGATATATAATTGTATGGTAGAAATTCGAAAATATACCGTTAAATCCAAAAAGATCAATTTAAAGGTTGCCATAGTTACTCAGGACACTAAAATTATAGGGACCATTCATATCCCCGGTGGAAGACTTACTGATTTTCTGAATGATAAAGGAACCGGAGAGGCTGAATTATTTATTCCTATAACCGACGCTTCCATCTATGCCAAAGGTTCGGATACCATGCTCTATTTCACAAACTTTCTCAGCATAAACAAACAACATATTACCTTCATTTTCCCATTGGAAGATGATTCAGAGATAAAAAAATAGATTAAAATCAGCTATAAGAAGGGGAGAAAAGTTTATGAAAAAAATAGTACCTTACTTTTTAGTAATATTACCCGTAATTTTTTTATTTTTTATATCAATTTCCTGTACAAATACTAAAATATCCGAACAAATACAAATGGATATTAATGATTTACAAAATCAATTACTTGTCTATCGAAAAAAACAAAATCAAATGACCGTCATACTAGAACAATTACATAGTGAGTTTCTTTTAAACAATGATAAATTCTTGCATCTTGAAAATAGATTACTCAATATTGAAAATTCATATGAATCAATAATGAGTCAAACCCCAAAAATACAACCGGCCGAAAACGATCCAATCGCTAAAAAATCCTTTCCAGCCAGAGATTTCGAGATTTCTTCCCTCGAACAAAATCAAGATTCTCCTAAGAACAATTCTCAAAAATTCATATCTCCCATAACAAAACCGATCAACCACACCTATGATGCCGATAATCTTTACGATCAATCTTTAACTGACCTTAAAAAAAATAATATTGAATCGGCTATCAGTGGATTTCAGGAGTTTTTAAAGCTCTTCCCCGGCAGCCAACTCGCTGATAATGCCGAATATTGGCTAGCTGAGTGCTTTTATAAACAACAAAAATTTGACCTGGCTATAAAACACTTTCAAATGGTAATTGATAGATTTCCTGAGGGAAACAAAGCGCCTGCGGCAACACTCAAATTAGGATACACATATTGTAACATTGGCGATTATAATAAATCCCTTGCTTATTTAAAAACTATTATGGAAAAATATCCCGATAGCCAAGAAATGATTCTGGCCAAAAAAAAGACTAACGAAATCATATCCATGCTCAGCAATATTAATCATAAGTAAAATATAAGGAGCTTCTCCATGGCCAAGGAAAATAAAAATTTTGGGTTCTTATTTTTTTTATTTATTTGTCTTTTTTTTACCTCAATGCTTTATACTTCTCAAATCCGGGCTGAAAAAATTCCTTCAGTTTACATTGTAAAAGAAGGAGATACCTTATGGAGTATATCGAACCGATTTTTCAATGACCCCTTTCATTGGCCTAACCTTTGGAAAAGTAATAAATACATTCAAGATCCGCAATGGATTTATCCCGGGAAACCGCTCTTATTGAAAGAAAAAAAATTGGTCCCCATCAAAATTAAATATCCTGTACACGTGGTGAAAGCTACCAGACCAGAACCTGTAACCCCTCCACCACCACCCTCGCCGCCAGAATATATAACCGATCGTGATCGAATTGATTCCTGTGGATATATTCTTTCAGAAAAAGAATTTCAAGCCAGGGAACAGCGTGAAAAATGGGGGACTATTATTGACGGCAAGGAAAAGAAAATTAGTTATAGTTTTCCTGATCTAATTTATATTAACATGGGGCAACAAGAGGTTTCACCAGGAGATAAATTCACGGCATTTCGTTCGGCAGACACTATTTCTCATCCCACTACAGATAAAAAAATAGGGTATTTAATCCATATTTTAGGGATACTTCAGGTACAGGAGGTTTTTGATGAAATTGCCTTGGTAAAAATTATCAAATCATTTTCAGAAATCCATCTTCATGATAGAATTACAACTTACCGGAAAACTCCTCTTCCGGTTCGTCAGGAAACAAGAAAAAATAGTCAGGGAATGCTTATAGCAAGCAAAGACGGCCGTATTAACCTGGCCGAAAATAATATTGTCTTTTTAGATATGGGCAAAAAACACCATATACAGCCGGGAAATTATTTTTACATATACCGACAAGATTCAATTTCAGGGGAAAATAAAACAAGAAAAAACTTCCCGCAGGTAACGGTAAATGATGTTATTGGGGAATTAGTTGTTCTTAAGACTGAAGAAGATACCTGTACCGCCTTAATCACCAAAAGTAAAGATATTATTCTTGTGGGATATCAATTTTCCGCCAATCCCTAATGAAGGGGAAATAGGTACTTTATATTTTTTCAACATTCCCTTTTGGCTCATTTTTTAATAAAGCAGTATATTTTTTTGTGTCTTTTACCACCTTTATAAAGATATCAACAATAGCCGGATCAAACTGCGTGCCGGCACATCTGCGAAGCTCGTGCACTGCTTCATCGACACTTTGAGCACCGCGATAAGGCCGATCTGAAGTCATAGCGTCAAAAGCATCAGCCACACCCAATATACGGGTTTCGATGGAAACCTGGGTAGGCCCTAAGCCCTCAGGGTAACCATGTCCGTCATACCTTTCATGATGGGATTTAATTCCCTCCCGCACGTCTTTTAAAAAATTAATATGATCGATAATTTTACTGCCGATAAGAGAATGCTCCTGAATAATAGCTTTTTCATCAGGGGAGAGCGACATATTTTTATGCAAAATATTGAGACTGACCCCAATTTTGCCGACATCATGTAAAATACTGGCATGGCGAAGGATCTCTTGGCTCTTTTCAGAAAGACTAAGTTCACGGGCAATCAATAAACTTAATTCAGTTACACGTTCAGAATGGCCAAAAGTGTAAGGATCTTTGGCTTCAATAGTGTTCACCAAAGCGCGAATGGTATCAAAATAACTTTTTTTCAATTCATTATATAAATTAAAATTTTCCACCGCTACTGCGGCCTCACTGGCAATGGTAGTCAGTAATTCCAAATCCTCAATGCTAAAGGGAGTTTTCGATCGTTTATCAATCATACCAATAATACCAATTATCTGATCCTTTGCATACAAAGGCACATACAATATTGATCGGGGCATGGAGGCGAGTGATTTTTCATGAAATCTGGTCTCGCGAGAAAAATCCGGAATCAACAAAGCCTTTCCATTGGTAAAAACATGCTGAGCAATTTTTTTATCTAACGCCTTTTCTCCATGATCAATCTCGGAGGGAAAAACCTGATTCAGTTTTAAGAATTTCTTCTCTCGATTTAAAATAGATAAAAATCCGGACGATCCATCTAAAATATTCACCGCCATCTTAAGTATAGAAGCCAATAATTGATCCAGATCCAAGACAGAACCAATTTCTTTAGCCAGATTATTCAAAGTGGTTAATATATCAATAGTTCTTTCTAATTGGATATTTTTTTCTTCGATCTGGCGCTTATATTTCAATTCTTCTTCTGCACGCACCAAGGCCTGCTCACGCCGAAGGTCTCTTTCATGCAACTCACTAATCTCTGAAATCATATAATTGAAAGTATGACCCAGTTTTCCCAACTCGTCAGTGGTATCTAAAAGCACCCGGGCATCCCAATTGCCGAGCCTAACAATATTCATTACTTCCATCAAAGAATGAACCGGCCTGGCTACCAATTTTAAAAGCAAAAAATAAACTGAAATACCAATCAAAAAAATGGTTACCATAGATGAAAGAATAATAAAAAACCTATTGGCCATCAAAGGGACCCTCATCCAGCTAATCGATACCTGAACATCTAAAATACCCATAATATCCGCACGGCTCTGGTGACAAGTATAACAGCTACTTTTACCGACTATTGGTTTGAGCATAGAAATTTTGGTGTAATCCTTATCAATTTCAATTAATTCCTTTTTCCCCTGGCTAATAAAAGACAGGTCTATATTGGGAAGAGATTCCCCCACCTCACTTTGGTCCGCAGAAGAAAGAATTTTTTTCTGTTGGCTGAGTATCCTGATTTTTTGCATATCCACTTCATTAGCTATATTAATTAATAAATCCCGAGCATCTTCATGTTTCCCTATCAACATCGAATGAACGATACTATTTTCAATAGTTTGGGTTAAAATAACGATACGTCTTCTGGCTCCTTCTAAAAAATATCCCGTTTGCGTAACTAAACTGATATAAGCAGAAATACTCATCCAGATAGTGACAATGAGAATAGCAAAAAAAATGATCTTAAATTGAAGCTTTTGACGAAATCGTTGAAATAGATAATCTGATAAAAATTTTCTCTTTTTTTTCATGTAATTCTTTAACCTTTTAGTAACAACACAATACTATCTAACATACCCAACATCTTACCCAGTGATCTTTTTCCCTTTTGACCAACTCCGGTTCCTTTTTCCTACACTTTTCTTCAGCGTAAGCGCACCGCGGATGAAATCGACATCCGGGGGGAAGATGGATGGGAGAGGGAACATCCCCCTTTAAAAGTGCGGCACGGCCTCGCAAGGAGGGATTGCTGACCGGATTAGAATAAAGAAGACCACGGGTATAGGGATGAATAGCATTTTTAACCAATTCCCTGGCCGGCAACTGTTCCACTATTTGTCCGAGATACATAACAGCGATATGATTACAAATATATTCTACCACAGCCAGGTTATGGGCAATAAATAAATAAGAAAGGTGGTTCTCCTCTTGCAATTTTTCCAGTAAATTCATAATTTGGGCCTGTATGGAAACATCCAAGGCGGATACAACTTCATCACAAACAATAAATTTAGGATTTAAGGCCAGGGCCCGGGCAATACCTATCCGTTGACGTTGTCCTCCGGAAAATTCATGAGGGTATCGCTTAATATAAGAAGGTGATAATCCAACCTTAGCGAACAAATTTTCAACCAACTCTTTTCGCTCACGTCCCTTAGCGATTCCATGGGTGGTCAAGGCCTCCCCGACAATATTCCCCACAGTCATACGTGGATTCAAAGAGGAATAGGGGTCTTGAAAAATAATCTGCATTTTTTGCCGCATCCGGCGAAGTGAACTGCTCTTCAAGGAAAAAATCGAAGCTCCTTCAAAAAAGACATCTCCTTGTGTAGCATCTATAAGTCGCAGGATGGTTCGGCCGACTGTAGTTTTTCCACACCCGGACTCTCCAACAAGGCCAAGAGTTTCGCCCTCTTTGATGCTCAAAGATACCCCGTCAACGGCTTTTAGCCAGGCTTGTGTCCGGCCCCAAAAATTTCTTTTTACCGAAAAAAATTTTTTAAGTTCTTTAATCTCCATTAATGCTCCGGTGGCAGAAGCCGATTCAGCCACCTGAGCCCTATCCGAACGTTCACGATCCCCTTTTCCAGGGTTATAAACCGGCTGATTACTACTCTTATCAATAACTCTCCAACAGGCCACTAATCGGCCTGAATCAATCGACTCTAAGGCAGGTTCAAGCTCGCGGCATTTTTGATCGGCATAGGGGCACCGGGGCCAAAACTTACACCCTGTAGGAAAATTTAAAGGATTAGGTACCTGCCCACGAATAGCTTGTAATTTCCTTTCCCTATCCCCCAGATTCGGCAAAGACTCAAAAAGGCCGATGGTATAGGGATGAAGAGGCTGCTCAAACAATTTCTCCACTGAAGCGTATTCTACCACCTTAGAGGCATACATAACAGCCACCTGATGGGCCATTTCAGCGATCACTCCCAAATCATGAGTAATAAGCAAAATCGACATGCCCATTTCTTTTTGCAGATCGTATAATAAATTAATAATCTGAGCCTGCATGGTCACATCCAAGGCTGTGGTAGGCTCATCAGCAATCAGCACCTTTGGGCCGCAGGCAATAGCCATTCCTATCATGACCCTCTGTTTCATGCCTCCGGACATCTGATGGGGATACTCATTAATCCGCATTTCCGGCATAGGTATCCCAACCTTATATAAAAGTTCCAGGGTAAATTCTTTGGCCTCAGCCCGGCTGGTTTTTCGATGAATCATCAGGGGCTCCATGATCTGATCCCCTATGGTAAAAACCGGATTAAGGGAGGTCATGGGTTCCTGGAAAATCATACCAATGCTATTCCCCCTGATTTGTTGCAACTCACGCTCAGACAAACGAATGAGGTCCCTGCCTTGAAATTGTATTTGTCCGCCGGCAATCTTGCCGGGAGGTGATTTAATCAATTGCATAATGGACAATGAGGTAACAGTTTTCCCACAGCCCGATTCTCCAATAAGCCCCAGGGTTTTACCTTGAGATAGGGACAGATCAACCCCATCAACTGCTCTTACTTCACCATGAGAGGTCCGAAAATAGGTTTTGAGGCCTTTAACCTCTAAAATAACTTGTTCATTCCCTACCATCACATCATTTCTCAATTATTAGAAAATTATTACTTAAACACAAAAATATTTGCCTATGGCAATGTTTTTATGCTGAAATAATTATTAAAAAGAATTTCCCTTCTGCACGTAGCGCAGAGCTTTTAGCCCTGTCAAAAAATGCCTTTATTAAAATTCAAGGCGCCATGTTAGTTATTGTTCCCGCAATTTGGGATTTAAGGCATCGCGCAACCCTTCCCCAAATAAATTAAAGGCTAAGACCGTGAGTAAAATGGCCGTCCCTGAAACAATAAATAACCAGGGAGCATCAAAAATAAATTCTTTTCCATCAGCTAATATATTCCCCCAGGAGGCGTCTGGAGGAGGAACACCGAAACCCAAAAAACTTAAGCCCGATTCTGTTAAAATAGCACTGGCCACGCCAATAGTGGCTGAAACCAAAATCGGCGCCAGAGCATTAGGCACCATATGTTCAAACATGATTTTACATTTTGAAAGGCCCAAAGCCTCGGCCGCTACTACAAAATCTTGTTTGCGCAAAGCAAGAAATTCAGCCCGAACAAACCGGGCTATTCCAGGCCAACTGGTCAAGCCAATCACAACCATTATATTCCAGATGCTAGCCGGCAAAAGGGCCACAATAGTCAAAATGAGAAAAAATGAAGGAAAACAGAGCATAATATCTACAGCCCGCATAATGACCGAATCTACGTATCCCCCATAATAACCGGCCAAGGCCCCAAGGATAATTCCAATCAGCACCGAAATACCTACTGATATAAACCCCACCAGCAATGATACATGTGCCCCTTGAAGCGTCCGTGCCAACACATCTCGGCCCAATTTATCAGTTCCTAATAAATATATACCAAACAGCGGCCGATCTTCTGGGGCTAACACCTGTCTATTGGCCTTGCTTAGGGGTGGTTTCAAGGTGTCCACCAGGCGGACCTGCTCGGGGTCCATGATCGGGTTTTTGCCCAAGGTTAGCTTTGTGCCGGCTATAGCAATAATAAAAAACAAAATTAATAAGATTAATCCCCATAAGGCTAAGGTATTCTCCCTTAATTGATGCCAAAAATCTTGTATTCTGCTCATTTGTGGAGGAAGCCCACTCTCATCAGAATAACGACCTGGGGGTTTTATATTTTTTTCAGTCATATCTCTTTCCCCCTCCACACCATGGTTGCTCAATCCTTTCGTTCGCCGTAGATGGAGATCCTCGGGTCCGCCACCATATAAAGAAGATCAGAAACAAAAGTACCTAATAAAACCAGACAAGCGGCAACAAAATTTAAACCCAGGATTACCGGATAATCGCGGGCTAAAATGGCCTCATACCCCAACCGCCCCATACCAGGCCAGGCAAAAATTGATTCAATGATCACCGAGCCACCAATCAAGCCGGGAATAATTAAGCCAAACATAGTGATAAAGGGAAGCAGTGCATTTCGTAAAGCATGTTTATAGTAAACTATATCCTTCGGCAATCCCTTAGCCTGGGCGGTCCGCACATAATCCTGTTCGATTACCTCCAGCATTTGTCCACGAACATACCGAGAAAGAATGGCAATCCCGGCTATAGCGCTTAAAACAGAGGGAAGCACTACATGCCAGATCCGATCATTTATTAGATACCAGAGACCGGCTGACTCCCTACCAAAGGTTTGGATTCCTATTACCGGAACATTAAAAACTTTCACCATAAAAATAATCATTATATAAGCCAGGAAAAAAGAAGGCAGTGAAATGAATAAATAGGAGAAAAAGGTTGTTGATCGATCAAAAAAAGATTGCCGGTGTATAGCCGCATGAATACCTAAGGGAAAAGCCAAAGACCAGGTAAGAAGGGTCCCTACGATAAACAAGGGAAGACTATTCAGAAATCGTTCATAAATTTTTTTTAAGACCGGTTGATTATCTTTGTATGATTTTAAGGTATTGGTGAATAATTTTTTATAAAATAAATAATATTGTGTATATAAGGGTTTATCCAAGTCAAAGGCCTTACGCAATCGCTCGACATCTTCTTTGGTAAATTTGGGATTCATCGGATCGACTTCAGATGGGTCCCCGGGTGCCAACATGACCACCCCAAAAGAAATTATCGAGATAAAAAAAAGCGTGATAAGTTTTTCAACCAAGTTTCTCCCAAAAAACGAAGCCACGTTCCCCCCTTACTAATAAAATTTCGCACCTAAATTCTTCATAACCTCGGAAGCTGTCCGAAAAAGCCTTTTTTTGTCATTTCGACCACATTCACTACGTTCAGTATAAACTCGGGGAGAAATCTGAAAATTTATTCTTTTCAATATGATAAGATTTCTCGCTCCGCTCGAAATGACAAGGTTAATAAGTTGCTGGGCAACCTCCTCGGCTCATTACCACAAAAATCACAGAGCCAAAAAAAACAGTGCTCTTTCAAGATTGATAATCTCGTAAAAAGTCCCAAATCAACCATTTCAACTATTATAACTATCTGATTTTATTAGACACTATTTTTATAAATTGGACTTTTTACAATTGCATCAAGATTAAATTTATAATGCCTTATTACCAAAAGTCGGGATTTGGATGACCAAGCCGATTAATTTAATAAAATTGCTCTGTGTAGTGCAGGGTGTTGGCCCCGCTAAATCCCTTACCCTGTATCAAACCCCGGGGTAAAGGTTGGCACATCGGGAAATTTAATCCAATTATTAAAGTAAAAACTATAACTACCCGTTTTGGTGGGGGTAATTTTTTTTATAATCTCCGATCCATCTTCACCTTTTTCCAAAATAGCAATCTTTTTATCCAGCAAAGCAGTCCATTTCGCAACATATAAAAAGGTATACGGCTGATCATCAAATATAATTTCATGCAGCCTGCGGCATAATTGAATCTGTTTTTGCTCATTATATTCCTGGCGAATTCTTACTATTAAATCATCTGCTATAGGGTTTTTGTAGTTGACGAAATTCAGTTGATAATCCCCTGTCTGACTGGAATGCCAAATTTGATATAAATCAGGATCAATCCCCATACTCCATCCCAATACCAGCGCATCAAAGTTGCCCACATTCACATGCTTTTGTAAAAAAACAGACCATTCTATACGATCAGCAGCGACTTTTATGCCCAGTTTTTTCCAGGCATTCTGGGCAATTATTAAAATAGCTTCCCTGTAAGGATTGCCATTGTTGGTAATCAGGGTAAACTCAAAATATTTCCCATCCTTGCGTAAAAGACCATCCGCATCCCGGTCCCATCCTGCTTCATGTAAAAGTTCCAGGGCTTTTTCTACATTATATGGCACCGGTTTTACCTGCGGATTATAATAATCGGTTTGCTTAAGAAAAGGACCCGTGGTTACTTCCCCTTCTCCATACAACACATATTCAATGATCTCAGGAATATTAAGGGCCATAGTCAAGGCCTTACGCACTCGTTTATCCTGAAAAAGCTCCCGTCGTAAATTATAGCCGATATAGCTGTAACTATAAGAAAGACCTGAAAAATTCTGGAACCTGGGATCTAATTTGAGCCGATTTACTTGATGGGCCCGGGCCCCATAGTTGTCGACAGCTCCCGCATAAAACTCCAACTCCTGGGTAAGCATATCAGGGATAACCCGGTAAATAAATTCATGATAATGGGGAGGGCCTTCCCAGTAATCTTCGTTCCTCACTAACTTGATATATTGATCCGAGCGCCACTCAGAAAACTTAAATGGGCCTGCGCCAACAGGTCGAGTTTTGTTAAAATCACTTTGCCTCAGGTTAAGTTCTAAAGGCTCAAGGCCCTTCTCACCGGCTTCCTGAGCTAAACAATCTTTATTAAGCAGGTGTTCGGGCAAAATCCCGATACTCCAGGCGTTGAGGGCAGGCTGAAATAAACGCTTATAAATAATTTTTACCTGATAAGGATTAAGTATCTCCAGGCCTTTTATCGGTTCAAAATCGGATATACGAGGCGAGCGATTAGCCGGATTCATTATCGCCTGATAAGTAAAGAGTACATCACGGCCGTCAAACTCATGCCCATCAGAAAAACGTACGCCCTGTCGCAGATGAAAAATAATAACAGGATTATGTTCTACTGCCGGGAGATATTGTCTGAGATAGTCGGCTTGACGTTCAGCAAAACGAGTATCCGAAATTGTTAAAAAAGGCGCCAATCGTTCCTGATCAAAATAACCCTTCCCCAGAACTGTTTCTAATTTATAAAAAAAATCCTGATCCACTTCATGTAAAACAACCTTGATTCGAGGTGGATGCTGGATACTGATTTTTACCTTTACCTCTTTCGTCTTTCCTTCACTATCCGGTATCTGCTCAGAAATAATTCGCTCTTCCATTGCCGGCGGAATAATTTCAATTCGTTTAATATTACTTAAAAATGCTGGAGATTCTGCAGAGGGGTCGACCGACATAATTGTTTCTCTCACCATTTGCGGTGTTTCTACCCCCTTGCTTATTCGGGCAAAATTCTCATTAAAGTAAAAATAAACCTCTTCGTAAATCTCCCAGTTTTCGGCAAGTCTGCCCCTTAGTTTGAGGTCCTCATCCCGATCGATTAATCCCTCGAATATCTTTTCGCAGATTTCACTACTGGCCGTATCGGCGTTAAGAATGGGGTTAAGAATGGAAGCATCTCCAATCGAAGCAGTAATGTATTGAGTGAGCCGCTTTGGGTTTCCTTTGCTTTGATTATCATAATTAGGGACCCAGAAATATGATTGTAAAAGAATGGCCAAAACCAAAAGAGGAAAAAAAACTAAAATTTTTTTGGTAAGCATATTGTTATTCTTTACCTTTTAACTACTCAACAAAAAATATCTCATTTTACTCATAATTTTTTTTAATTTGAAACACCACAGCCCCTCATGGCTTCATTCTAGATAAGTTAAGCCCAAAAGTCAACGTTACAATTCATTCACTGCACTTCCCGGTATTCGTCTCCACCTATCGCTTCTCTTTGATTTTTGTTCTGAATACTAACCATATAATACTTTGAAAAATAACATTTTCATAATTCGTAGCGGCTCAGAGAGCCATGAGTGTTTGATTTGAAATTGACTTTCATATTGAAACCGCCCAGACAACTACTCATGACCAGAAAACAAATGAGGATTAAACAGAAAACTATTTAGGCTAAATCTGAATAACACTATCCGGTTATGTACGGATATTTTAGATCAAACTGAACATAATTCAGGCTAAATGGCACTATAGAGCAACGAAAGGCTTACATACCAACAAATAGTAAAGAAAACCCTAGCCCTTATTGTGTAGTCGCCCCTAGCGAGGCACTATTACGGAAAGGGAGGGGTTTCAGAAGCAGGGGCCCCTTCTCGTGTTCCAGCCGGTTTTTGGGACTGTTCCTGAGATCCGACAGGAATTTCTACAGGCACTGCTCCAGGGATCGTGCTTTCTATGGGGGGAACCGAAGTGGCATCACCGATCAGTGATTTTTGTTGCTTTGATGATAAAATAGCTAGAGATAAAGAGGTAACCATAAAGATCACAGCACAAGTGATCGTAACCTTTTCCAAAAAACCGCCTGCACCCTGGCTTCCAAAAGCTGTTTGGCTTGCTCCGCCACCAAATACAGCCCCCATTTCAGCCCCCTTACTAGATTGAGAGATAACTACCAAAATCATTACCAAAGAAACTATCAAATGAATTATAATTAACCCACGATACATAATTTTTGTTCCTTCCTCGTTTTAAATTTTCAACAAATTAAGAATTTATACACTGCACGCTTTTATAGTTTCTAAATTATATCGCCATAATAACAAATTTCGCCATGTTTTTCTAGGAGATTTTTTGGATATCTTGACAATATACCAATTTTGATCATTAAAATTCAACAACATCAATACGTTATTCCTAAAAAGGGTGGTCAAAACACCGTCACCAAATCGTCACCAAAAGGAGAATAATCTATCTATGAAATCAACCCGGTTCCAAAACAAAATTTTATCAGTGATTACCGAAAATTGCAATTTCCCAATTTCACCTATAAACCTTGTCAAGGCGCGGTTGATGGTTTTTAACGCCAAACCATTACTGAACAAAGGCTTTTCGGTATAATACGATACTGAGAGCGTCTATTTTTAATGAAAGAAAATGAAAGAAAATGAAAGCTTTTTCGGTAAAAAAAACTAAAGCGCTTGTTGCTCTGCTTTCTACTAAAACTTTAGCGGAAGCGGCGGAATCCCTTAAAATCGGTGAGGTCACGTTATGGCGATGGATGCAGGACGGAGCCTTTAAAAAAGTCTATATGGAGGCTAAAAAGCAGGCGGTAGCGCAGGCCATTAACCAATTACAACAGGCAACAGGCGATGCCGTCGAGACCTTACGCAGTGTAATGACAGATGAAGAAGCGCCTTGCAATAGCAGGGTAACGGCGGCAAAGGCTGTTTTGGAGATGGCTTTTAAGGGTTTTGAAATCGA
>DAOURK010000238.1 GCA_030625085.1 Pseudomonadota bacterium
ATAAACGTGCATATAAGATTACCTATTTTAGAAGGTTTTGAGCTGGGCTTTCCAGTTTATTTATAATAATACAGTCCATGCTTTTGACGATTGGGTATAATTATGACGATTAACAAAGGTGTGAAAATCGGTGTTTAATAACCAATCAGTCATCAAATTCAATAATGGCTCCGGCTGATAGGACAGCCTTCCTTGCAGAAGCCGGCCAAAACAATCCGACATTGATGATCCTGCATTACAAAAATGATCTATACCTGAAATTGTTTTCCCGGCGGCTTTTAATCCTGTCTCCTGCGCCGCGTTCACTATAGACTGCAAATCCTGTTCATGGGAAATGGCATCGTATTCCCCCCGCAAGGCAAGCAGACGAAAGGCGCATTTCTCGTAAGCTTTTTTGATATTGGTGCGAGACAATTGACGCCAAAAAGACAAAACCTTAGTGTTGAGATATTTTTCAGTTAATCCCAGTTCCTTAAAAGCCGGAAAATTTTTAAGCAAATCTTCGCCACTCATTTCGGTAACAGCCACCAATCCCCAGAGAAGACAACATAGATTTTGTACATTAACCAGGTGATCTTTCGGAAATTTGCGCAATTTGGCTTGGACTAAAGAATTTTCAAGAGCATAGTTGACCCAGGGGCGAGCCAGACTCCCCCACATACAAACCCTCTTAACCTGCGGATTGCCCCCGGCCGCCAAAGGGATAATAACGCCGCCCAGGCTCAGACCGACCAAGTGTAAATTTTTCGAATTGCACCTTGGATGTTTGGACAATACTTCTAACGCCTTTTTGGCATCCTCCACTTCAGTTAAAAAATCAATATCCGCATAAATACTTCCCTCACTGTCGCCGGCGCCTCGCTGATCATAACGCATCACTAAAGCTCCCTGCCGGGCCAATCTCTGGGCTATGTCACGTGTCAGCCCCCCCGGCCCCGGATGATCGCACGGCGTTCCTCCAAGCCCCGGCAAAATTAATACGCCTGGTAATGATTGATCTTTCCCGGCATCTGCCGTGGAAGAATAGGTGAAAAGAGAACGAAGGCGCACACCATCTATGGTAAAATCTGTATATTCATTCCTGTTTGCTCCTTCAGCCTCCTCCAAAGGAACCGGCCCCGGATAAAATGAAACGCACATCTCCTGTTCCTGCCGATCTACCTTCAAACGCACCTCTTGTCCTTGCTGCAGGTTCCGCTGCCAATCAAGCAAAGTAACAGTATCACCAATTTTGTTTCCATCGACCGATTTCAGACGGTCACCGGGGCGAAGATCTGTTTCAGCTACCGGGGCTGAAGGATCAACATTTTGAATCACCATCCCTTCCCGTGTAGGCATCAGATACAACCCCAATAATATTCGACGACGAAGCGTCAACGAATTGATAGACAAATTATTTTCAGACGACATAATTATTATCTCCCTATTTTTTCTACTACCGGCATAATGTATTGAACTGAAGAAGGTGTCTGGGCTAAAGGGATTTCTCCCTTTAAATATTGATAGGTACTGGTAATAATATCAACTCGTTCCGGGTCAGCGGGATGGGATTGAAAAATAGGAAACAGTTGAGAAACCGCTTGAGCATAACTTTGATAGGATTCCTGATAGCGCATATATTGCCGGTCATGTTCCTTTTTTCCCTTCTGCAAATTCACTCGCGTTCGCTGAAACTGATTACGTGCTTGCCGTGAATGGGGATGCTTCTGAAGATTACTATTAGATATGGCAAAATCCTTTTTTTTTCGCTCCAGGTTTTGAGCTGTTTGCTGATAGGCTACATAATTTTTACGTAGTCCTTTCTCTTTTTTCTGTTTAACCTGATCGGCCCTTTTGCGTATCCTCTGAAAAAAATCCTCGAAGCTCAATGGATTGTAACCGGCCCTATAGGTGTAAACCACAGCCAAAATATCCGCTTCCCGCTCGTGCCTGCGGGAATAGCCGGAAGAAGCCGCCTGATTCACCAGCCCAATCACCTGATCCGCATTTTTATTCTGCAGGGCAATGCTGGTGAGCGCCGCACCAATAGAGGGAAGAAACATCGATCTTTGTTCCCTTTGCAGATGCGCTCCAATCCCATGACCCATTTCATGGGCTAAAATACCGGCCAGCTCATCATCACTTTTAACGTCATTGATGAGGCCCGTATACACATACACCAGCTCTCCCCCGGTATTAAAAGCATTAATCTGTTCACTCTCAATAATTTTAACGCGAAAAGGTATCTGAGAGGCATGAGATACGGCCCTCAAACGATCCACCATAGTTTGTAAGCGTTTATTAAGGGCAGGATCACGATTCAATTTCATACCCTTGGTCACTTTAGGATCTACGGCCGCAGCCCGTGCTTTGGCTTCTTCCCATTGGGCCGGTGTGCGGGTTAAGGCCATCTCCAGCCCTTGCTCCGGATTTAATCCTAAAGAAGTCTTGACCTGCTGGAACACAGAGCTGCAACCCACTAAGCTCAAGAAAGTCCAAAGTATTATAACACCGGTTATCCTTTGAGCTTCCGGAAATCTATATCTTTTCCTTCGAGAAATCATATTTCCTCCTTATTATCAAATCTCATTCTCCTTATGCCCTCCCTGACTTTATTTTTCCCTTCTTCCAACTATAATTCACCTTCACCCTCTTTATTTAGCCTATCAAAAAAGGGATGTGTTTATGGGACGGCTGAATTTACTCACAAATCCTTTTCATTCTCGCCTTGAAAATTTCAAGAAACCCTTCTCTAAGTTTTCGGTTAAGATAGCTTTTTTTAATCATCGCCTCAAAAAAAGATTTGAGATTGGCAAGGCGGGTTACAGCATTATTAACCTGCTTTTCATTAAGGCCTAAATGTTTTGACAGTTGTAAGAAATCTTTCATGGAAAGGCGGTTCTTCTTTCCCTGTATGCTAAGACACATTTCTTCACCCTCAGCAAATATAACCAATCTTGAATTAACAATATCATAAGCAGGGGAAAGATGGTATCCAACGGGTTCTTCTCTAATAAGAGAAAAATTTTTCAAATGAGCATCTCCATTTGCCAACACAAAAAATAGAAGGGCCCTTTCAAAAAGATCTACTAAATCAAGTCCCGGAGAATCCGAATAATGTTTAATAAAATTGGCTATCTGTTCATATGAACCATTATATTTGTCATCTTTTTCCAGAAGCTGTTGAAAATCTTCTTGTTGAACTTTTGAGCCGTCTTCCATCCGGTCGAATCGTTTCACTACATAGTGCCTGAACGAAAACCCCCGAATATATAAGCAGGGGCATGGCCAACCCCGACAATTTTTTTTAAATTTACCCGGAGAGGCTCCCGTGAGTCAAAATTTTCCCAACAACTAGACGTTATTAGCTATTTTTTGTAA
>DAOURK010000101.1 GCA_030625085.1 Pseudomonadota bacterium
TACAAATCGAGATCGAAAATTATAACTTCTTGTTTTTCTTAAGATTATATTTTTAGACGATTTTGTTAACTATCTGATTTTGTTAAGGTTGGTTTTTTATGCAGTCTCGGAATTTAAGCCGCTATCCGAAATTTGGGTTAATGGACTACGGGGCTCCAGTGGGGTTTCGATTGGCTGTCAAGCACCCCGAGCGAGTTCAGGCACTGATCGTTCAAAACTGTAACGCCTATGAAGAAGGTTTGCGTGAATTTTGGGAACCGATCAAGGAATACTGGAAAGAGAAAACCGAGGCTAATGCTGACTTGATCACACGATTCCTTGTAGAGAAAGTCTACAGGCCAATACCAGCTATATAAGTGAATAACTTACAATATATGGGTATATGGCGGTGGTGGCCTTGCGGGCCATTTTTCTTCTCTGGCCGAACTATATGTAAAACCTGAAGATAAGGTTTTTAAAGTATTGGAAGGAGTAAAAAGGGCATCCTCCCGAGCAGGCCAATTGACTCAGCAATTACTTACTTTTTCCAAAGGCGGAGCGCCGATTAAAAAACCAGCCTCTATTTTAGAACTGCTGGAAGATACAATTGGCTTTGCCTTAAGAGGTTCCAATGTAAGATATGAAACTTCCGCAGCAGCGAATATTTGCCCGGTTGAAATCGATGAGGGCCAGATAAGCCAAGTCATTAATAATTTGGTTATCAATGCTAACCAGGCCATGCCTGAAGGTGGAACAATCAGGATAGGCATTGACAATGTCACTTTTGAAGCAAATGGTGGCTTGCCGTTGAAAAAGGGGAAATATGTGGAGATATCCATAAAAGACGAAGGAGTTGGCATACCAGAAGAGTATCTTAACAAGATATTTGACCCTTATTTCACCACCAAGCAAGAAGGAAGTGGCCTGGGACTGGCAACCAGCTATGCTATTATCAAAAAACATGGAGGATACATTAAGGTAGAATCTGAGTCAGGAGTTGGGACGACCTTCTATATTTATCTTCCCATCTCGGAAAAGGAAATTTTTACAGTTAAAGATATTGTGGAAGAAGGACTCTATTTTGGTAAAGGAAAAATTTTATTTATGGATGATGAGCAGGATGTAATAGACACCGCAAAGCAGATGTTAACACACCTTGGATACGAAGTTGAAATTGCCATGAATGGGATTGAGGCGGTTGAACAATATAAAAAAGCAAAAGATTTAAGACAATCCTTTGATGCTGTTATCTTGGACTTAACCATACCTGGAGATATGGGAGGCAAAGAAGCCATCAAGAGATTGCGTGAAATAAATCCTCAGGTTAAAGCTATTGTTTCAAGTGGTTATTCCAATAATCCGATAATGTCGGATTATGAGAAGTATGGTTTTAATGGCATAATTGCTAAGCCATACGAAATAGAAGAATTAAGTAAGACATTACATGGGCTGATAATGGGAATGGAAGAACAGCATCATAAGGTTAACTGTTAAGAAACAAGCAGGAGCAATAGATTACGTTTCATTTCTCTAACCTCTCAATAAGATAGTTCCAAAAGGCTGGCCAAACTTCCTATGAGAATCAAATTCATGGTTTCTCTGATAATACTTAAAAAATTATATTCTTATATTTTAGCTAAATATTTAGCGGCCTTTAATAAAGCCGTGCATCCATGACCGGCAGCGATTGTATATTGGTATTCATGAATTGAGTATCGATTATGAAATTATTTTTCTAAAAATCTATAGGTAAATGAATATAGAGGAATTTTACGAAATATATTGTGCCTAAGCCAAAAATTGCTGTCAATTATTCATTTTCTAGAAAAAAAATATGAATATATAGTTTTTCAGATAATTAATTACTATTTTTTATTGTCGCAATCCTTTTAAAATTAAGGATTTCGAGAGAATATTTTTGTAATTAATTATCTGAACGTCTATAGAACTAGAACTACCCATCACGATTCAACAATTAGCCAAGGTAATCGATAAGTCTCCTCAAGAAATTAAGGACTTTTTCAATACCATGGGGTGGCGGCCTGGAGCTAGTGGAAGGAGAAGACGTGAAGTCTCAGAAAGAGATAGTCCTTGAGAGGAAAATACTGAAGATGCTTTCCGGGCATGCGTTACATGCGGCAGAACGTATTTTTAGAGACAAGGAGCTTCAGTATCTTCAGGAATATGCTAATATCGTGGCTATTAAAAGACTTCATTTAAATGATCATGGGCCAGTGCATATGAGGAAGGTGGCCTTGAATGCCTTGATTATGACCGATTTACTGAAAAAAGCCGAGATTAAGCTCAGTTTTGAAAAAGAAGATACCGGCACTTTCGAAGACAGTGTCATTACAATACTGTTGGCGGCATTCCTTCATGATGTTGGTATGACCGTGGGAAGAGAAAAACATGAACATACCGGCGTAATGGTGGCTATGCCAGTGCTAGACAGAATCTTGACTGATATTTATAGAGATAATCTTGAGAAAAAAGTTGTCATACGCTCAATGATTATTGAAGCCATTGTCGGACACATGGCCACCTATCGAATATGTTCTCCTGAGGCCGGTTTGATACTTATTGCAGATGGATTGGACATGGAAAAGGGGCGAGCGCGGATACCCATGAAAATTCACACAGAATCGGTGGTTGGAGACATACACAAATATTCGGCCTCATCCATTGAGCGAGTGATAATTGAAAAAGGAAAAAAGCGCCCCATAAAAATAATAGTAGAAATGACGGCTTCAGTAGGATTCTTTCAGGTTGAAGAAGTGCTTATCAGAAAAATAAATTCAAGTACTATAAAGCCACTGATAGAGCTTTATGCTGGTGTTATGGGGCAAGAAATGAAACATTACTTATAAAAATTATAATTCTGATACCTTTTACCTGAATTTCTAGAATTCTTTTCATGCAATCAGAAAATGGAAAAAACCCGGAAGGATATTTCAAATATATATTATCGGCATATATTATTGAGGTAAGAGAAACATATGACTGAAGAACAGAAAGGATATCTGAAATTAATACTCTTCTCAGTTTTTGCAGGTATCATAGGCATAATCCTAATATTAGTAAAAAATCTTGATATTTTTTCTGTCATATTTTTCAGGGCAATTATCGCTGTAATATTTCTCTTCATTGTTACAATCTTAAAAAAAGGGATCAGAGAGCTTTCTTTAGTATCTCCTCTCAGGACATTATTAATCGGACTTTTTGAGGGCATATCTATTTTCCTTTACTTTGGCGCCATTCTAAGGACATCCATTTCGAATGCAATTTTTCTTCTCTATACTGCCCCGGTCTTTTTAATTATTTTGGCAAAATTTTTCCTCAAAGAAAAAATAGAAAAAGATACCATCACCGGAATGTTTTTGACGTTATCAGGCATCATTCTTATTCTTGACCCGAGATCCTTTGCTTTTAGATCCCAAGAGACTATTGGCAATTTAATGGGGTTGGGAGCGGGCTTCTTTTATTCAGTGATGACATTTTCTGCAAAGCCAATAATGAAAAAAGTTTCAGGCTACTATACTACATTTT
Organism: Pseudomonadota bacterium; assembly: GCA_030625085.1. GTDB lineage: Bacteria > SZUA-182 > SZUA-182 > DTGQ01 > DTGQ01 > DAOURK01. The sequence goes on from DAOURK010000101.1 coordinate 3,526, forward strand.
GGCAATATCTTATTGTCAGCTTCATGTTCCTGTTCTTCATCGAAACAAAATCTTTCAATGGCCTTTATGTAAATTGGTGGCTGCTTATTATAATGGGAGTTTTATGCACCGGTATTGCATTTGTCCTGTTTATGGAAGGACTGAAAAGAGTAAAAGCTCAAAAAGTACTCATCGTTGCTACAGTAGAACCATTGGCAGGAACACTGGCTGCATTACTTGTGTTGAAGGAAGTGCCTTCTTTTTTGACAATTATTGGCGCTGTTTTGATTATTTATGGTGTTTACCGGGTGACACGGTTAAAACCTGTTTTGTAGATGTCCGGGGCAGTTTAGGTCTTTTTTATAATCACCTGATGCAAGATATACATCCCGCCAATAAATATCAAAGGAGCTGTGATAAATAGATGAGCTGATAAATGCGCCTTACCCATTGTCATGAATATGTAAAACAGGCACATAGGGGTCTTAGGGAATAATATCCACCTTTAATTTAGTATAAACATTTTTTCAAATTTTCCCGATTATTGATGATAATGGATAACGATGGGTTTATATAATTTTTGCAGGGTACTGGCTTTAATCCCTATTTGAGCAGTAAGATATTATTGATGCTGTTATATTGGATATAACTTTACCAGGTGGAATGGGAGGTGAAGAAGCCATTCAGAAATTACGTGAGATAGACCCGGAGGTTAAAGGCGCTGTATAAGGTAGTAATGAGAGAGGAAAAACCTTATGCAAAAGTCAATCAGGGATAATTAACTTTCCATAAAATTATATGATAAAAGAAAAAATAATAAAATGGTTAAAATTGTTGAGGGATTTCAGGGAAGTAAACGTTAATAATCTGTATACACACTCTGAAATGTATGAAGTGAAAAAATTTAGATTTAGGTTTTGATGTGCTCGTAAGGCGGGTAAATAAAAAAAGTATATTTTTACGAATAATAGTGTGCAAAGTAATAATTTACGGATATTTAATTTTTTTTAGAGAAAAAAATATGAATATAGAACTCAAACCTCATGATGTATTCATGAATGAAATCGGAGAAGGGTATACTGCGGTATTTTACTGAGTGGAGGATTTAAACGTTATCGGACAAAGGATCAGATTGAAGTTTTTATACGCACGGAAATTCTTGCGCAAGCTACTAATATCGGTTAGGCAGACCTGGATACGCCACTCCGGATAAGGGGAGATGAGGAAAATAATTTTAAACTATAAGGAGTTAATATGAACGAAAATCAAAGGGAAACAGAAGTTATAATCTCAATTGATTCCATAAGGCTTGAAGGGGCGCTGCTGGTGCCTGACAAAGCAATCGGCATAGTAGTGTTTGCCCGAATTTTCGATTTTCTCCAATAATCTATATTTTTTTTACATTCAGGCAATCTTTCTTAGAAAATTTTCATATTTACTCATAATAAAATATGATATAATTAGGTTTGGCACATTTATAGAGAGTTATAATCATGTATAAGAATAAAGAGTTAGAGATCCAAAAAGAGAAAGAAAAATCACAAAAATATTTAGAGATTGCTGGAGTTATTTTAGTAGTTATTGATTCCAATCAAAAGGTTAGCCTTATAAATAAAAAGGGTAGTGCAGTTCTTGAGTATGAACAGCAGGAGATTATTGGTAAAAATTGGTTTGATAACTTTCTTCCGGCAAAAATTAAAAATGAAGCAAGAGGCATTTTTAATAAATTAATGGAAGGAGAGATTGAGCCGGTCGAATACATTGAAGGAATTGTTCTGACTAAAAGTGGAGAGGAAAGAATCATCTCATGGCACAATACCATAATAAAAGATAAAGAGGGTAATATTATCTCTGCTTTAAGTTCCGGAGAAGATATTACTGAGAAAAAGAAAGCAGAGGCGGAATTAGAGAAGCACCGTTATCATCTTGAGGAGCTTATAGAAAAAAGGACTGCACAACTTGAAGCAGCCAATAAACAACTTCAACAGGAAATTACAGATCGTAAGTTGGCAGAGGAGTTACAAAAGGAATCAGAAATAAGATATTCAATTTTGGTAGAAAATGCAAGGGATGGGGTAATTCTCATAAAAAACGGATTATTAGAATTTATTAATAAGGCAATGGCAGAGATTACCGGCTATACCATCGAAGAACTAAAGGGCAAACCTCTTATGGATATAATAGTACCTGAATCGAGGGAATTAGCAGCTCAAAGATATGAATTAAGTCACGTAAATAAAAAACCTCCTTCTGTTTATGAAGGTAAAATTCAAGGTAAAGACGGAATGATTAAAGATGTGGAAGTGTCTACTAGTTATATACAATATAACAACAAACCTTCTTTGATGGCTATTGTACGTGATATGACCGAGCACAAGAAGTTAGAAGAAGAATTACAGAAGGACGAAAAAATCGAGTCTCTTGGTATTCTGGCTGGTGGGATTGCCCATGACTTTAATAATCTATTGACAACTATTACCGGGAATCTCTCTCTTGCAGAGTTGTATATAAAACCTAATACCCACATTTTTAAATTATTGAAGGCAGTAGAAAGAGCTTCTCAACAAGCAAGTCACTTGACTCATCAATTACTTACCTTTTCAAGGGGTGGATTGCCAATTAAAAAGGCTCTATCTATCTCAAAATTATTAAAGGAAGACGTAAATTTTGCTTTGAGTGGTTCTAATGTAAGATGTGAATTTTCCATTCCAAATGATCTCTGGTGGGCTGAGATTGATGAAAGTCAGATAACTCAAGCAATCGATAATTTGATTATTAATGCTAATCAAGCTATGCCTGAAGGTGGATTAATCGAGGTGTGTGCTGAAAATATTATGATTAAGCCAGAAGATAATTTACCACTAAAAAAAGCCAAATATGTAAAAATATTAGTAAAAGATTATGGAATTGGGATTAAGGAAGAATATCTCCAAAAGATATTTGATCCTTTTTTTACCACCAAAGAAAAGGGGAGTGGTCTGGGCTTGGCTATCACTTATTCAATTATTAAAAAACATGGTGGTAATATTTCTGTGGAATCTCAAGAAGGGATGGGAACTACTTTTTATATCTATCTTCCTGCACTAAAACGAGAGATCTTTGAAATGGAACATGTCGAGGAGGAAAAACTCTATCCCGGCAAATGGAAGATTTTATTCATGGATGATCAGGAAAGCATTAGAGATATGGTTGGGGAAATGCTAATTACCCTTGGTTATACAGTTGAGTTTGCCAGAGAAGGTGATGAAGCAATTGAATTGTATGAAAATGCAAAAGAGTCAGGCCACCCATTTGATGCAGTGGTGTTAGATTTAACTGTACCAGGAGGTATGGGTGGTGAAGAAGCCAATGAGAAAATCCATAAAATAGACCCCAAAGTTAAAGCAATTGTTTCAAGTGGTTATTCCAACGATCCTGTAATGTCAGATTGTAAGCACTATGGGTTCAGTGGTGTAGTTGAAAAACCATATGAAATTCAAAAACTTAGTGAGACTCTGTGTAAGGTAATAAAGGGAACAGAGGAAACTATAGGTCAAAAAAAATAATGCACTAAACACCTCTCCACTCGTCACCCCCAAAATACCACCTGCCCTAGAGATTCCACGTCAATATTCAATTGAGGCAATAGGTAAAAATTGCGCCATGATGTCTTAAATCAGGTTCTTTGTGATACCTCCTGTCCGGTATCTTCGATCCTTAAAGGAAATAAAAGTTTTTTTGGGTGGCTGCAATAATTTAAATTTACCGATAAAACACAAAGGATTCTCAGAAATTAATAGTGAGGAAGAAATTGAAACATAAAGATAATTACCCATTAGATTCCTTGAATTTTACAGAAAAAGAAATTTTTCTAGTGGAAGATATTATTGAAGAAAGCCCATATTCCGGCAAAAGAAAAATTTTATTTATGGATGATCAGCCATATATTAGGCATATGGTAGCTAAGATGCTGACCTATCTAGAATATGAGGTAGAATTTGCAAAAAATGGGTCTGAAGCAATTGAAATGTATAAAAAAGCAAAGGAATCAGGACAGTCCTTTGATGCTGTAATATTGGATTTAACCGTCCCTGGTGGTATGGGAGGTGAACGTGCTATTGGAAAATTAGTTGAAATAGATCCTGAGATTAAAGCTATTATATCAAGTGGTTATTCTAATAAACCTATAATGTCAGAATATGAGCAATACGGTTTCAGTGGGGCAGTTACGAAACCCTATACAATTAATGAATTAAGTGAGATATTATCCGGAGTAATAATGGGAAGAAGCCTTACATTACATGAAAGTGTGAAAATTTTATATTCTTAATAAAATTATGGTATTTCTATTAAGGGGAGAGTCAGCAATGGCTTTGCCCTTTTTTTATTATTTTTGAGAGGCATAAGTAGGCATTTTTGTTGAATAATGTAATAATTAAAACAACACTTATATTAAAATATTATACTTATTATTTAGATAAGCGCAATAACTCAATTTTTCACCATTTCATGGCTCATTTAAGATTTTAAGACTCTTTTATCCTGATCAATCTATAGTGGAAACATCTTGTCGCCCCCTACTTCATTTCATAGTGATTTTATTGTAACCATTTGGTAAAATGATAAAAGGAAAAGAAGTATACAAAACATTATCTGAAAGATAAGGATATTTTTATAAAAAATGGATATATTGAAAATAAACCAAATGAACATATTAGCCTGCGGTGCTACAGATATAGGTAAAAGGAGGGGAAACAACGAGGATTGTTACCGCCTCCTGCCTGAAAAAAATATCTATATGGTCGCTGATGGAATGGGCGGACATAAAGCTGGTGAAGTGGCTAGCCTCAAGGCAGTAGAGACAGCAAGCGAATATTTTACTGAAGAACGAATCAAAGAGATGAAAAAAAAGCGGGAAAAGGTCAAAAAAGAAATGATCCAGGCTATTATGGAAGCGCATCAGGCGATTATGACCATGAGTGAGGGCCATAGGGATTATGCCGGTATGGGATCAACCATTGATCTTTCCTTTATTCATAATAAGTTACTATATGTATGTCATGTAGGTGACTCCAGGATTTATGTTATTAACCAATCAGGGATTATTCAGATAACCAATGACCATTCTGTTGCAGCAGAGCTTCTACTGATGGGGAAGTTGACCAAAAAAGAGGTACGGCATAGTCTGCTAAGAAATCAGCTCACTCAAGCCCTTGGTTATTCATATTATCTTTCTCCTGAATACCACGAATACATTTTGAGTAAAGGAGATAACGTACTTCTTTGTTCTGATGGCTTGTGGGATATGCTTTCTGATGACGAAATTTATTCTATTATCATGGAAGGTGGCACAGCATCCATTATCCTTTTCATATGGATTCATTTTTAAAATTTAAGTTTTTTCCCGAATACAGCGACAGTAAAAGCATCGATTGCCTGTCGTAAACTCATGGCAGGTAAGTGTATCTTCTCCAAGTTACTTTCACCAATTCCAAGCCGACTGGCTTCCCAAAGATGCCGAACACCCTGTAGATCGAAGCCTAGCAGTTTTGCCCCAACTACATCGGCTGCGAGCGGATCTGTACTTACAATTACAAGACCGGTCTCAGCAGTGTAACCACCGAGTGGCCCCGTGCCAATCATAGCCGGATGTCCTAATGTAATTGCTAAATGAATGGGAAAACGTTTAGCCATGGCAGCAATAAATGAATGCATGTCATCAAAGAATTGATGCTTATGATACTGCCTCGATCGTGGATGGCCATAATAATCCGCTGCAGGATAGGACATGGCAATATTTTTCAGGGCCAAGGTAACTGTTGCTGTTGCGTGCAATTTCAACTGGCTTAAGGCTATCACTGTTTCGTACTCAAGTACTCTCGGATTGACCATCACTTTTTTCTGAGGCCCTACTACATCTGCCTCTGGTAAATATTCCAGTTCCACGGCAGTAAAGGGCGGACGATTATGATCAAAGAAATTGGCCTCCTCCTGTTCAATAACTTCCATTAGTTCTGCAATACGGAACACATCCTCAGTTTCAGCAGCGCCTGCTCCCCCTGTCACTATAAGTTCTTTTGGATTAAATTTTTTTACATATCTTAATACCGCCCGAAGTGTATCCGGCTGAGTGACCCCTGTTTTATCCTCAACTGAAGCCCACGTGTCATTTGGCTTCACCGCTACTATTTTGTCAGAGATCAGAGGGGCGATATCAATATACTCAAGCGCTTCGGTAATCGCTTTTTCAATCATCTCATTCTGAGTAATAATTACCATTGCCATACGTTTGTGTGTACAATTAGTTAAATTTTTCCCAAAAATAAACTGGCTTTGATCATAATAGCTTCTATGACTTTGTCTAAATGTCTTCATGAAGGCCGATTTTCTGCCCTTACTCAAAAGCCATTAATTATCAATATACTTTCGGCATCGTCCCTATAATCTGACCACGTTAAAATTTTTCAGATAAAAATCACCAAGGAGCAGGGAAGTGGGCAAAGCCTTCGCTCAAGGCCTCATGAACGGCCGCCACCCTTGCTGTGGAGTCACTTACATGACATGCATATAATAACTCATTATGAATATATGAATAAAGAAAAGAACAAGAGTGATTCAAATATTACATTCAACCATTGGTTACTTTATAGGCGGCAATGGTTCGATATATTGGATCAGAGTATATCTTATACTCCTCCGAACAAGAATAGACAAGTTTAGCAACATGGGGATCAAGGTTTGTTCTTGCCCTCTTGAAAATATCCTCCCAGCCCTCCCTGAAAGTTTTTTCTTCTTTAAAATGAATTAAGGGCCTACCAATGCTTATATAAGCAGAACAAAGTCCCAACCAGTGGTAATTAAGGGCCATATTCGACATCATACATTGAATATTGATCAATGATTGCTTTAACCATATTTTATCCTCCCTTCTTTTTTCTTAAACTCAGTCGGCAACTCCTTATTTCACTGAATTCATGATATTTTAGAACAATAACTTATATTTGATCGGCATAAAAATGAGGAACAACGATGGGATATACTTTGTTTATAATCTCAAGTAATTGTTTTTAAAAAGGGTGGGGCAGGCAGAAAGTAGATAGTTACTCATGGCGCCCATATTTATTTTCATAAGACAGTGAAAAAATTGCTAGAAGAGGACCGAAAAGATATTGGGGATGAGAGAAAATAATAAATGTATGAATATAGGTACCTTAAAGAAAAGAAAGGAGGGGAAGTGAAGAAAACATTTGAGCAGATAGCACAATCTGTTATTTCGATGACACTTTTTACGAGACTATCATAGTTATGGCGAAAAAAAATAAATCCTTGTCCGGAAATACGGTCATTTGGATTATCTGGTCATCAATCATATTGAGCCTGATCACAGCGGTGCCGTTTCAGTGCTTCGCACTATCTGGCCTGATGTTAGGATCATAGGAAATGCCAAAACAGCTCATTTTTTAAAAGAATTGTATGGATTAACAGAAAATATTCAGACTATTCAAGAGGGCGAGGAACTCTCATTGGGCAGGCATCGTTTAAAATTTCTCTTAACCCCTATGGTCCATTGGCCAGAGACCATGATGACTTACGAAATGTCCCGGCATATCCTTTTCTCAGGCGATGCCTTTGGAGGGTTTGGCACGATAGATGGGGGTTTTTTTGATGATGAGGTAAATCTTGCCTATTATGAAGATGAAATTTTGCGGTATTTTTCTAATGTTATTGGAAAATATAGCCTTACTGTACAAAAAGCAATACAGAAACTTCAGACCCTTGACATTCGAATAGGTCGCATCAACCCATGGCCCTATCTGGCGAAGCAAACCTCAAGAAATTATTACAAAATACGACCGATGGAGTCAGCAGAAAGCGGAAAAAGGGACGGTAATTGCCTATGGCTCCATGTACGGGAGCACAAGGAAAATGATGGAATCTGCAGCTCGGGGTCTTTGCCAAGGAAAGTTTGAAGATATCCGCATTCACGATGTTTCCAGAGTACATCTTTCTTACCTTATCCGAGATATCTGGAAATACAAAGCTATTATTTTTGCATCCCCTACTTACGATGCACACCTTTTTCCGCCAATGGCTCATTTACTTCATATGCTTGATCTCAAGGGGTTAAAAAATCGGATAGCGGGCATAATTGGCACCTATGGCTGGAGCGGCGGAGGGTTAAAATATATCCGAGAATTTGTAGAAAAAAATAATTGGGAACTCTTAGAGCCGATTGTAGAGGCTAATTTTACTCCCAATGAAGAAGATTTGCAAAAGTGCTATGAACTGGGACTAAACTGTAGCCAAAATCTGCTGATGAGGTAAAAGGGAACAGAATGCGGACATGAATACTTACCTTACTCTTTCCCCGGCTTTCCGGTTCCCTTTTTTTCCCCATGAACAATCAAGGAGCGCAATTACCTCTTCGTCAGTAGTCTGTTGGAAATCATCGTACCAAAGACTAATAGCCCTCATGGAAGGTGGTGTTATGATACAAAACACTTCATCAACCTGAGGGCCTAATTTGGCCACTGTCTCGGGAGGAGCAACCGGAACGGCCAGGATTATCCTGTTGGGTTTTTGACGTCTGATCGATTGAATCGCTGCTTGGGCTGTAACTCCGGTGGCAATCCCATCATCTACCAAAATAATTGTGTGATCCCGGATTTCAGGAAAAGGCCGATTACCGCGATAAAGGTTGAGGCGCCGATGCATCTCCTTTAACTCTTGAGCAGTAATATGCTCTATCTGCTCTTCTGAGATATCGAGCACATGAATGGCATATTCATTGAGAATACGTATGCCTCCAGGGGCAATTGCGCCAATGCCCAGTTCAGGTTGAGATGGAGCGCCAATTTTGCGCGCAATAATTATATCAAGAGGTGCCTCCAAAACCTGAGCGATTTCAAATCCAATCACAACCCCTCCTCTGGGTAGAGCCAATATTATCGGCTTTTCTTCACGATAATGAATCAGTCGCTGGGCAAGCTGTTGGCCGGCCTCCCTTCTATTGTGAAAATGCATAGTTTAGCCCCCTTTATATAAACACACATAACCTTTATACAATTAATTCCATTTTTGTCCTTAATTTTTTACCTTCTCTATACAAAAGGTTTCTTAACCATAATGCCTCAGCTTTTGATACACGATTCAGTTTAAAGTGTTTAATCTGTATCGGGATAATGTTTAAATAGATGAGCTTTCCAGTTAATGGATCTACACTTACAAAATACATTAAAGTAAGATGAGCTTTAAAAGATTCATGGCCTCCAATTCCTTCGTAGTCATTAAGAAAGTCACCGCAACCATAGATAATAAGCCTCTCTTTATAAACTTCCACCCTCTTTACATGGTGAGAGGAATGCCCATGAATTACCTCAACGCCTGCATCATCAATAAGCTTATGAGCAAATTCAATTTGTTCCTTAGGAATCTCATATCCCCAATTACCTCCCCAGTGAATAGAGACAACTACAATATCTCCTTGTTGTTTTATTACCTGGACTTTTTCTTTCATATTCCGGACTGTCTCATCTGAGAAGTCTTTTAACAGATTAAGGCCGGGTTTATCATCAGAAGCAGCCCAACTGAAAGGTATTCCGCTTGTACTTGAGCCAACAGAAAATACAATTACCCTTCCTTTCCCCTCAATCTCTATCACTACCGGAGTTTCTGCTTCAGTAAGATTCTGTCCTGCTCCGGCACTCTTTATATTTACTTTTTTTAATGTTTCCAATGTCTCCCTAAGGCCCGAATATCCCCAATCAAGAACGTGGTTGTTGGCAAGAGAACAATAATCTATCTTGGCTGCTGTTAAACAGGCAATATTATCCGGATGCATCCTGTAGTGTATGCTTTTACCTTTCCAATAATCATTACTTTTTGTTATGCTTGTCTCCAAATTAACCATCCTCAGATCCGGATCAACTCTTTTCAATTCATCGAGAGCATCTCCCCAAATGTATGAAAAGTTAACCGGTTTTGGAATTGTCCCTGTCTCCTCCTCTGCAAGCTCTACATACAATCCGGCATTCCTTACATAAGGCTCATAGATGGTCGGATCACTAGGGTGGGGTAAAATCTGATCAACCCCTCTTCCTACCATTACATCGCCGCACATAAACATGGTAATGAGATTGTTCATATTCGATTGCTTATCATCTCTCTTCTTCATTGTATAGGTAGTCCATTACTACTTCTATTTTACTTGTTAACGAGCATAGTTATTTAATAATTATTACGGCACTTTTAATCAGTATTTTCATCGTAGGCCTGGTATTCTTATTTGCCCAACCCATTAATCCTTTACTAGGGAAAACAGGAGCTGAAATATTCTCAAAAATCGCTAGTCTGTTTCTTGCAAGTATTGGCGTTATGATGATGAGAAAGGGCATTATGTTTTTTGGCTTGCCTAAATAAATAAAAAGCAATAGAGCAATTCCGGCCTTTCACTTAAAATATCATACTTTAAATAAAATCTTTTTTTCACAATCAATATGGCCTTTTTATTCTAACAATAAACCCTGTACTACTAATAAATTAGGTAGTTAAGACTCATTCCTCACCAATGTAGCTGATACGATAGATTACACCCGCCTTATCATCTGAGACCAGGAGCGCACCATCAGGCATGACCAAAATATCCACAGGCCGGCCCCAGGCTTTAGCGCCATGAAGCCATCCCTCGGCAAAGACTTCATATTTTATTGGTTGGTTCTTTTCCAGCTTGACGAGGGTTATTCGATAACCGATAGGATTGCTGCGATTCCAGGAACCATGCTCAGCGATAAAGATGTGGTGGTGATACTCGGAGGGAAACATTTCTCCCGTATAAAAAAGCATACCAAGGGCCGCTACATGGGGGCCCAGTTCCTGAGCAGGCTGAGTAAATTCCGGACATTTGCTCTTTTTACCAAATTCAGGGTCCGGAACATCCTTGCCATAGCAATAAGGAAAGCCAAAGTGCAGGCCTTTTTTAGGGGCATGGTTCAGCTCATCCGGAGGTAAATTATCTCCCAACCAGTCACGGCCATTATCAGTAAACCACAATTCGCCAGTCTCCGGATGCCAGTCAAAGCCAACTGAATTGCGCACACCGTGGGCAAAAATTTCCAATCCGCTGCCTTCCGGCATCATCCGCATAATGGAGGCATATCGTTTATCAGTGCGCTCACAGACATTACACGGCGCACCTACAGGGATATAGAGCATCCCGTCTGGGCCAAATCCGATAAACTTCCACCCATGCAACACATCCTGAGGAAAAGTGTCGTTCACAACTACAGGTTCCGGCGGATTATGCAAATCGTTTTCGATATTATCATAGCGCAGTATGCGATTGATTTCGGCTACATACAAAGCTCCATTATAAAAGGCTACTCCATTGGGCATATTGAATCCCTGACCAAGGATAATGACCTCATCCGTTTTTTGATCATGGTTTCTATCTACTAAAGCGTAAAGATTTCCCTGCTGACGGCTTCCCACAAACAGGGTGCCGTTTGGACTCAGAGCCATGGAGCGTGCTCCCACTACATTGCGTGCATAAATATCTATCTGAAATCCTTGGGGGAGTTTGATTGTATCGAGCGGTAAATCCTGACTTCGGTGCGCTGGTTTCATAAAAAAAATAACAAAGGGGATAGTTAATAAAACAAGCAGGAGCAATAGATTACGTTTCATTTCTCTAACCTCTCAATAAGATAGTTCCAAAAGGCCCTTCTTAAAAAATCACTTCTTTATTGATCGGCAGTTTTTTTGAAGTTTTAGGAGGGGAGGGGATTATCGCCAGCAGTGAAAACACCCTACCAAAAGGGCAGGGTAGAATCCAGATGACAACTCATCCTTTGAAAGGAAATCTTAAGCGTATTTCCCTGCTTGAGCAAGGGGATATCCGACGGATTAGGGGATCTCACTTGCCTCCCATCTAAATGAACAAAAAGTCAGCAAGCAAATGGCTGAAATGTGTAAAAGATTATTGCACTAGGCAGGTCATGACGTCACCTTTGAATTAGTTGGCCCCAAAGGCTACCTTCGCTACATAAATATAGCCATAAGTAATGGCCATCATGGCCAGGTCCTTTTTGGGTAAGGGCTTTCCCCCGGCGGCAAATTTAGCTGCCGCCGCCCTGGGGGTGGCTTTGGACATCTGCCCCCCTGTATTTGAATAGACCTCAGTGTCCAACACTAAGGCATTGACATTTCTATTGGAAGCTAACACATGATCTAAGCCCCCATAGCCTATGTCGTAGGCCCAGCCATCCCCGCCGACGGCCCAGACACTTTTTTTGACCAAATAATCGGCCAGGCCGGCCCTTTGCCTTCCTTGTTTTTGGCCCAGGGAGTTGTGGGTAAATTCCCTCCATAAATAGAGGAACAGCCGGTGGCATTGGCAATAACCGCACTGTCTCCGAACAATTGGCTGAGCAGCTTAAGATATGGGGTTTCCCCACAGTTTCCTTTTTATTACAAACTTATTGAAATAATTTGATAAATTCTGCCGGGGCAAGAATAAGAATCCCATGGTAATTCTTTAAATCCTTTAGATGATGATCCCCTGAAACGATATAATCAACCTTGCCCTCAATTGCGCACTCTAAATATTTATTATCAGCAGGATCTTCTTTAATGGCCTTAATTTTTACCTTTTCTGATGTAAATTCAGCGAACGTGGTAAACTCTTTGAGTAAAAAATCGATTTGCTCTGCATCATGCTGATGGAGTTTTTGCAGCTTTGGATATAGCAAAGCGTTTCTTATTTCCAAAAGAATGCTTGCTGAAACAAACAGGATAACCTCTTTATTTTTTACCAATTCAAGAATTTTAGCCGGATTAGAATCAGGCTTTAGAATGGCGCTGATAAATAAGTTGGCGTCAAGAACTGTTTTTATCATTTCTCTTCCATGCTTCTTTAGAAAAAGTTTTTTCTAACGGTAGTAACCGTCTCCAGGTAAAAGCGTCTTCTACCCGGCCAAAACTTTTTAGATAGCTATATGTTTTAATTTTTAGCTGCTGTTACCGCTTCACTGATAGCTTTATCAAGAACCTCAGCGTCCGCATCTTTCACTTTTTTGCGCATTTGGTCCACCATTTTGAAGAAATTATTTCGCGCCTGCTGTTCCTCTTTCTCAAAACGTCTGTATTTTGCAATGGGAATTATTGCAACTAATTCTTTTCCAGCCCTCTCTATAATATAGTCGTCCTCTTTAAGAGCCACTTCATTCATCAATTGCCCTAAATTTTGTCGTGCTTTTACAGCATTGAGCTTTTTAAGCATTTTCACACCCCAACTATTATGATTAATATAATTGTATTGATTATAATGATAGCAAATTAGATAAGTATCGTCAAATTTTAGTTGTGACAACAAATTCGTCCCCAATTATTCAAATTAATTAAAAATAGAGATCCGTCCCCAATTATTCAAATTATTTCACCAATTATTTTCACAATTATTTTCAGTCCCCAATTATTTTCACAGGATAAGCTGATAGAGAATTTGCTTTTTTGGATATAGAAATTGTCTGTTATTACTTATTTCAACTTATTTTTTTTATTGGCTTTCTTGCCTTTCTTCTGCCTCTTTTTCTTCAAAAAGCCCTCATGATCAGCAATCAGCGTTTGCAATCTGTTTTCGTCTTTGAAAGGGTTTATGGTATAATCGTTTTTTTTTTCCGATTTTCATCTAATACAGCAAACGGTAAATATCTGAATTTCAGACATCAGCGTGCGTCAGAGGGCTGGCAGGGATATTGTTATAGTCCGCTTAAAACGCCTTGGATGGTCCCGGGAGCAGATTGCGCAGATGGTGGGATTAAGCCGGAACAGGATATCGGAAAGTGTCGGTAATACCATTTTTGGTAATATCGACAATTTACTCTCTCAGGTCCGAGACATGGATTACATAACCGATCACTAATATCGTTATGTATTATCCTGGGAACTGAGCAACACAATAGACACCTTTTTTTGTGTAACAGCTTTAGAAGAGGCGTTAGAGATTACCAAACCTGATATTTTTAATAGTGATCAAGGAGCACAGTTTACAAGTAATAAATTTCTAAGAATCTTATTAGATCAGGATATAAAGATATCAATGGATTCAAAAGGACGGGCTTTGGATAACATATTTGTTGAAAGGCTCTGGCGAACAGTAAAATATGAGGATATTTATCTTAAAAACTATGAGACAGTACATGAGATCTATCGTGGGTTAAAAGAATATTTTTACTTTTATAACTATTCCAGGCCTCATCAATCATTGAGATATAAAACACCATCTGAAATTTATTTTGATAAAACGTTAAGGAGGTGATCTTTTAATAAACTGTGAATATGTTAACTACCTATAAGACCTTATATAATCAACGGTTGACTA
>DAOURK010000243.1 GCA_030625085.1 Pseudomonadota bacterium
TTATTTAATTCCTTATATATCAAAGACTTATACCGAGTTCCAAAAAATCCCTTATATCAAACAGCCCTTGAAAACCCTTGCCCTGCAAGTGATTCCAGGCGGGGCAAGTTCCATTTTTCGCCTTATATCGAAAACCCAGGGTTTTTTTTACGGTTCAGTATTCGGTTTTGAACATATTCTCCCCGCCCTATGGTTTAACCCTATGGAAAATATTAACTGTTTTATGAAGGTAACCATAGGGTTCGGCGTGGCCATCATCAGCTTAGGGGTAATATTGAACATTATCAATTCCATTAAGAATAATGATTACAAGGAAGGTGTTTTTGGGGAATTTGGCGTCATGGGTCTCACCTTTTATTGGGGATGTATCGGACTTGTCCTGCTTTATATGGCTACCGGAGAATTCTTAGCCGGCTACAGTTACTTGTTCTTGTTTTTCCCTTTAGTGATCATATTCTTAAAAGAGCCTTTGTTTAACTTGTATAACAGGTTGGTGAATAAAAAGAAGCAACCTATTTTTCCTGAGAATATGGGAATTTATTTCATGGAATCCTTCATTGAAGTAGGAGACACGATAATCGGCTTTCTCTCGAATACTGTTTCCTTTATCCGTGTGGCTGCCTTTGCCCTGGCCCATGCCGGCCTGTTTCTGGCTGTCTTTGCTATGGCCAATAGCATAATGAATCTAAAAGGAGGGATATTCTGGTATTGGATAATTATAATTGTAGGAAATATAGCCATTATCGTGATTGAGGGCGTGGTTGTTTCTATTCAAACAATTCGTCTGGAATACTATGAATTTTTCAGTAAATTTTTCAAGGGCGGAGGACAGATATATAAGCCCTTACATATTTAAGGGCGCTCTCAGTTTCCGGAGGATAAATGGTTTCGTTATTTTAAAAAGAAAGGAGTTCTTAAATTATGAAAATTTCATTTGTTTCCTCAAAGATTTATCCCATAGCCATGATAATGCCGGTAATAGTGTGTATGTTTATAGCAATCTTTCTTTTTGCCGGAAAAGCATATTGCACGCAAACCATTATTCATGAATCAATGGACCCTGAGATTATAAAGTGGGGATTCATTTCAGCAGCCGTGGCTACGGGATTATCCACCATCGCCGCGGCTATTGCCGTGGGGTTGGTGGGTTCATCCGCTATGGGCGCAATGAGTGAACGTCCGGAAATGGCCGGCCGGGCCTTAATTTTTGTGGGCTTAGCCGAAGGAATCGCCATCTATGGGTTGATTATAGCCATAATGATTTTAGGAAAGGTTTAGAGGAATGAAATTTTTTCTTATCGGGGATAAAGAAACAGTGACGGCCTTTTCTTTGGCCGGCATTGAAGGCGTGGTTGTAGAATCTGAGACCCAAATTTTAGCAAATTTTCAACGGGAGATGATAGGCCCTGATAAGAAAATATTTTTGATTACTGAAAGATTAGCCGAACGGGTTCGGCCGTTTCTGAATACTTTGTTGCTGCGAAAAGGAGGGCCGTTAATTTTGGAAATTACCGATCGTCAAGGGCCCTTGCCAGGAAAGCGATCAGTAGAAGGTCTGGTTTTATCGGCTTTGGGGATCAAAATATGATACATTCGTAAAAAGTCCATTTTGGTAAATTTGTCATTTCGACCTCAGGGAGAAATCTTATGTTTTTCAGCATGTTGTGCGATAAAGATTTCTCACATCCGTTCGAAATGACAAAAAGTGTAAACAGAGAAATGAAGGATGTGAAAATTTTCTATCATAAAAAACACGAAATTCAGAACTAAGAAACAAAAGTGCATTTTAGAGGACGGTAGATTGAATCATGATAACTGATATGGAAATTTTGATTAGTGTCATCATGGAAGATGCTTTTCAGGAGGCAAAAGCGGTTTTAAATAAAGCGAAAAAAGAGGCGGCCTCTATTCAAGAAAAGTCACTCAAAGAGCAAGATAAACTTTTGCAACAAAATAAAAGCAGCCGAAATCAATCAGAAATGTTTTTGGCTAGAGCCAAGATGATATCCCAGGCGGAATTAAAAGCCAGGATGGAAATTATCCATCAAAAAGAGGCTATTCTGGAGGATATTCTGGATACGATAAGACAGGACTTTTTTTTACTGGTCCATCATCCGGACTATACATCAATTTTAAGAAGGCTGGTAATGAAAGGATTAGAGTACCTGGAAGGAAATGATTTTACGTGCCAAGTCATTGACCGGGATAGAATTTTATTATCACCTCAAGTATTGGGGGATTTAAGCAGTCAAACAGGCAGGAAGGTATCTTTAAGTAAACATTCTCTAAAAGCTGAAGGGGGCGTCATTATTCAGCGTGGCGACGGCAGGGTTTTATATGATAATACCCTGAAAGCCATCTTCAGTCGGCAGCAGGAGAAGATGCGCTCTGTGGCCGCAGAGCGTTTGTTTGTTAAGGCATATTAGGAGGGTGGAAGGGAAACTGAATGATTACCCTGCTGATTCCTTATCCCTTGGCAGAGGGACAACGACATTTACTTAAGGCGTTTTTGGGAAAAACCAATTTTTTGAAACCAATGATTTCAAGTAGTTACATTTTTAGAAAACATGAAAAAGCCTCAAAAGTAGCTTAAGTGAATGCCATTGGGCGGAGGGGTGGTTTGGGAGAGTGGGAATTAAAGGCTTTAAAGGGAAAGATCGAGGCAAAATATCTAAGGAATAGACAGATGGCGGAAAAAGTAGGAATTGTAGATTGGGTGAACGGGCCGGTAGTGAAAGCGGCAAAAGTCCATTCGGTGGAAATGATGGAACTGGTGGAAATAGGGGATGAACGCTTGATTGGTGAAATTATTGAACTTCATGAGGATCGGGCAACCATACAGGTATATGAAAATACAACCGGTTTAAAACCGGGTTCAGTAATGTGGGGCACCGGAATCCCTTTATCCGTAGAATTGGGTCCGGGGTTAATAGGCAATATCTATGACGGCATTCAGCGTCCATTAAACACCGATTTTCACAGGCGGTAAAAACGCCATAATAAGACCTAACCTAGGCAGTCCAAACAATTTCAACGGTCATATTATTTAACCAAGGAACAGTAAAGGGGGATTGTAGCTTTTCAACCCCTTTAAGAATAGG
>DAOURK010000122.1 GCA_030625085.1 Pseudomonadota bacterium
CATGGAAATATATGATAGCCTTTTTTCCCAGGAGGTGGAAAATCAATAAATGCTTGGAAAGTACTTCTTTAAAGTGCTAAAAACGATTAATTTATTTGCGATTTGAAATGTGTAAAAAGGAGGGATTTACTGAGTTTTGGAAACTGGTGTAGTCTGCCGTCAAGGTCCTCCATATAGCCTCCACCCGGTTCATGAAGATGACCGCAAAGCAAAATTGCGTTATTAAAATAGGCACGGCATATATTTTTATCTTCCGGCCAAAGCCATGCCAAGGGATGATGAAACATGAATATTTTATGATCTAAGGCTTTTTCTTTCCCAAGGGCTTCCACTGCTTTTTTTATTTGATATTCGCCGACGGCGACCTTTTCTCGATCAGGAGATTTCCTGCACATCCAGGCTGAATTTAGCCCTATTATCCCGATAGTTTTCCCGCACGTGGTTGTGTAAGGTGCAGCAAAGGGCACGAGTTTTTCATTTTGGCTCTTAAGGTGCGGATAGTTCCCTTCAATAAAGCTAAAGTAATCGCTCATTCCCTTGAGAAGGTCCGATCTGTAATGAGAATTTTCAAGTTCCACATTCAGATCTCTCATGTTCTTATATGCCGGCACATCATTAGGTCTGTAAAGTTTGCGGTTTACATCGTGATTTCCGGGAACAATGAAAATTCTGTTCTTTTCAAGGTTAAGACTTGCCAGAAGCTTATCAAAAAACTTTTTAGCCAGATCATATTCTTTTTTAACTCCTTTAAAGGCGATATCTCCGGAAACGACGACAATTTCGGGTTTCACCCCCTCCTTTTGATCTTTTTCGATTCTTTGGATTAAACGATCAAGGACCACTGATCGATTAAAATCTTCCCCATCCCTTATATGCAAGTCAGAGATGTGAAGTATCCGAAATTGATCGACTTTGGTTGATGAATATTCCATCTGATTCTTCCCTAGAATTTGATAATATAGTTTTTCAGCAAAATAATTTCATAATCGATATTCAGACAGAAGTAGCGCAGGGCTTTAGCCCTGCGCTACAGTATGAAATTTAATATCTAAATATCTATAGTACCCTGTGTTCGATAAGCTTTAAAATTATAATATTCTACTATTTTATACATTATTAGTTATAAATTCAAATTAGAAATTGCATAATCCCAAATATGATTAAAAAAAATCAATATAGTTCAAAGGATTGAAGGATTATTTTCAATTCAGGAAGGGATCAAATACCTTGAATGTCCGGAAGAGTCTCCTGATTCAACATATGGCGATATGGCAAAAAAATTTACTATCAGCAAAACGGGAGTGAGTCAGATAGTGGCATTGATTAAAAAACCGCCCAAGGGCAGATAGTCATAATTATAAAAAATAACCGATATATTTCTACCATAAAAAGATATCTTCAATTTGTCTCTTTCTTTTTAAAACGGAAACATAGATTATGGGTGTGAAAGTGAGTGTCGTTTGCCCCGGGTATATTCAAACAAACATCTCTGAGGCAGCTCCCATATTAAAGGCTAATCGTGAAGATGTTTTAGCACAGAGGAAACGAATTAAAAAGATGGATGTAACCCGGGCCGCAAAAATAATTCTGCGTGGAGTTGCCCGAAACCGGGGGATCATTATTTTCCCGTTTAAAGCACGCCTGCAATGGTGGTTTTTTCGAATTTATCCACCTTTTTTATTTTCCTTTGGGATATTCTCGATTTGAATATGCATGCAGCCCACAGTTACAGATATTTTATTAAAGAACTGATTCACCTTTTTATGGACCCGCATTAATAGGCTGGAAAATCAGAATAAAACTATTTTAAATATCGCCTCAGCTCTTTGTAGAAGTTTTCTCGTGTACCCAAAAAAATAACCAATACCTCTTTCCTTTCATCATTGATATCGTATACAAACCTATATTCTATAGTCTTATGCTTGATTTTTATATTTTGCAATCCTGAATATTTCTCACCTGAAAGGACCAAACCTTTATGGAAATTTTCTTTTAATGCTGAAAGGGCGATTTGATTTTATTCTGAATATGGCGATCAAAATTGCTGTATTGCTTGTGAGACTTCTTTGAAAGAAAAACACTGTAACTCACTTCAGGTCCCCAAGAGGAACACTTTTGCCGCTTTGATGCTCTTCCCATGCTTCTTTTTTCATCTTACCCAAGGCTTTAGCATACTCCTCATTGACAGCAAAAAATAACTTCTCCTTTTCTTCCTCAGTTAAGCCTTTTACTGTTTCAACAATTTTTTCAAAGGGCAAATCCAAAGTAATCCGCGGCATATGCGGCTCCTTATTTATTTAACATTAGTAATACTATTTTTATTTTATGTTTGGCTAAAATAGCCCTAATTATATTGTTATTGGTACTCCTTTCACTCTTTAGGCCCTTATTTTTTAGGTGATAAGGATTTGTAAAGATAGAAATAATATACAACAAAACTTAGAAAAACACTAGTTATTTTTCATTTATTAAAGAACTGATTTACCTCTTCCCGCAGATGGTATTGAGTTTAGAAAATGTAAAAAGTTCTAAAATAGAAAGCAATTATAATTTTGAGAATATCCGAAAATAGTGAATGCCTGGTTCGAACAATATCCCGAAAGAGAGCCTTATACATTGTTTGTAGAATTTTTTGTTAATCCGGAAGATCTTTTTCGGCCCAGTCGAGATCCTGAAATAACTGACTATGAAGCTTCCTTAGTATTCCCCCAATCAACATACTATGTAACTGTTAATGAAGAATATAAGACGTGGTTTGAAAACTACATACAGGAAATATATATTGGCGATGTCCCCTTTCCATTTACTCAACTCGGCTACACTTATGACTGGGGAAATCCAAGAAATAAAATAGGGCGCAGTGAGTTCCTTGTCAGGACATTCTCACCAGACTGAGGAAATCCAAAAAATAAAGTAGGGCTCAGTGAGTTCGTTATCAGGCCAGGCTCAACAGTTGAAGTTGTTTCGGTGACAACAATTGATGATTACTGTGATTGTAGATGAATTTTTGCCTTACCCTCTCCTGCTGATTACTATAGTAGCTCCGGTGGTAGCACGAGCAATCTTCATGGCCAGGTCCCCAAAAATCTTTTTCCTGCCAAGGTATTGAACCCCGAGGATAACAAGGTCGGTCTCATTTGCATATTCTTTTATGGTAGTGACGATATTATTACTTCGAATAACTTCTCCTTTCGGGGGTATAGGCGCTTCATCTTCGGCAAAATGGAGGAGTTTATACCTGATCCATTTAAGCTCTTTTTCCGTTGTCCCGGGAGGCACGATTCGCAAATAGGTAACCTCTCGTTCCAAAGATCGGCAAAAACTCCCCAGCAAACGAGCACGAAGTGTATCATGATTACCTTTCCCTCCTACAGGAACAAGAATGCGTTTGGTTTTTGATAGTTGCCACCCCGGCGGTGTCTGGAGAAAAACAATATCACAGCCTACCTTGCTGATGAGTTCTTCGAGATGGGGGTATATTCTATCATGAGGAAGAGCGCTCAAACCAATTAACAGGCTTTCGCAACGATGGAGCTGGGCAACACGAATAATTTCAGGCCATGGGCGGGGCGCTGACGTGATAAGGGCTTCGGGCGAAAGATCAGAACTAAAGGATGCAGTAAGGGCTTTGCGTAAGACATCCTGGGTGGAAAGTAACTCAGGTGGAGGATTTCCAGCCTTCCATTCGATTGATCCTGCTACTACTGAAAGAAGCAGAACTCGACCTACACGCGGTGGACAAAGGGCATTGGCGACCTCTATCATAGATTGGGCACTGGCCGGATTAGCCAGAGGGACAAGGACTAGAGGACTGTGTCCCCGTAATTTTACCAGTCGAGGGTCTCGTGCTTGTGTCATGGCATCTACCACTTCTGCGCGGCCGACCAAAAGGGTAAAGTACAGAATAAACCCAAAAGCAAACCAGATGCTTACTATTTTGCCTGCCGCAGGAACGGCAATACTCTGAAAGATAGCCAGCAAGCCACAGGAGACGGCGCCAAAGAAAGGCACATAGGGGAATTGTGCCTTTTGCCCGCTTCCAATTTCTGCTTCCTGGCGCAACCTGGCTAAGATAGCGGTGAAGTTGGTCAGGGTAAAGGAAATGAGAAAGATGAGGCTGGCTGCGGCCCCGGCGGCAGCTAAATCCGGCATGGCCAAAAGACTTATAAGAAGAATGGCGCTGCTTATAGAAAGGCTGCGTACGGGTATCCCTGAATTTTTATTGGTAACGCCAAGGAAACGGGGAAGGGTCCGATCCCTGGACATAGCTAGAGCAATGCGGGAAGCAGCCATAAGATTGACATAAAGAGCTGAAAGCATCGATAAAACGGCCGCGATAATAATCAACCAATATCCCGCAGGGCCCAGATAATTACCCACGGCCACGGCCACAAAGGTATCCGGATGCATAGCACTGAGAGAGGTTATCGACTGCCCTGCCGGCACTCCCAGCGCCACGATAGTGAAAAGAAAGGGAAGATAAATGAGCAGCGTAATCCCTAGAGAAAAGAACATGGAGAGAGGAATATTCTTCTCCGGTTTTCGAACCTCCCCGGCTACTGCGGCAATAAGATCAAACCCCTGGTAGGTGATAAACGTAAATCCCATGGCCTGAAAGATGCCGAGTATACCACCGCCAAAAAAAGGCGTGAATCTGTGTGGCAGTGCGTGAAGGGGCTGCTGAGAAAGAATCCAAAATCCGGCCAGGATAAGGATGCAAAAGACAATCAGCTTACCGGCGGTTTCCCATTGTCCTACTCCGTCACTTTTAAGAGCGAGTTTACCCGTGTAAAAAAGAGTTGCTCCGCCGGAGAGTATAATTATCATCAGGCGACTAGAAATCCAGGCTGGGACAACAGGGGAAAAAATGAGCCACAGGCTTTGCAAGGCGCTTATCGTATAAGAAGCGAATCCTAAGGCATATAAAACACCGGCCATGATCGAGGCAAACCAAAGAACCCATCCAATGGCAAAGGCGTCCCGGACGGAGAGAATTTTTTTGGTGAAGGTATAGGCTCCGCCGGATTCAGGAAAAGCCGCCGACATTTGAGCAAAACTCAAGGCAGTTATATAAGCCACAAATCCATTTAAAGCAAAAGCGATGATGGCTGAAGGGCCGGCCTTGGCAAAAGCAGTCCCGGCTAAAGCCAAAATACTTCCACCAACAATAGCACCAAGGCCAAGGCTTGTGGCGCCAAAAAATCCGATAGTCCTTTTTGTTTCGGAATGATCGATCATAAAAATTCCTAAATGGTTTTCACTATAATGCGATCAAAAGCTTCCTTTTTTTGTATCGGAGATTTTTGAAGAATAATTTTTTCATTTTTTATTTTGTTCTATCATGGAGGAAACAGAAATTTTTCTGCCATTACCTAATTCCCGGTATCTCCCGAAAATTAAAAAATCTTTTCTTAGGATATATTTCGTGAAGTAAAAAGCAAGAATTATATATATAAAAAAGCCCGTATAGTTCAACCAAAATCTATACGGGCTTTTATTATATTAAAAAATTAAAAATCTTAAACCTTTACCATAAAAATGGTACTAAAACCAACCGAAGAACGCTGCTTCATTAACTGCTGTTGTTGGGGCTACTTCAGTAATTGTAGTTGCTGGAGCTACTACAGCAGTAGGTGTGACAGTCGGACTAATTAAACTGCTCAGTAATCCCAAACTACCGAGCCCACCGAGTCCACCCATCATTCCTAAGCCGCCGTACATTCCGCCGAGTCCACCCATCATTCCGAGGCTGCTTAAGCCGCCGTACATTCCGCCGAGGCCACCGTACATACCGCCCATCATTCCTAAGCCGCCGTACATTCCGCCGAGTCCACCCATCATTCCGAGGCCGCCTAATCCGCCGTACATTCCGCCGAGTCCACCCATCATTCCGAGGCTGCCTAATCCGCCGTACATTCCGCCGAGTCCACCCATCATTCCGAGGCTGCCTAATCCGCCGTACATTCCGCCGAGTCCACCCATCATTCCGAGGCTGCTTAATCCACCAAGACTTCCCAAACCGCCTAGGCCACCATACATACTGCTACCGTACATTCCGCCGAGTCCACCCATCATTCCGAGGCCGCCGTATCCACCAAGACTTCCCAATCCGCCTAGACCACCATACATACTGCTGCCACCGTACATTCCGCCGTACATTCCACCGAGTCCGCCGTATCCACCAAGACTTCCCAATCCGCCGAGTCCACCATACATACTGCTGCCACCGTACATTCCGCCGTACATACCGCCGCCATACATTCCACCATACATACTGCTGCCACCGTACATTCCGCCATACATACTGCTACCGTACATACCGCCATACATACTGCTGCCACCGTACATTCCGCCGTAAAGGCTGCTGCCGTAAGTGCCGCCAGAACCATAGGAACTATAGGGAGAGCCGTATGATGAATACGGGGATGTTGTATATTGTGCATTAGAAAGGCCAGATAAGATAAAAAGTCCAAAAACGATTATCAACGAAAATACTAATGATTTAACTATATTTTTATAAGACATACTCTTTAACCTCTTTATTACTAAGATTGTTTGTTTAAAATTTTAGTTATCCCCCAAAACCATTTTTAAAATAATTACCCCTTGATGGTCTCGTAAAAAGTCCAAAAGGAGGATATACATACAACATAACTTCTTGAATTTATTCAACCCAAATTTTTCAAAAACGACTTTTTACGAAAGCATCACCCCTTGATTTAAAATAATTACTCCTGATGAGTTAACCAATTCACTACTTTTTCATAGCTACATTTTACCCCCTATTCTGCATTGTTTAATTTAATGCTTATATGGCCTCAAATACCTGATCCAGGACCTGAAATAATTGACTGTTTTTACTAATGCACTTGAAAGCGCCAAGTTCTCTGGCTTTGGAAATATTAATGTGATCAAGATAAGAAGAGACAACGATTATCTTTATGTCAGGATGGATTTCTCTAATAATTTTGAGAAGCTCAAGTCCTTTTATGTCCTTAAGATTTAGATCAAGTAATATCAGATCAAATTTCTCAAGGGTTACATTATCTTGAAATTCTTGATAAGAGGAACAACCCTCAACATAATACCCTTTTAGGATATAATGAGATTTTATAGCATTACAAATAATAACCTCATCATCTATAATTAATATGTTGTTGATCAATGTATAAAATCCTATCTCCCCCCCCTAGCCCATTGCCCTTCAAAATAATAAAGATAAAATATAAATTTTCAAAAAAATAATTCTATAATCGATATTCAGATAAAAATACAATATAAAATTTAATATCCGAAAATCTATAGTTATTCTTACAATTCCTTATTGAAGTTTAAGGAAAGCTCAAAAGGAAGTAGCCCACTGCTTTTTATTGAATGCAGGTTAACCGGAATCAAAAATTTTCCTAACTGGTTGTCTATTAAAATCTGAAATCCTCAAATCTGCCGGGGAGCAACAAAGCATGTTTTAGTTATAAGCAAATAAGTTAATAGTCAGGAGAGCATTTATTATGCCATATTATATTTTTAAAAAAATACCAGGTACATACAGCTATATAAAGCGAAAAGGTAAATAAAAAAAATTTAAACGAGGGCTGAATGTCCCAATATGGGACTGTTCATCATTTCTTACTATCTCATAATGGGATTATCTATAAAATAAAAAGGTATGTTCTAAGGATTTTATTCCAGCCAAAATTTATCAGCTATCTATAGCTATAGATTTTTAGATAAATAATTTCACAACACCTATTCATACAATAGTATGGCAGGGCTGAAGCCCCGCGCTACATTACAAAAAAATTAGTGCATGAAATTTAATGTCTGAAATACTATAGTTAATGGTCGAACACGATGGCAGGGGAGGAGGATATATAAGGGATATCTTGAGGGCAAAATGGAATTGTGATTACTTTTGACTTTTATTCATGTATAATGACAAATATGATGGTCTCGTAAAAAGTCTTATCAGTGTGTCATTTCGAACAAACGTGAGAAATCTTTATTATTCAACATGCTGAAAATATAAGATTTCTCCCTGCGGTCGAAATGACAAATTTTTCAAAAACGATTTTTTACGAATGCATCAAATATAAGTAGAAATAAAAAAATAAATAATTAATCATGGAATTATAAACATGTCATTAGATGATCAATTATATGGTATAAAAAAGTTAATGTCTGCCGTAATTTGGCAATCAATAGTTGATTATGTAAATATTGGAGATACTGAGTCTCTTTATTTATCTGCTGAGAGGTGGCTATTCACTGATAGTTTACGTAATAATTATTCATTTAGACTGCTTTGTGAAAATTTAGATTATGATTTCAAGTTATTAAGAGTGATGGCTAAAAAATTGCGGAAAGGTGGCGTAAAGATTAGGCAAAATGGGCGCCAACTTGTAAATCTGACTCTATTCGGTTTTCAATAAACCTTCAGTCTAAAACACACACATCATCTGCTTGAAGGCCTTTCTCTCCTTGCTTAACCAAAAACTCCACCCGATCACCTTCGTTTAACAAGTCACCACTACGGATAGAATTTTGGTGCACAAAAACATCTTTTCCGCCACTACGTTCGATAAACCCATAACCTTTGGTTCTGTTAAACCATTTGACAGTCCCGGTTTCGCGCTCTTCCACTATTATTCTCCTCTTTAAATTTAATGATTTACTTCAATCTTGTTTCTTGAATTAGTCTAAAATCTCCAAAACCGCCCTTTTTTTTATTTTGGCGGCAGCGGCACTTTAGATCCTATACGCATGGCCTTGTAATTATAAAATTTTTGATCAGTATCGGCTGGTAAGCCGCATAAAAAAATAGTAATACCCAAATTTGTTTTTAAAGTATATTCTATAAGCGAGGATCTTGCAATTAAAATATTCACATCAGACAATTCAGCCAATCAAATCAGATGGAGACTGAATCTGCAACGGCTAGTTTTCGAAAAAGTGTAGATCTACCAATCCCTAAAAGTTTTGCAGCCAGCTCTTTATTACCGCCAGTCTGCCGCAAGGCCTTAAGAATATGTTTCTTTTCCATCTCGGCCATAGTTAAAAAATTCTGCCGACTATTTTCTTTTTTTTCAGTAAGATATTCTTGGTGACTTAGTATAGGTTCAGCAAAAAACGCCTCTCCCCTTGGGAAATGAAGTGCGGATGGAGTAATAAGATCAGTCTCCTCTATTATCATGGCCCGTTCAATGATATTTTTTAATTCTCTGATATTCCCGGGATAAGTATATTGGAGCAAAAGTTGAATAGATTTATCGTGTAATCCCTGCATATGACCATGAAAATTATAATTAAATATTTTAATAAAGAAATTGGCTAAGGGGATGATATCTTCTCTCCTCTCCCTGAGGGGGGGAATGGTAATGGGAAAAACATTGAGCCGATAATAAAGATCTTCCCTGAATTCATTAGAAATGATTTTTTTGTTTAAATCTCGATTTGTAGCTGCTATTACTCTCAAGTTTACTTTATGATCCACAGTACCTCCAACCCTTCGAAAACTTCTCTGTTCAAGAAAACGAAGTAATTTGGCTTGGACTGAAAGATCTAAGGTGGCAATTTCATCTAAAAACAATGTTCCCCCATCGGCAAGTTCCAAAAGTCCCTGTTTTGTATTTTTGGCATCAGTAAAGGCCCCTTTTTCAAAGCCAAAAAGTTCAGTTTCAACCAATGTACCGGGTAAGGCTGAACAGCTAATATCAATAAATGATTTTTCAGCGTTTAAGCTCAGATGATGGATTGTCCTAGCTACTACTTCCTTTCCAGTACCGCTTTCTCCTGTAATAAGGATCGTAGTATACTCTTTTCTCGATATCTTTTTCATTAATTGGTAAACCCGCTTCATCCCGGAACTTTCCTTGATAAGCTGCAATTGTTTAGCTTTTTCCTTGAACTGTTTTTTGAGAAGAATATTTTCTTTTGTCAGCTCATAGGTTTTCATGGCTTTTTTTACAGCTATTTTCACTATGTCTTTCATATCTGAGGATTTGATCAGATAATTATCAGCTCCTTGTCTCAGAGCATTGATTGCATCTTGAATATTTTGAGAAGCGGTGAGAATAATAATCTGAAGGTCGGGATAATCTGCCTTGATAGCTTTTAAAGTTTTAAATCCATCCATCCCCGGCATTGAAAGATCAAGTAAAACTAAATCTATATCTTCACTTTTTAGCCGCTCCAAGGCCTCTTCTCCACTATGAACAAGGATGCAGAGAAAACCTTCGGATTCAAGACAGCGGCTTATACTTTTCGCTATCAAATACTCATCATCAACTATAAGAATTCTATAAGATGTGGTCATATCGATACTATTTTAAATAAACTTACAGATAAAGTTTTTAGATAATAGGGATATATATTTTTACTATTGTCCCCACGCCCTCTTCACTCTGAACTGTTACTGATCCGTTGTGAAGCTCTATTATTTTATACACGTTTGAAAGCCCCAATCCGGTGCCCTTAGGTGACTTTGAAAAAAATGGATCGAATATATAAGCTAAATCCTCCTTTTTAATGCCGGTCCCAGTGTCTTGAACTGTTATCAGTACCCACTCTTTTTTTATATCTTCAGCAATCTCTTCATGGAAGATACTCGTTTTGATATTAATTTCACCACCATTCGGCATAGCTGTTATGGAATTGAGTAAGATATTAAAAAATACCTGTTGCATCTTTGAAGGATCAATCAGAATCGTTGGGACCTTTGCGTCATATTTTTTGTTAACCTTGATCTTCCCGGCACTTAACTTTTTATTTAATAATTTTATGGTAATATCGATAAAATGATGTATGGATGTTTTTTTCAATTCAAAAAGGCTTGGTTTAGCAAAATTTGTTAACCCTTCAAGCAGACGCTCTAATCGTTGAACCTCATGTGAGATACTTTCAAGATCCTGGTAGATTATATCTTTCTTCTTTAAACGTTCCATAACCGAGAGAGTCATGAGGCCGATACCTGCTAATGGATTTTTAATCTCATGGACAATAGAGGAAGCAAGCCCACCCATAATTTTTAATCTGCCCTGGTGTTGGAGCTCCCTCGTCATCTTTAATTCACTGGTAACAATACGGCCGATCACAAAAGTGCCTTGAAGAACTCCTCGATCATTGTAAATTGGGTGTCTTGTCATGGACACATTATCACTTCCAACAGGGATTAACAATTTGTCATAAATATTACTTCCTATCTTTTTTTCTATAGGACAATCTTCACAAAAAGTTTCCTTGTTACGAATAATAACATGGCATTTTTGTCCAATACATTCATCAGCGAATTTTTTAAACAGTTTCTCAAAAGCCCTATTAACCATTAAAATATTATGCTCGTTATCAATAAGAGCTACGATATCAATTACTCCCTGGAAAATACCCTTAAATCTGTCTTTACTTTCCATAATGATATATGAGCCTTATTTTAAAAATATTTTTCCAAAAAGGAGTAAAATAAAATTCTCCTCGCAGAAAAAAAATAAACCTATTTTGTAATAAAATAAAGCAAAAGGGATGCCAGGATAAAAAAGGAATTTGAGAAATTTAATAAATAATTGGTTGCCTCTTTTGTCTCACCAGTTTTCAGGCTTTAAAAGAAGGTCCCCAAGGGGAGGCGCATGATGGTCGCCTATAAAGAAGGGATAATGCCGGATATTTTATTCAGCGCTTTTTTGATAAATAATTTTTCCCACTCTATCGATATGCTCAACAAGTTTTGGTTCTGTTATTTTTTCATAATGAACTACATCAAAAAAATATGGCAGTGCATATTCTTCGTTGAGTAAGAATGAAAGCCTTGATACAACGGAATAGCTTACCTTTTTCCCTTTTATCGCCAAATCGACATCAGCCCCCGGCTTATATTTTCCTTTTGCACGAGAACCAAATAGTATTACTTCTTCAACTTCAGGGACCTGCTGAAGGGCCTTTGTTATATTGTTTATATCTCGTTGTTTTAATCCGTGTTTCATTCGTTTGCCATTTGTTTAAAGCAGTCATGTAATTGTGCAAGTATAGGAAAATAAGAGGCTCGTATCTTGTTTTCAACTTCAATGGCTATTTTTTCTTCATAAATATGCACAGTCAGGTTGCGGTCTTTAAGAGCATCTATCCAAGTATGGCCATCTTTTATGAGCCCGGTTTGAAATGATTGTTTAATAGCTTCTCGCGGGCTTTTTATTATAAAACCAACTTCTTCCTGATAATCCTTTAATAATTTCCAGGCCAGTTCAAATGTTATTTCAAAAAATTGGATTAGTCCTGCCCGTTCAGCATCCGAAGGGCTATCAATGTCAATTGTCTGTTTTAAAAGTTTGAATGCTTTTTCGAAATTTTGAAACCGTTGTTTCCATCGTACATCTTTCATTTCATCATTACTCATAATACAAATCCTATTTTAGTAGTTAACTTTAACCATTTATTCTAAAAAATTTTCAAATTTATCATCTTAAAAACAGACTAACAATAAAATCCCTAATGGACTTATGAAAAAGCCGCATAAATAATGCTTGGACAAAGTGTATCTTACAACTTTTAAATCTGTCAATATGTAATAAACATATTTTAATAATCCCGAATAGGCCAATTTTGATTTCAAAAATAATAGAGTATGTGCCCTATCAATTGGGCAGTTAGTAAAAAAAGCAATTCCATATCAGTTATCATTCCTCTTTGTGTCCCTTAGTGATCACGATGCAACAACACCATATTTTTTAAGCTTTTCCATTAAAAGAACTTTATCAGGATCTTTAAAATAATCTATGATATTCTGGGCAGTTTTTTTACCAATCCCTTTTATGGCAATAAGTTTGTTATAATCAGCCGTTGCCAATTGGTTTATTGATGAAAAATGACGGCTTAAAATTTTTGAAGTTTCTTTTCCAACCTGATCAATGCTCAAAGCATTAATTAACTGATTTAGCGGCCTGTTTTTACTTTCCTGAATTGCATGAATAATATTTGCAGCAGATTTATTACTAATTCCCTCAAGAGACAAAATATCTTCTTTAGCAAGGGTGTATAAATCAGCCGGGTCCTTTACAAGGTCATTATCTACCAGCTTGTCTACTAAAGAGCCCCCCATTCCTTCTATATTCATGCAATCTCTGCCGGCCCAATGCTTTAATTTAGCTTTTAATAGCGCTTTACTGCTTATTTCATAATCTGTATACTCAATTTTTGGGGCATTGGGTTTTCGCTCATTATATTTAACCTGTATAATTTCAGGAATGATATTTCCTGCTTTTTTTATGAATAGCTTATCCCCTAACCTAAGGTCCAATTCTTTGATTCTGTTTAGATTGTGCAAATTCACTCTTGAGATAATACTTCCATCTATTTCTATTGGTTCAATTATGGCAACCGGAGTAATTTTCCCTGTCCTGCCTATAGTAAACTGCACATCTAAAAGAGTTGAAAGAAAGGGTTGATCTGGAAATTTATAGGCTATAGCCCACAAAGGAAATCTTGAAGTATGCCCAAGAGCTTTTTGTTGGTTATAATCGTTTACCTTAATAACAATTCCATCAATGGTATAGGTTAATTTGGCCTTATTCTTTTCCCAATAGCTGCAATATTCCAAAATTTCACTTATATTTTGACATAGTCGATTATAAGGGTTTATTTTAAAGCCTAATTTTTGCAACACTCCTAAGCTTTCCCAATGAGTTTTCACCGGCTTTTCACTGATCTTTAAATTTTCTACTCGGTAAAAAAAAGCATCCAGATTTCTTTGAGCAGTTATTTTAGGGTCGTGATGCCTTAAGGAACCACTTGCTGCATTTCGCGGATTGGCAAACTCTTTCAGTTGCTCAAAAGAGTGTATCGGCATAAAAACCTCCCCGCATACGTGAAGGTCCTTGGAAATATTTTGGTCCGGGGGAAGTAATCTTAGAGGAATACTCTTTATTGTTTTTATATTTTGAGTAACATCCTCACCTGTAAAACCGTCTCCTCTGGTTGCTCCATTTTTTAATAAAGCGTCTTCATAAAAAAGGGCCACAGCAAGACCGTCTATTTTTAATTCACAGACAAATTCCACTTTTTTTTCAGAGAAGGTTTTTCTAATTTTTGTATACCATTTTTTTAGATCCTCAAAAGAGTTAACCTTATCAAGACTGAAAAGAGGATATTTATGTTTTGTCTGTTTAAACCCTTTGGAGGGAACACTTCCGATTCTTTGAGTTGGACTGTCAGGTGTAATAAATTGAGGGTATTTTTCTTCCAGTTCTTTTAATTTTTTAAAAAGCTTATCATATTCAGCATCAGAAATTTCAGGTTTATTTTTAACGTAATAAAGGTAATTATGGTAGTTGATTTCATCTTTTAATTTTTCAATAAGGTTATACTTTTGCGATAAATCAGGATCTATAGTTTGAGACTCTTTTCTTTCACTTACATTCTCAGCGCCTACCGCAGTTGGAAAAACAGTGATATTAAAAAATACAACCAATAAAAAAAGGCAACCAGAAATCAGGCTAAAAATCTTTGTATTTTTCATGCCTACAAGCACCTACCCCGAACCTGTAAAATCCGGTTGGAACGAACTACTATCTTGACTAAGAAACGATCTCCTGTTATTGTTTCTTAGTAGCGAATCCTAAGAAACGAAAGTTTCTTTAAAACCCTGTCACCTGCAATAATCTGCCCTTCAAAAGCATTCTTCTAATTCTTTAAATATGCAATTATTATGTATTTTTTTTACTAAATAGAAATTTCTTGTAAATTCTACCATATTTGTATAAAATAGCCAGATGTAAAAATAAAATTAAATTTAAACAAAATCAGCATAAATTACCTGGCAACCTTATGATACATAAAAATAAATAAGGCAGATAACCCTCAACTTATCAAGCATCAAATCATGATAAAAATACCTCTTTCCGATATTATCCTTGATGAAACCATCTATCCAAGAGAAAAGATAGATCAAAAAAGAGTTGGCATATTTGCGGAAAATATTCGCGACGGCTTTCCCTTTGACC
>DAOURK010000121.1 GCA_030625085.1 Pseudomonadota bacterium
GGCTTCTTGGGGTATGGCTGGAACGCTGCCGCATATGGCGGCTATGGATTCCCATCAGCAGGATATGGCGCCGGCTACCCTCTGATGTCCTCCGGTTTTCCTGGATCGAGCTTTGCCCAGTTTAATCAGTATGATCCCCTGCGATATCAATCAGGGCCGGTCGGCGGTATAAATCCGCCATCGCCCTGGTATCCGCAATCGTCAGTTTTCCCTGGCGGCAATTGGAGTTACTCTGCTGATACATACTCATTCGGGCAGGCTTATCCTGGTTCGATGTGGGCCTCTCCTAACCCCCAGGGTCCGATATACAGCGGATACACAAGTGGAAATAATCCCTGGTCTAATCCCACTAATATTAATCCTTTTGGACCTGCCATAAATCCACCCGGGTTTAATATGTGGAACCTTGGTCAATATAATTCAGATTCCTGGGGCTTGGCTGATGCCGGCGCCTTATGGCCGGGATACGGATATTAGATATAGGTGAAAATATGCTGTTTCCTCGCCCTCAAGCCCTCGGCAGTGACCATGCAAGCATTGATTATAACCTTAAGGCTTCGGCTAAGGTTTTTTAAGATTATCAAAAGGAAAAAAATAATGGATAAGTGTAAAAATAACAGAAGACCAAATTTTCAAAAATAAAACCGGAGGGTAAAAATGGGGGAATTCCCTTGATGAGGATCAATAGATGTCTACTTTTATTGACCTTATAGTAATTAAAGTGTATAGCTATTAGTGTAGTATAATTTTTTTTAGCTAACGAATCCAGAAAGGGGAGACTAAGGGGATGAAAAAGAATATATATTTTTTTGCTATAATAATTGGAATAATTCTGGGAATGGTTGTAGAAAACCATTTATTAGCGAAAGCGCAAGCTCTCTGGGGGACTGATTTTATGTTTTGGGATCAACCTTACAACTGGAGTGGATATACAAATAACTGGTATAACCGGGATGGGTACACAAATAACTCGGACGAATATACTTATGAGTATCAATCTCCTTCAATATACAACCCGGTTGTTTCCTTTAACTGGGGGATAAATGCCGGTGACGAATATACATACGGATATCAAGCTCCTCCAATATATAACTCATTTGTCCCCTTCTCTTCTCCTTGGGCCCTCGACCCTGGATATTTCCCACCTGGATGGGGAACTGAAGGGCCGGGTGGTACAGGCATTTATAGTCCGGTTTATGGCACGGGCGGTGGTGGCGCATACCCTCGACCAGAGCCAAAGCCTCTTCCGCCGGGCTGGAGATGGGACACAAAAAGTTGGGAGCCGGTTTTAGTTCCACCTTGGTATGATGAAAATTCAACAAACCTAAGAGATATCATTGAGAGTGCACGTGGTTATCCTGGACTATAGGGGAGGTACGCCTGCAAGCAGCCCTATAAAGGTATTAACCTTTATTGTGTGAGTGAGTGGGTGGAAATTCCTTATGAACAACCTCCAGCATATTTTCAATACCCCGTAATCGTGTTTGGGGAATTGGGGACAGACCCCAATTCTTCGATAAGGTGATGAAAGGAGGCGAAGGTAAGAATAAGGGAAATGAAAGGGATTTGTGGAATAAAATTTAAAAAATTAATTTGTTGTGATCATGAGGAATGAAAATGAAACAATTCCATAAAATTTTTAGATTAGAGGAAACTTCATAAAAAAAACTGAGGAGAGAAAAAATAGAGCAGAATAATCCGGACCACCAAAGAAAAGAAACAGGGGAGCCAATTGCCGACCAGATCAGGCGTCTTCAAACGTACAGTGAGGACCTCAAAACCCGGCAATTAAGACCCTCCTTTGTTCAATGGCTCTGCACTGATCAATGCCGGTTTCATTGCCGCCATTGTGATACCCGGGCTCAAAAAGCCTCTCCTGATGAATTAACTACCGGAGAAATCATGAAAGCCATAGATGACCTGCCGACTCTTGGGTGTGAGGTTTTCTCGGTAATAGGTGGAGATCCATTTCTCAGAGATGATCTTTTTGAGGTCCTGAGGCACGCCAAAAGAAAGGGAATGAAGATCGGGCTGACCACTCATGCCTATAATACGGGGAAATTCCTCCCTCAGATAGAAAAGGTCGGACTGGATTCAATCATGGTCAGCATCGATGGATACAGGGGCCGGCATGATCGGATCAGGGATAAGCCGGGGGCCTATGAAAAATGCCTGCACAGCATCCGATTTTATTACCATATCGGCATCCCTGTAATTGGGGTGTCAGTGATAGTTATGGATGAAACAGTCCATGATATTCCCAAAATCATTGAGGATGTCTATACCTGTGGGGGAAATCGACTGCGGATTCAGCCGCTGTTGGCCGGAAACAAAAAAAGGAATGGCCCTCAGACTGTAGAAAATGCCTTTAGACTGGTGTTTGAAGCCAGGCAGAAGGGATTTGATATTGAGATAAGCGAGGGGTTTGGTTATCTGGGGCAGTTGGAGAGCAGGGTTCGCTCGCCCGGTTTTTTTTGCGGATGCGGATGGGACACCTTTACCATCATGCCCAATGGTAATATCATGGGCTGTCCGGCATTAAATTTGCACAACTATAATGAGGGCAACATCAAAGAAAATAATTTGCGACAGATTTGGTTTAACCGATTTGAAGGGGCTCGGGGGGATATAGTCAAAGACTTACCCCCGGATTGTAAAGCTTGCCGCCATGTTCAGATATGTCGCGGTGGGTGTTGGTTGTTCAGGGCTTATGGACAGGATCCCTGTTTCTTACCGCAGGCTGAAGAAGTGGCGGGTCAGATAATTGATTAAATTTTAAGCCAATGAATACATCAGAAAATATTTATGTGTAATGTCTCTTCTTCAAGAGCATTATAAACCCTGAAAGGAGTGATTAAAAATGCCTCACATTTTTTTTGAACGATTAGAGCAAAGAAAGAGTACACAATCTTTTTATGGTAGCTCAGGGCTTTTGGGGTTCAATACCTTTTATGGAATCTCAAGTCCTTCTTCATTTCCTGATTATGGTGGTTATGGCTATACGGAGCCCTGGTCCAATTCCTATTTATCTTCATGGTCGAGCCCTTATAGTTCTTCCTTGGCAAGCCAGTGGAACTCTCCATGGTCAAATCTCCGGAGTTCCCCCCTGTCAAGTCCCTGGGATTCTTCCTATTCTTCATGGTCAAGCCCTTATAGTTCTTCCTTGGCAAGCCAGTGGAACTCTCCATGGTCAAATCTCCGGAGTTCCCCCCTGTCAAGTCCCTGGGATTCTTCCTATTCTTCATGGTCAAGCCCCTGGTCTTCCCCCTGGTCGAGCCCTTATAGTTCTTCCTTGGCAAGCCAGTGGAGTTCCCCCTTGTCAAGTCCCTGGAGTTCTCCGTATTCTCCATGGTCAAGCCCCTGGAATTTTCCGGGACAGTTTAATCCCCTCTGGATGATTGACCCGGGGTTTCACGCCTGGGGTCCACCACCACCACCTTACTTTCCTCCTGCTCCTCCACGACCTCCTACAGATCCATCGAAAATAATGTGTTACTTCATGGGCCCACCAAAAACCTCATCCCTGGATCTGAATAAATTTAAAAAGGTTCGGGAGAGTTTAATTGCTTTCTTTCAAAACAAGGGGATACTCAGTGAGAATCACAGCCAAAGGCTGCTTTCATCATCATTCGATAAGGCTTAAGTTGCCATGCCCATTATTCAGGAGCGGTTGATCTCAGATCCACTGGGAAGTGTCATCTTTGAGGTAACCCAGAGGTGCAACAATAATTGCCTTTACTGCTATAATGTCTGGAAGGGTGATCAGCCTTACCCGAAAGGAGAGTTGAATACCGCCGCGGCCAAAGCCGTTCTTCTAAAAATCAGCAGGGAATGTCCCACCGGACACATGGCCTTTAGCGGCGGCGAACCCTTGATGAGACAGGATATGGTAGAGCTGGCTTCTTATGCCTCATGGCTTGGGTTGATGCCTAATCTGATTACCAATGGCACCTTACTGGGCCCCACAATGGTCAAAGAGCTGATTCAGGCCGGCATCAGACTATTTGAGCTTCCACTTTTAACCTCGGAAAAATCCATCCACGATCGGCTGTGCCAAAATAAAAGCTTTGAGTCAGTGATAGACTCCCTGGTCACCATTAAGGAAAAGAAGGGGAAGGTTGTGGTGGTATTCGTGGCCACCAGATGGAATATTCGTCACCTTGAGGAAACCCTGAAATTATGTCTGGCTATAGGGGTAGACGGGTTAATGCTGAACCGGTTTAACCCGGGAGGAGAGGGATCGCGGCATATAGACGAGCTTTTACCCTCCCCGGACGAGATGAAAGAGGCCCTGACGACAGCCAATCAATTTGCCAAAGAATACGGATTCAGCATTAGTTGCGGCATTGCCATTCATCCCTGTCTTGTTGATACCAGGCCGTTTAGACATGTGAGTTTCGGATACTGCAGTGCAGGCACGAATCGTTCCTATTATACTATCGGCCCACTTGGTTATTTTCGTATTTGCAATCATACCCCAAATATTTTGGGAAATTTTCTCACCGAGCCTTACGCACAATTAACGGCCAGGAAACTGGTTGACCCGTTTGTCAAATCAAGGCCTGAATTTTGTAATCCCTGCTCCTACCGGTTTACCTGCCAGGGAGGTTGTAAGGCTTCGGCACAGGTATGTTATGGAGATCTTTGTCATAATGATCCCTTTTTAGAAAAAAATATTCATCAGGCCAACATTCCAACCGGTTAAACTCCTCGAAAACAGCGGGAGGCTTCTCTTAGCTCGACAATGCTAAATTTCCCTATAGATACTGTTAACAAATCCAACCAGGTGAACCTGAAAGCCCAATTCAGGACCGGGAGTCAGAATCCAGAAGTTGTCAGCCGATTTTTCATAACTTGGAATGGGGTTGAAGAAAGAAGATGAAAAAAGGTTGTTAAACTGAAAAAAACACATACATCTCCGTCATGTACTGTATGAAAACATGATATCTCCTCACCCTCAAGCCCCCCGCTACGGCTATGCAGGCGCTGGTTATGATTCCTGAGTCTTCGGCTGGTTCTCTGTCCGGCCGTGCTTTTCAGCAGCACGGGAAAGCATGCAGCCCCTGAGCCCCTGTAAATCGGCATTTACCAAAAAAGGCAACGCTGCCTTTTTTGGTATTATGATAGAAATTGTCTGTTGAGGAAGACCAGGCCTCTTTGCAATCGTCTCCCGGGGAAGCCCAAGACACCTCATGCGAAACATCTTGAGATCCGAATTCATCAGGACTACAGCCCGAAGACCGGCAATATAGAAATACTGACTTGGTCTATTGCCTTATTTCATCTACTTCATAATAAGTAAAATAATTTATCGTCTGACTAAGATGTAAATGCATAGTAAATCTTTCCTCTATTACTTGACAATATACAGCAAAACTTAATATATTATTATTATACTTATTTTTCATGTTTTTAAATAACATAAAATCGTGGCAACGTCATGAATCAGGCGAAAACTCTATTCTTCAGTACCATCTGGTAAAAAAAATTAGTTAAGGAGAAAAAAATGAGTATGCCAACCTGGAACAAAGTAGGAGGCAAATATAGTATTCACTATGGAATATTTATTTTTTTAGCCTGCTTTATTATAATCCTCCCCTATCTTGTTTTTGCTCAAAGCAGTGCTCCTGGAGCAATTCGAGGGCGGATTTTCGATCAGAAGAGTCAGCCCCTGGCCGGGATTCAGGTACAAGTCACCAAAGAACCCACAGATAGTACACAGGTACAACTTATTCCTTATTGTGGTTTTTCTCCCTATACATTTACATACCCTTCCCTTTATTCATTTTTTCCTTCCTTTATCTTGCCGCCCTGGATACCTGAAGAATTCCGGCAAGGTTTGAGCAAGATATATTTTATCTCTTGTTCTGATTTTCCCATAGTCTATACCACCCAAAGCCAAGCAGACGGGAGATTTTTGCTGAACAATCTCCCGGAAGGAAGATATATCCTCTGGGCTTACGATTTTTTCAATCGTGGATATATTGCAAACTTTTACGGTTTTCAGGAAGATCGGTCCTCTGACAATCAAAATAATCGGCTATATAGCGGAGATTTTGGAGGGCGTCCAAATTATATTCCTATTCGGGTCAAGTCAGGAAAGATCTCAGGCCCTATAAATCATATCATGGAAATGGGTGGAATCCTATCCGGAAGGATAACTGATGCAGAAGACGGGTCTGCTGTTATTAGCGCTAAAATTATCACCAGATCACGGAAAGAAAATAATTTGTATCTTTTTAAATATTCTGCAGCCGCGATCACAGACCTGAATGGAAATTTTATCCTCTCAGGTCTCAAAGAAGGAGAATATATTTTGGGGATTGTGGAGGCTGAAGGGTACATTATCAATTCATTTTTTCCCCAGGCAAATTCATCTGAAAACAGTGAAGAGGATTTTTTTCAGGCGGCTGCCGGTCAAACAACTTCCAATTGTAACCTATCCTTAATTCATGGTGGTGAGATTTTTGGCAGTATTACCAATCAGGCTACCGGGCAGCATCCGGTCGAAGCTTTTGTGACCGCATCTAAATTTTGCTGCGAAGACCAATACTTCCCCGAGGGTTATGCTTCCCCCTATAGCACGGTAACGGCGGAAATCGACGGCACGTATCGTCTTACCGGCCTGGAAGAGGGCATATATACAATCTCGGCTTTTCATTCCGGTCCGGGATTTCAAGGGACTAACTTTCCCGACATGGAAAATCCCGCCCCGAATCTTAAGTTTCCTGTGGAGCAAGGGGAGCGGGTAGGGCCTATAGATGTGTCGTTATTTTCATCCACTGCTCAGGGAGTTATTCGCGGACAGATTATAGAAGCCGGGACCGGCCTTCCCATATCCGGAATTTCGCTTCATCTCGGTGATCTACCTTCAACCGCTCATATGGCTTCTTATATCAATTTATTAAGCAATACCGACCATGAAGGAATATTTGAATTCACTGGTTTGGAAAATTACACCTATTTCTTAACTATTTCCGATCCAACGAAAAATCATCTTACTCCCCTTACCCCTGCCGATAGCATTTTTAATCAATTTGAATGGGCAGTCAATCCTGATGTGGTTCAACCTGCAAAGAATATTCAGGTTATTCAGGTATCTATGTACCGGGGAGGATGCCTGGAAGGCCAAATTCTTGACGGCTCAACTCCTCTGGCCGGGATGGAAGTGCAGACCATTGCCTTTGATGCTGATCTGTTGGGGGATGAGGTTTATAGTTGCTCCTGGCCGTCTTCTGCTTTTGATAAGCTATTACACTCATTGGATATCAGTGATACGGAAGGAAGGTTTACTGTTTGCGGGTTGGATACAAGAAATTATTTAATCCGGGTTCGGGACTTATTTCATCGCGGTTATATGCTTAGCTTTTCTGAAGACCCTAATAAAGGCAATATGCCCCGGTCCTTTTCCGTTCCTCTAAACACAAAAATTACCGGCCTGATTATACCAATGGAAATTGGCTCAACTCTTACAGGGCGGGTTGTGGATAAAGCACAAAATCCTCTGGCCAATATTCAAGTAGAAGGGGTCCCTCAAAAACTTGCTTTCTTAGATCCCAACGGAATGGCGGAAAAGGATTTTCGGGCTTACAGCAATCTTTGGTCGGTCCCTGTGCGTACCTTCACTCAGGAGGACGGGACCTATACTTTCCCCGGCCTTTCCCAAGGCGCTTATATGATTACCGCCCGGGACCCCAATTCTCATTACCTCTCAAATTGCCTCATCGGGATTTCAGTATCTTCCTCCGGCGAGGAGATAGTTTCAGACCTGATTTTATCTTCCGGCAGTATTCTTTCAGGAAGAATTACCAATGCCCACGGCCAACCCCTCTCTGAAATTCGGGTTATCGCCGATCGGGACAATTCTGCAGATGATGAAAGTGATCCTGCTCTGTCCTGCCCCTGTCTTGATGAGGCCGGCTACTTTACTGTCAAGACTTCAAAGGAAGGCGATTATCGGATAAAAACTCTCCCTGCCGGAAATTATCAACTGTATGTTGAAGACAAAGGCCGTGAATATTTAAGCATTGAATATGATGGTCCTAACTTTATTTCAGTAGGTCTAAATGGAGAGGAAGAAGAGATTTCAGACCTTGATTTTTGCCTGAAGCGAGGCGGTATCATCAGGGGCGTCATCAGGAACGCAATAACAGGCCAGGCGCTCTCCGGCGTTAAGGTTCGGGCAAGGCTGGAGGAGGATAGATCGCCAGTAAACTACTATTCAGCCATCAGCGACGATCAAGGGAATTATACGCGCATTGGTCTTCCCGAAGGATCATATTCCCTTTCCGTTTCACATAGGGAAAACTACCGGATTCAGTATTATCCCGGTGTGAATAGTCTCCAGGAAGCAATACCGCTTGACATCGCCCCGGAACAAACCCTGGAGAATATTGATTTTAACCTGATTCAGGGCGTTGGCCTTGTCTGCACCGTGCGAGATGCGATTACAGGCAAAGAGATGTTAGCCAAAGAATATTCTCTGAAACTTATAGATGAGCAAGGTGTGGAAATCGAGGCCGACTTTTATGAAAGCTATTATCCTCCATTCGACCCTTATTCAAAAGAGTTTACCTTGTGCGGTCTGTCGCCGGCAACGTATTTTATCCGGGTTACTGATTGTCGGGGCTACTATGCCGGTTATTATCATCAGCAAGGAGATGATCCGGAAAGCGGCACCCCTCTTCTTCTATCTCAGCCGGGTACTATAGAAAAAATTGAGGTGTCTATATATCCGAAAGCTTCCATTAGCGGAAGGTTAGTGGATGCCTTCGATCAAAGACCCTTATATAAAAAGCTGGTTGCGGCCTTACCTGTCCAAGAGCCGGCGCCGGATGTATCTTGCTTTCATGATAGATACGCGTATTACATTGCCGGCGGATATCAATTTGACGTATGTGATGCCGAGTGCGCCCTGACCGACCCCAATGGCCGGTACAGGATTATCAATTTGGAAGAAGGGGATTATCGGCTTTTAGCTGTAGGTCCTTGGCACATGTATGAAGATCAATATTATCATGACCTCCCCACAGATCAATGGCAGCAGGCGGATATTATCCATGTTAAACGGTCGGAATCAATAACTGGAATTAATATTGGTCTACACCTTGGGGTAAGTTACAGCGGGGTAATATCCTATTCATACAGAAATTCTTTGCAAGAGGTGGGCGAACTCAAAATAATCTCTGAGCCGGAAAAAGAGGCCATGGCCGGTCGCCTTTATGAGTACCCCATTCAGATAGAAAATCCTGGAACCCAGAGCTATTTAACCTATGTGTTACGGCAAGGTCCACAAAATATGAACATTGATTCAAAGTTAAGCCTTCTTCAATGGCAGCCGACCAATGAGGACGGGGGCCGGGCCATTGTACAGGTGGCCGTTCACGACAGCCTGGGCCGGCTGGCTTTACAATCCTATGGGCTGCAGGTTGAGGAAGACCATACACCCCCCGAAGAGGTTTCCAGCGTTCGAACAAACCCCGGTGTCGGAAAAGTTACTCTTTCCTGGACTTCCTGTCATGACGGCGAAGGAGATTTAGCTGATCTGGTTTTATATATTGACAACGGTCGTGGAGATTATCGAGAAGTAAGTTTTGGAAAAAACACAACCGAGTATACGCTGAGAGGATTGTCGGGTAACCGATCGTATACCTTCCGGATAAGTACGAGGGACCTTTTAGGGAATGAAAGCAAAGGAGTTTTGGTGAAAGCGACACCCAAAAGTAGACAAATAAATTCCGGGAATTGGTTTCAACCATGGAGTTTTTGGGGAAACCAACCCTATGGATTCTCTTATGTCAATCCATTCCTCTTTTTTACGGGTAACCATTATCCATTTACACAAGGGACCTCACTTCCACAGATACCACCTTCCGGGAATTGGTTTCAGCCATGGAGTTTTTGGGAAAACCAACCCTATGGATTCTCTTATGTCAATCCATTTCTCTTTTTTACGAGTAACCATTATCCATTTACACAAGGGACCTCCCTTCCACAGATATCACCTCTTTGGGACCCCCTTTCCTGGTCGGATAGATATAATCCATTTTCCAAGTGGTGGAATGATACGTTTCTATATCCGGACTGGTTTCTATCTGATTTTTAGAAAATAGTGGACAGCTTTCAATTTTTAAATTTTTTTATTAATAAGGGTATTATATTTGCAATGTAATATTTCATAATAAAAAAAATATTTTAATGAAGTCTGTTTACTGCGCATCCGTGGCGAAAACTAGATAAAAAAAAGTTTTTAAAAAATTCCAGGTGCTCTTTCTTTGGCAGTGTAGATCTGCTTTCCTTTCAGTAGGCTTCCGCCATGCTTTTCGGCCACTTAGGAAAGGGAATGCCCCTTTGATAAATCGGCTTTTAGGAGATTTGGCAATTCTGCCTTTTTTCCTTGTATAGTTGGATGTTGTTCTTTGGATTGCCCCTAATCGCTTGACAATCCTGACATGATAGATTCCAACTCCGCATTCTAAATAGTAGCCGAAAATTGAAATACTACACTTGTGACACGTGTCACAAAATGAACTTAGCGCCCTTCGGGCGGACTTTTAGTCTTGGTCAATACACTCCATGGTATAGTTTCCACACCTTGGGCATCCACCTTGTGGCATATAGCCTTCATAATATTCATTGTGGAATTTAGCCATTCCGATCCCAGCATCAACGACTACCTCATTAACAAGAATCTCCGTTCCACACACCGGACACCGGTAATTGTACTCTCTTGGAGGAGGACCGAAGGGTTCTTCCATTACTTTTTTGGGCAATGGCTTCTTTTTCTTTTGACTCATATTTGCCTTTCTTCATCTCTTCAAGCTCATCATAAATCACTCCATAGTCAGGGTGCCATATCCTCCAAATATCCATCTGTGATCTACAACAGGGACAGACAAAA
Organism: Pseudomonadota bacterium; assembly: GCA_030625085.1. Lineage (GTDB taxonomy): Bacteria > SZUA-182 > SZUA-182 > DTGQ01 > DTGQ01 > DAOURK01. Next base: position 10,901 of record DAOURK010000121.1, read on the forward strand.
GGATCTGTCCCTGTACTGTCCTTGTATCTTTCCTGATAATTTTTTTTAGCGATAATCTTTATAGCGCCCTTTACTATCCCCTTTACTTTAGCCAAAGCCTCTCGAATAATTACTTTGACCTTCTCAAACGTCTTAGTCGCTTGAACACCAGAATATCTAATTCTTTTAAAACCCTTGGGTAAAACATGCTGGATCATCCTTCCTATAAAGGTATACACATCAACTGTCTCCTGCTCTACCCTCTCTGTCTTATGGGATCGATAATGATAGGTCACTGTCTCACCATCATACTCATCTATTCTCCTTACCGAAATCGGCGGACTCACTACATATTTGGCCAAATATTTAGCTAAACTCTTATACCGGCCCGGTACATCTCCTTTCTCTACATTGGCTACAAATCCCTTCGGATATCTCTTATAGCATTTATCCGCTATCTGCTCGATCTGTTCTGTATCAAACTCCTCTTTTAACATCTCCAATAAATACCACTGCCACTTCTTGTGCAACATTGGATAAGGTAAATAATTCAAATGAACCCATCTCTGAGTGCCCTCATCCATTCCCCCACTCGTTGCTATAATATGAAGATGAGGATTATATTGCCCATTCCTCCCATGGGTCTGCAATACTACAATATATCCTCCCTTTAACTTCCTCCCTCTTACAGTACTAAAAAAATCATCCAAGCACTTTACTGCACATTGCATTAACACCCCCAATAACTCGGGATGATTATAGAAAATATTCCTTAAAACTTTTGGCATGGTCAGCACAATATGACGGTAAATTACTCCCTCATGCAACATCTTGCTTACCTGACTTACCCAATCATCTACATATACCTTCCCACATCGCAAACACACACAACACTTACAACTCATCGATACAACCCTTAGCCCCTTCCCACAATTCAAACATCGATATTCTATATAACCCATCTTCTCAGGATTCCCGCATCCTAACATCTTTCCCACCAAAGCATCATAATACTGCTGATCATACATGGGATTCTTCTTCTTGAACTCTTCCCAATGATCAAAAAATATTTGCTTATATACGTTCCAATCCTTACTCCCTTGCGCCTCCATCACCTGAGTATTATAAACAGGTGCCTATCTTATTGCAATCATTAACTTTATTTTAAAACCGGCTGGGAAGCCGCATAAAAAAAATGAAAATTCCTGTACTATCGAGTGTAAAACAACCATCCATCAAGAAAACACCTGATAATTTAATATGGGCTGAGTGCTATTATAATGGAGATTATAAGTATGATCCAAAAGATGATAACTGCGGTAACTTTTTTCAGGAACTTGAATCTATTGCTCAACAGTACTTAACCGGCGATCAAGAAAAGACACCGAAAAATCAATTTTACCACTATTATGGCGATGATGATCAGGCGCTTATCGATTTAGTTGAAAAATATGTACGAAAGACGAATTACATCTATATATCCACCTGGGAGGGGAACAAATATTTTTGCTCCTATTATAGTGGATCAATTCCCCTTTGTAGCACATTTGCCGCCACTTCTCCAAAACTTGAAATTCAGTATTTGTCGGAGGAGGTAACAGATATCTCCGAATGTAACGGCAATACAATATGTATGAGGAAAGTAGCTTTTTTTACTAAGGATGAATCAATATGTGATCTCATGGAAGGAGGTCAAGGACAGTGTTATGGTGAAGTTGGTATAGCCAAGCTTGAAGAAAGTCTTTGTGCCTTGACTGGAAAGTGTTATACCTGCGCAAAGGAATGTTACTCATATATTGCCATTCAAAAAAATAAACCGAATCTATGTGAAAATATCAATAACGCTTATAACAGGAATCTTTGCTATGGCGACTATATTGGAGAAAATAATGATGAGTCCAATTGCTATGAAATTACCGATTCTACATGGAGAGAGAAGTGTTTGGATAAATTTAAATAGATGAGATGAATTGACGGCTGGCGAAAGCCATGAATATAGAATTTCTCGAACCTGCGGCGGTTGAATTCAATGATGCTATTGCCTTTTACAACCTACAAAGAGAAGGACTCGGTTTTGAATTTGAAGGGGAAGTAAAAAATACGATAGAAAAAATTGTAAGAAGTTCTGAGGCTTGGACATCTTTGTCAAAGCGGACACGCCGATGTCAAACCAAAAGGTTCCCTTAAAAAGGGGAGCCCCGGGGCGGGCGGACAGCGGAGCCACTGGTGGCTGGGTGGACAAATGAAGCCCTGCACCTCCTCCCACTGCCTGAGCAACCTTGTAACTAACTGATTTTTTAAACCTGCATTGTTTTGCAGGGACTACCAAAAATTGAGGTGTTTATTCTTCTGTTGTGTGGCTAAAAGCATACAAAGAAGTTTCCTACCTAGCGTTGCTCTGGGAAAATTTTTACTTGCTTTATCGTTAACAAATAGCTAAAATGACAATATGTACAAAATCACCTTCAGCAGGCAAGCGGATAAGGCATTAAGGAGAATGCCGAGGAATATTGCAACCAATATTGCCAAGAAAATAAGGCAATTGGCAATCAATCCGAAGAAAATGAAAAATGTAAAAAGGCTAACAAACCATCATGGTTACCGATTACGAATTGGTGATTGGAGGGTTGTATATACTATCAATGAAAATGAGGTGTTAATTCACGTCGTCAAGATAAAATCCCGAGGAGAGGTTTACAAATGAACGCACAAATTATAGAAAAAAATGGAAAGCCTGAATGGGCAGTAATTCCCTACAAGGAATATAAAAAAATCCAAGAGATCATCGAAGACGCTGGAGATATAAAAGATATTGAAGAAAACTTAAAAGCAATTGAAGAGGTTCGGGAAATAGCAATACCAAGCGAAGTTACATTCACTATTATCAATGGCACACACCCCATACGTGCATGGAGAGAATACAAGAAAATTAAACTGAACGACCTTGCCCAAAGAGTAAGCATCAGTTCTTCTTATTTATCCCAAATCGAGAATAAAAAAAGAAACCCAACAATTGAAACATTAAAAGCAATTGCCAAGGCATTAGGCATTGAAACGGATATGCTCATTTGAGCAACATGATAACTACCGGATATTAAAAAAAATAAGCCACACACCTACAACACCAAGTGCGCTAACTATTCCACCGGCCTTGCCTGCATCTGGGCGCTGCAACAACGGCTATGTTCGTGCCTGGTTATTCTGCTGCCTTCAGCCGCCGTTGTTTCAGCTTCCTTCCTTATTCCGGCCAGGCAGCGCCGGCAATGTCATGTATACCCCCGCCCACCCAATGTGATGTGTTTCGTCGGCTTCGGCGCTTCGGTCATGGATAACGTGAAGACGCTCTGTTTTTGGTGTGTTCGATCAGTCAACTTATTTCACACGTATTCCTGCAGCCTGCACTTTTGGCTGTACACGCTTTTACATAACATAAGATTATCAAACGTTGTGCTTGGTAATTCATATACTTATTCGCTTTTATCCGGGGCCGGCTTGGCTTGTCCTTCAACGTCTGATAATGCTCGGCTATATAATCCATGTCCCGTCCCTGGGAGCGTAAATTATCGATTTCGCTAAAATTGGCATTTCCGATAATTTCCGATATCCTGTTCTGGCTCATCCCCACAACGTGAGCAATCTGCTCCTGGGGCAGGCCAAGGCGACTTAAGCGGATGATAGTGATATTTCGGCCGGCCCTCTGACGCGCCCTGATATCTGATATCCAGGTATTTAGCGTTTTTCCAATATTAAGACGGCTTCAGTTTTTTTATCATTGTCATCCGGATAGTTAAAGACCCTTTGAATCTTAATGGGGGGAAATTTTGCCCCTATCCTGAGGGCCTCAACATACGCCTTAACAGTTTCTTCGTTTTTCCCTCCTCGCGGATAAATAAAGGGCGACCAGAGTAAATCCTTAGTATATACTTCCATCATATCAGTATTACCTCATTACCTTCCTAACCCGGACAAGCCGGGACCAAAAAGGTTTTAAAATTTTCTATCATAAAAAACATAAGATTTAGAACTAAGACACTAATAAAAAATCTACCCTCATTATTTTTCATGTTTATTCAGTGGCGACTGACCATCAGCCATTATTTAGTATTCGACGAGATTTAGCTAAATAATCGATTTTGAGAATGAAAAGAAAATGATTAATATTAGTTACTGTAGCTAATTATACAAGAAATTTGAAATTATTTATCTAAAAATCTATATTTTATGACCCGGGTCATAAGTGTAGTATTTTGTG
>DAOURK010000190.1 GCA_030625085.1 Pseudomonadota bacterium
GTCTAAATCCAATAAATCACCTCTTTTTTTAGATTATCTCGCTCTTTTCTATGGCCAAACATTAATGATTATAATATTCAGTCAAAGATGAAAAAAATAAAATTATACGGATCATCCGTATAAAATTAATCGATAAAAAAATAATATGGGTTTTTCTCGATTTTATATATTTTTAGTGAATACAGAGTACTTTTCCATAAACAAATCCACATATAGGAGAATATAAAAATGAGTATAAAAGTGAACATTTTTGAAAATAATAAAGAAATAGAGATAGAATTACCAGAAAATATGAAAAAAGAGCATGAGCAAGCGATGGCGGAATTAGACCCTATTGAACTCAATCATCAAGCAGCACAACAATATAATAGTGAAGGCTCTTATGAAGATGCTATTAAAATATGTAATCAAACCCTTGAATTAGATCCCAAAAATGATGACGCTTACTTCTATCGAGGAAATGCATATTACAATTCAGGTATGTATGATAGGGCTATTGAAGATTACAGTAAGGCTATAGAGTATGCCCCAAATAATACAGATGTTTACCATTATCGAGCTCATGTTTACCGTAGAATTGGCCAATTTGACAAAGCTCTTGATGATTTCACTAAAGTTATAGAATTTAAACCAAGCTATTATAAAACTCATGAAATAAATAATGTATACATTGATCGAGGGATTACTTATAATTTGAAAGATGAATATGACAAGGCTATTGCTGATTTCACCAAAGTCATAGAACTTGATCCAAATAATTACAGGGCTTATGGCAATCGAGGGATGGCTTATGGCAATAAAGGTGAGCATGATAGAGCCATTGCTGATTTCAATAAGGCTATTGAGATAAATCCAAAAGGTGATGTTGCTTATTATAATCGTGGAATCGCTTATAGCAATAAAGGTGATTATAAAAAAGCCTTTTCTGATTTTAACAAAGCCATAGAATTAAATCCGGATTTGACTGAAGCCCATAAATATAGAGATATAGCTTTTAAAAAATTAGGTCCTGGTTCACTGGATAATTAATCAGATTTTCCAAAAACTAAAAATGCATCGTTAATAAAATCCACACAAGGAGTTAAGCTTAATTGTATAGATTCGGGAAACAGCTTTTTTTAGCCTAATTCATTGATACTAAAACAGATATACCTGATTGGTTCATTATACTTCTCTGCCTGATGAACTATGCCGGTTTTGAGCTAACTTGAATTATAATTTTATTTCTGGAATTCGAGACTCATAATTTCAGATGACTAATTTCCTGTGTGTGGATTTGTGTGTGGATTTTTTTCTAAAATGTGCAAAATTGGGTAAAAATCAGAAAATATGTACTAAAGCAATATATAATAATTTCATAAGCTTACCGTTATTTGAGGAGGTTCGGAAGCTCAGGGGTACTGCCTTTTAAGCAGAGGGTCGCTGGTTCGAGCCCAGCACGGCTCACTAATTAAATCAAGGGGTTAGGTCGAAAGGCTTAGCCCCTCTTTTCTTTTAAGTCAGCATTAATTCAGCATCAAAACCAGGCTTGATGGCCTCGTAAAAAGTCCAAAATTGGGGCTTCGCACAACATAACTTATTAAATTTATGTAACCCAATTTTTGTAAAAATGACTTTTTACTATTGCATAAGGCTTAATTAATTTAAAAATCCAATTGCTTTTTCTGCACGATGGTCCAAGCCAAATACCCCCACAAATAACATCATTATATTTCCTGTAGTAATATTATAAAAATTTTACCGATATATGTAATTGTAAATACTTCTTGCATGATTTTATGTCCTAGCATGATCATTTTTATTAATGATTTTTATATAAAATAAACAGGTAACAATTTATTTTTAAAGTTATATCGAAAACAAGATAAATAGACCGTCAGTGTAATACATTTTTCTGAACCCTCGCTGAGGCTATCAGCAAAATTTTACCATAAGAAAAATGGGATTTAATACGCTGACGGCTATTTTTTTAACTACTACTCCGCAGCATATCTGATTTCTTCAATATTTTTGCCAGTTCTTAAAGCAGCTAGTTTCCAAACATACTTGTAAAGATGTAATCCCTTGCTGCTGCAAATCATCTCTCCATCATCCACACCTATTTCTTGAGCCATATATTCTTTCAAAAATTGCATACCGGCAAGGTTAGCAGGGAAACCACCCCACAAATCCCAGGAGCGAAAGTAAATGATAAAATGAAGTTTACCATCACTAATCCTCGTATCTATATGCCTTAAGCAGGGAGGATCGTTTAAATGTATATCCTTAGGCGCTCCAACTTGTAATATCAACTGATTATTTCCATGTCCCGATTCCTTATAATGACTAATGACCGTATTTAAGGATAAAGCAATACGCTCTCCATAGGTGTATTGTTCCCCCTCAGATTTAATACTCCCCATTAAATAATTAACAAAATAATCTTCTACATACTCCATACTTTCAACAGGATTCGGGATACCCAACCTGGCAGGTATTTCAGGAATAAGTGGTCTATGACCGGGATCTTTTATATGAACAGTTATGTAATCATACTCTAATCTTATTTCACCCTCATAGGAACCCTTATCAATTTTTCTCTTCCTGCTGTTTACAGGATTAAAAATATTATACACACACTGAAACCAAGCATCGGGTAAATCAATTGCCTTAATAGTTGTTATATTCATCAATCTCCTTTCCTCAATAATGTAATTGTTATCATTTTTCTTTTTTAACTCCCCCCACTTTACCTCACCGCCCCAAGAAGCACGCCGATTATAATGGAAACAGTTGGATGTTATTGCTATAGTGGTATTAATAATCATAATAAATAACCACTATATTTTACCACAAAAAATACCTCCAATTTGTTTTTTAATCTTTTTTAAGGCCTATGGATATTATTAAATAAAGGCCGAGGTCATATGAGAGTATAAGGGACTTATAGGTACAAGATTTCTTGGAATCGATCCGGCAGGATCTTTATTAAAACGTGAGGATGTTCTAATCCAAGTAAAAAGGAGGCATTAAAATTGGTGTATTTATTTGAAGCAAAGAAAAAGTCGACCTTGACTGATAGTTGACTTTCCCCTATTAATTTCCAACTTTTTTTAAATGGAGCATTACACCAATTACAATACCCACTATAAAGCAACAAAGCAGGTAGAAAAACATTTCCTGACCTTTTCTCTATTCCTTTCGGCTATTGGTTAGGTAAGCTAACCAATATATTACTATAATAGCAGATTACCCATAGAAAAATCCAGAGAGGCCATAAGAGACCTATCCCTGAAAGCTCAGCCAAAAGTCTGCTCAGGTGCAAGATTGAACCATTGCAAAAACATAATAATATTCCTATAGATGTGTATGCATTCCTTAACCTCTATTATGCCTTATTCTATTGCTATTTATAGAGGAGTAGTGTGGGGAATAACATGAATAGGATTATAAGATGGTGGAGGACAGGGGATTTGAACCCCTGACTTCTGCCATGCGAAGGCAATTAGGGGGGAATAGCACCTTTCCCATATTTTCCTTTTTCTCTGCTAATTCATACTTTTAGGAGGAATCCAGGGGAAGAGGTTTTCCCTCTGTTTCTATACTTTTTGGAGTGTCTACTATACAAAAACTATACAATTTTTTTTGACTTTTCGAGGGAAGTATGACATCAGCACAATTTGACCAGGTTATAGAAGATCTGTTTAAAAGAAGCCGGTAGCTTTTGAGCCTTATAACTGTCAACTTCGTTCTAACGAGGTTTACACTCGGTTCCGTATTAGGCCTTTATTATCATAAGGTTAAACAGAAAATAACTGGTAATAATCAAGGCTGTTTCGGTAAGGAAAATGATCAATATTGAAAAACTGAAATATTATGATACAATAAAAAAGGTTGCAATTTTGCACCCTTAAAATGAAGGGACCTATGAGAATATTAGATATCGACTTAGACTTTTTTCTTAACCATAGGCATAATGCGGCTGGAAATGAACGATTAGATTCTTCATATTATTTCCCTTGGCCTGAAAAAAAGGTTACAGATTATTTAGAAAAACATCTTGGATTATCACCAGCAATGACAATTTCAGGTAAATTTTTTGAGCATCATGATGCGGTTTTTATTTTCTGTAAAAATCTTATAAATAAAAAATTGCTCACAATTCCTTTTGAGATTGTTCATGTAGACGCTCACTCTGATTTAGGTATCGACTATATTAAGCCTAGTCTTACAAATATACTCGAAGATCTTTTAAAAGAGAGCCTAGACAATAGAGTCCTGGAGGCTGAAAAATTTATAGACTCTGGGAATTTTCTTGCCTATATGTTGGCCTGTAGATGGATTAATAAATTAACATTTATCACCCCGCCAGCTTGGAGAGATGATCTCCAGCACAGATTTTTTAAAAATCAAGATGAGGGGACAGGGATAATTCAATTTCGACATTTTCCACCAGGTTCGTTTATGAAAAGGGGATCTTATAAGGGAGTTACACCAATTCACCTTGAACCGGAAATAATATTCGAAAGAATAGAAAGTGAGAATTATTTCAATGAAGAACCATTTTCATATATATTTTTAACTCATTCTCCTGACTACACACCAGTAACTTCTGATCAGTTAATCCCCTTAATCATGAAACACATAGATAATGATTTTAATATTGATGGAGGTGATTAGACATTGGAAAAGAAACTGACTGAACGACAACAAAGATTCGTGAAGGAATACACTGATTGCGGTAATGGTGCGGAGGCAGCACGGAGGGCCGGATATTCGGAAGATAATGCTCGAAACCAGGCGGTTGAAAATCTAGCAAAACCAAATATTCAAGCCGCCATAGCTGAACTCATGGACGAAGCCGGGATCACTAAAAAAGAGCTATTGAAAGTCCTGAAAGAGGGCTTGGCAGCTACTAAACCCTATTTCAATCAAAAAGGTGAAGGTGAGCCCGAAGAGAAGGCCTATGATGATTTTGTTACCCGCCATAAATATCTTGATACAGCTCTAAAATTGCGTGATATGTTTCCTGCCGACAGACACGAGCTAATCACTAAGGTCCTCTCTGATGATGAAAAAGAGGAAAGATTAACCCGAATAAAAGAGATGTTAGCAGAGGATGCAGGATGAATGGAGCTGCAATTTCGGATGATCTTATTTTTGATGCTGAGAGCACACTTATTAAAAAAGATCCTCTTCGCCTTGTCGAAAAGGGTTTTCTAAAGATAAAGACCAAAGATCATGGTCTTATCCCTCTTATCCCTAATACTCCCCAGCGAAGATTTTTGAAACTATTCAAAAGACTTCGCAAAGAAAATAAACCAATCCGCATAGTTATCCTTAAATGTCGTCAATGGGGCGGCACTACTATTACCGACGCCATAGAGTATTCCCTTTCTTCTCAACAAGAAAATGTTAATGCCATGATCATAGCCGATGATATCAAGGGGGCAAACTATATTCTTGAGATGGGGAAACTCCTTCAATCCGAGCTGGAAAAAGATTACCCTCACCTGGCCACACCTGTAAAGCGATCAAACCGGCTTGAATTAGCTTTCCGTGATTCAAAGTCCTGGATATTCATTGACTCAGCGGAAAACAAGGATGCCGGCCAGAAATACACCCTGCAGTATTTGCACTGTTCGGAGGTCTCCAAATTCCCACATCCGGAAGAATTATTTACCGGGCTATTACCCGCTGTGTCAAAAGCTCCAGGCTCATTTGTCGTATTCGAGTCCACCGCCAACGGTATAGGAGATTATTTTTACAAGGTCGTAAAGCAAGCAGAAAGACAAGATGGGGACTGGGCCCTTTTCTTTGTTCCATGGATGGAACATGACGAGTACACCAGGCCATTTCAGGATGATGAGGAGTATCATGCTCTTATTGATACCCTGAACGATGAGGAAAAGAACCTGCTTAAAATATCCTACGAGACAATAGACGGGCCGAAGCGGGTAACCCTTGAGCAATTGAATTGGCGTAGATGGATCATAAAGAATGAATTTCATGGAGACCTGGACAAGTTTCATGAGATGTATCCTTCGTCGGTTGACGAGGCCTTCTTGGTGTCCGGAAGACCGAGGTTTAATATAAAAGTCCTTGCCAAGATGAGAACAACAGCCAAAGCGCCGATTAAGCGCGGGTATCTTACCGCCGACAATTCAGAGAGTATCAGAGATTGTGACCTTACCTGGGAGGATAACCCGAAAGGCTATATCAAGATATGGCAAAAGCCTATACCGGAAAGAAGATATGTCCTGGGCGGTGACGTAGCCGAAGGAAAGATACAGATTGAGGGAAAGAAAGATCCTGACTTTAGCTGTCTTCAGGTCTTAGACCGCAGAACATTAGAGCAGGTAGCCACATGGCACGGAAGAATTGACCCGGATCTACTTGGTATTGAAGCTATAAAATTGGCTCGCTACTATAATAATGCCTTTGTCGGCATTGAAAGAAATAACCATGGATTGACCACCATTACCCGGATTAAGAATGAAAACTATTGGACTGTGCACCAGGTAACCGTATATGACGAGATTAACGATCGGGAAGTAAAGCAGTTGGGATGGACGACAAGCACTAAGACCAAGCCGCTTATGATTGATGATCTGGCCAAGCTCATAAGGGAATATCTGACCAAGATAAACGATGTGGATACCATTCAGGAATGTATGACGTATGTTATCGAAGAAGATGGTAAAACCAATGCGCAACCCGGGTGTTTTGACGATAGAGTGATAGCTTACGCCATAGCCTTTCAGATGACGAAAAGCTTTTATGATATGCCGGACAGAAAAGAGCCCCCTGAGGATCAGTACGGCACGTTTGAATATTACAAGAAACAGATTGACGAGGAGATGAGAAAGCCGGTGATAGTTTAGGTTTTACTTAGGCTCGATGGTGTGATACTATGGCGCTTATAATATGGGAGATTTTGTTATGCCAAAGAAAAAACCTGATCCTGCGGTTTATCTCAGACATCAAAAATCAATTTGGGCAGGAAATATTAAAGATCATTATCCAAAAGTAAAATCATTAACTTTTGAATTAAACCATCGTGATCATGATAACCGTGTAAAACCTTCATCCAGAACTTTTACGCGAAGTCTTGAAGATTCAGCCTTTTTTGATTTTGAATGCCCATATGATAAGGAAAGTTGTTTCGGGGGTGGTCATGATTTAACTCAACCTATTTCGGATATGATTGAAAATCAAAATTCAGAATGTTCAGGAAGAATTTTATGTCAAGGAGACCAACGAAGACACGGTGCAAAGCATTCATGTTGGTGTGAATTAACATACAAAATTACGGTCATCTATAATGATTAATCACTTCTTTTAGACATCTATAGGTATCTTCGTCTATATACGACACTTCGGGGGGTATTCCTTGGAGTATTTTTTTATTACCTCCTCCCGGGTAATATGATTTCGATAAAAGCACTTCGGATGCCAAAATAATAAAAAAGGTGGGTAATAGATCTGAGGCGTTTTTTTTATTTCCTGCACTAAGGGTGAAACAGTGCACTATTTTTCACCTGGTTGTTCTCAGATCATAGTTTTCTTCTTATTTCCGGTTTATCTCCATACGATCCCACCTAATAATTCCCTAAATCGAATTTTGAGGTATTTTAGAGGCTCTCAGGCATAAGCTGTAATTACTGGTAATTATCGGTTATTTTAAAGCCGAATGGTATGCTATAATCCCAATTTATGAAGCATACCGAAACAAACCTTTCATTCCAATATGTAAACTTGGTTTACATAACCAACCAAGGGAGGTCCTTAAAATAACTGAATCCGATTCTTTTAAAATTTATTGCCGGCAAATCAAATCATATCCTCTTTTAACCGATGAACAAATCATTGCCCTGGTAAACGTAATGAGACAAGGCGGAGAATTTGGGGCGGTTGCCAGGGAGCGGCTTATAACAGGTAACCTGCATCTTGTGATCAGGACAGCTAAGCGATACAGGCGATGTTATCCGATTTTAGACCTGATCCAGGAAGGTAATATTGGTTTGATGAAGGCTGTTGAAAAATATGATCCTGCCAGTGGTTATCAATTCCCTCCATACGCTGTGTGCTCGATTAAACACGCAATTTTGCGGCTTTTATATAATCGGTATATCGTGCATATCCCGGAATTTAAGCTTGCTAAGGGATTCGAAATCTCAGAAATGGAGCTACTTGAAGACGTTGAGGAAAATATTTCTAAGGATAGCGGGCCATATGATCAAGTAATTCAGAATGAGCTGGAAGGGGCGGTTGATTCTTGCCTTGCCGGCATG
>DAOURK010000089.1 GCA_030625085.1 Pseudomonadota bacterium
CCTATTCTTAAAGGGGTTGAAAAGCTACAATCCCCCTTTACTGTTCCTTGGTTAAATAATATGACCGTTGAAATTGTTTGGACTGCCTAGGTTAGGTCTTATTATGGCGTTTTTACCGCCTGTGAAAATCGGTGTTTAATGAATAACCGCCAACACTGTTTAAGTATCCTGACATTAGGCGCACTTCACCATGTTGGGTTCCATTGGAAAGAGCAGCATTGCAGTTTCTGGCCCAATTAACAATTTGACCATTCGGCGCAACAAGAATAGAGCCGATATTATGCCCACGTTTTTTTTCGCTTCCTTCCTGCCAATCGTTTAAAACAACAGCATAAGCGACAAGCATATAAATTTCATCACGCTCCTCTTGTATTTCCGGGGTAATTGTTACATCCACAGGGATATACGGGGCCACTTTAACCTGTGGTGCGCAAGAAACAAATAATACCAATAAAATACAAAAGAATAGTTTATTTTTTAACTTCATGTACATGATCTGCTCCTTGTTTTATATAATAAATCTGAAAAATCATGCCACTCTGAAAGATTTCAGCAACTGGTTGTGTGTTTTTTTATTACTTTACCATAAAAATTTTAGATTACCAAATCCGAAACATTTAACCAAAAACTATTATTTTTTTATGATGTGATTTTTCTTGCTTTACGAATGCCGCCCTTGAACTTATGCTACCAGCCCAAATTTTTCAATAGTTGATATAGTGATTCTTCTCTAATAGTGGTTTTAATATGCTTTCAGTGAAAGGCGCTTCTAACCATTTGGCGGAAATGCTGATATTAGCATTTCCGCCAAATGGCCTTTCCAATCCCAGAAGAGGTCAATCCGGAATTATTCCGGAAGGCTTGCCTGTCCGTGTTTTTTTACTATCGATAATGAGCAGCAACACAGCGATACCTGCGGCTGGGAACGATTAGAGATACTGAAAAAGCTGGTCGGCATAATTGATATTTAAACAAAAGTAGCCCTTGCGCTACAGTATGAAATTTAATATTTGAAAATCTATAGTTAGAGGGTGGTTTTTGTTATGACGTAAGCAGGCGTACTGATTAAAGCGATTTTTTTGCTAATTTCAGTTTTGAACTTTTCAAATATATTTGTTACTTCTTTTACTAGTGGGACCATTCGATCGGGATATAATTCCAATGCGTAAGCGTGACTAAAAAAGTGTCTGAATGCAAAAAAGCTGCGACCCCTGCGAGTTCCAATTCAGAAAGTTCAAATAAAGGTTTGTTGGGGAGTGATGATAATGTTTTTTCTATAATTTCATATTCTGCTTCAATACGTGTTTTATAATCAGCCATAGAGTACAATGCCTTCTTGAAGGACCATTTTTACAAATTTAGAGTTTTTTGAAAGATCTATTATATCAACCGGTTTTGGTAAGGCAAATAGAAGATCTCCATAAAATTTATAAAAATTTTGGGGGAAAATTCCCTCTATTGCTATATCTATGTCATTACTTTCCTTGTCAGGGCATAGACAGGATCCAAAAAGCAACACACGTTTGACATGATATTTTTTAGCAATGTCTCGAATCGTCTTTTTATCCGCTTCTGTAATCATATTTAATTTATATCATTTTTTTATTTTATGGTCTATTATTTTTTTGCCGTAGTTCCCGAACAAGGTGTATGTTTTCTTTAAAGGCATTATTCCCTTGATGATAAGGTTTCCATCGGCAGTGACGCTGTGTTAATAGGGGAAGAATATCTAAAAGCCAATAAAAAAAGCGGTAAAAGCGCTATTGAAGAAATCGCTCGTGTCTATGGCAATCAGGCCGTGGTTGTGTCCATTGATGGTTGTTAAGAGCACTATCGGATTGATGCCCCAACCCGCCATAATACCTCACCCCTCATTTGTATCATTATACCGGAATTTATTATTCTGTAGCCATATTTACCAAAAAGGACTTTTTACGATAACATCATATTTTATTTTCTTGTAAAAGGATTAAATAAGTAAAACCATATTGATTTATGACATTTATGATAATTGTCCAAATACGCTTGATTTAAATTTATTAAATGATTATAATAATAAAATTAAATATTAGTATCTAGTATAATCTATGGGATTAAAATGGCCATGCGCGTAATAAAATTGGATTATATTTCTGCCAGAGAGCTGGCCAAACTCCCCCAGAATAAATTTTTTGCTTGTGCCAGTACAGGGAAAGGCAAATTAATCATAAGTGGCGATAAACATCTACTGGAGGCATGCGGATATCAGGGAATAAAAGTTTTAAAACCTAAAGAATTTATAGAACAGTATTTAAATGATTAAAGCTGGTGATTTTATGTGTAAAAAAGAGGGTTCAGGCGCTTGGGTCATGAAAAATTATATTTCAAGGCCTGGTTCCAAGCGTTTTGGCTCTTATATTTCAAGACCTGGCTCCATGCGTTTATTTGGTCCCACGAGTTTTTGCACTTTCAAAGAGAGATGTGTATGCAGAAGAGTATCGTGGTTAAAATTTTATGGGGAGGACTAATGAGGATAGAATTGATTCAGCCGCTTCATGCTGTTTATGGAAAATTGGGAAAAAGGGAGAGTTTTATCTTTAAACCTGCCCAGCTTACCATGCCTTATCTAGCGGCATTGACACCACCTGACGTGGAAGTATCAATTTCGGATGAGATGGTCGAGCCTATTAATTTTCAAAAGGAGGCGGATCTGGTAGGCATTACCTTCGTTACACCTTTTGCCTACAGGGCATATGAACTTGCTTCACTCTATAGAAGAAATGGCCGGACGGTTGTTATGGGAGGTCCTCACGCATCCTTGCTCCCTGAGGAAGTTAAAAAACATTCGGACGCTGTGGTGATAGGTGAGGCAGAGGATACCTGGCCTATGCTTATAGAAGATTTCAAAAATAACAGGTTGAAACCCTTTTATAAGTCAAATTCTCCCGAATTACATTCCATTCCACATGCACGCAGAGATCTGCTCAAAAGAGAAAAGTACATTATCCCGGACATTATACAGGCTACGAGGGGATGTCCTTTTAGCTGTGATTTTTGTGCGCTCAGTTCCATTTATGGTAAAGGCCATAGACTTCGACCAGTGGATGAGGTAATCCGCGAGATCGAGACCTTTCAAGGGAACACATTCATCTTCTGGGATGATAACCTCGTGGGCACACCACGCTATGCCAAGGAACTGTTTACGAAACTCATTCCCTATAGGAAAAAATGGCTTGGCCAGGGGTCGTTAACAATAACCAAGGATAGAGAACTTCTTGAACTCGCATCTAAGAGTGGCTGTATAGGACTATTCATAGGGATAGAGTCTGTGTCTCAAGATAGCCTGAATTTGGTAAATAAGGGATTTAATAAAGTCGATACTTTGAAATATGATATTAAGAAACTCCATGACTCGGGAATAATTGTGTGGGCTGGAATGATCTTTGGCTTTGATACTGATGATAAAAGTATTTTTAAAAGGACAATTGAGGTAGCTATAAAGGCAGCAATAGATGGAATAAGTTTCAGCATCCTGACTCCATATCCGGGCACACGACTTTTTCAAAAACTAGAGACCGAAAAAAGGATACTCCACTATGAGTGGGCCAAATATAATTCAGAATACGTAGTATTTATTCCCAAAAGAATGTCTCCCGAAGAACTTCAGGAAGGGCATGATTGGGCTAATAAAGAATTTTATTCAATTCCGTCTATAGTGAAAAGGCTTTTTAAGTCTCGTACACAACTCAGCTTAAATACAAGACTCAACCTCGCAGACAGAAGGTATTCCTATGGAAGATTCAAATAAGATAAAGAGAGAAAAAAATATATCCCTGGAAATTCTCGTGGTTATAGACTTGCTCATTATTTCAGGTGCTCTCATTTTAAAATTTCTTAATCCTTTTGTCGTCAATTATACTGAAGCTATCAAAAAAGCTGATATTTTTAACTTTCTTTTCTTTGGACCAATCATCGTAACGATCCTATCAATTATCATATATCGTTCTTTAAAGCCTATAAGAACTTTCACCAAAGCGGAAAAACCGGGGCTCGACCAGTTGATGGAAATAAGGAAAGCAGCATTTGACATGCCCCTGAAGATAACCGTGCAGTTTCTTGTGGTTATTTTATCTATTGTAGCTTTTGCCGCTTTTGGCTGGGATGCATTTTTTTTCAAGTTCTATCCTTTCTTAGACAGGCTTGTATCAATGGGGCTCATCTGGGCTTATACAATCTGTACTTCGCTGGTGGTTTTTGTATATATAAAGTCTAAAATGATTCCTGTTCTGAGGGCAACATCAGGTATCGCCGAGGATAAAGGATTCAGATTCCCTATAAAGGTCCGGTTTATTATCACAACTCTGACACTTTCGTCCATGATGTTTCTTTTTACTTTTGTTTACTCGGTTTCCAGGCTGAATTATGCATTCTGGTATGATGAAGTAGAGGCTGGAAAGTCTTTACTGAACACATTTAAAAAGAATGTATATGAATTTGAAAATAAACGTGAACTTAAAGAACATCTAAAGAGTATGCCGTCAAAGGGGCCCCTTTTTGTTGTTAATTCGGATGGTGAATACATTGCTTACAAACCGGACATTATTCCTGATGATTTTGATATTAAGAATCGTCTTTTAACTGACCCTGAAGGCACCGCCAGAATAAAGGGAGTTCCAGGGACTGCCCTCAGGATATTGCCACTTGAAAAAGAGTTTGCCGGCCTATACGCCGGAACAGTTATTACACTGGAGCCTAACAAACAAAATAAATTGAGGTTCACGTTATTCTTTTTAATTGCTATGGGTTGTTTTCTGGTAATTTTCATAGCGGTTATAAGTTATTGCGTTGCCTTTGACATCTCGACAGCAATCAAAGACGTGACCGGGCAGATGGGAAAAATATCTGATAAGAAAGAAAGCCTCTATAAGGAAGGTAAAATTACCTCACTTGATGAGGTCGGAGATCTGATCAGGTCTTTTAATACCCTGCAGAGGGTTGTGAATTCTTACCACCAGGAACTTGATAAGGTAAACAAAAAAATACTTGGGATGGAACGAATGCGTGCTGACGAAGCTGTTCATGACTACCGGCTTTTGGCGGAGAACATAACTGATGTTATATTTACTGTGGACCCGGGCATGAGAGTCACCTATATAAGTCCTTCCGTTCAACGTCTGCGGGACTATAGTACAGAGGAATCCTTGAGACAGGGGATTCGGAAATGGTTTACTGTAAATTCACTCAATGATGCTCGGAAGGCTTTCACAGAATTAATAAAGGTAGTGGATAAGGGCAGTAAGGAACCTTTCATGTCCCGGACTCTGGAGCTTGAAGTTACCTGTAAGGGAGACAGGACTGTTTGGACTGAAGCCAGAATGAGTCCTCTGTTGGATCCTGAGGAATGTCCAATAGGTACTCTGTGCATTTTACGCGATATCACGGAGCGAAAGAAAATGGAAGAGGAAATGCTGAAGATAGAAAAACTTGAAGCAGTGGGCGTTCTAGCTGCTGGTATTGCTCATGATTTTAATAACTTGTTAACTGCTGTTATTGGTAATCTCTCTATTGCAGAACTTAGCGCGAAACATGGAGACGATATTTTTGAACCATTATTAAGAGCAAAAAATGCTTCCTGGCAAGCCGGCCTGTTGACAAAACAACTCCTTACCTTTTCCAAAGGTGGGGCACCCATTAAAGAGGCTGCTTCTATAAAAGAGTTAATAAAAGAGACGGCAAATTTTGCCCTGAGAGGTTGTAATACAAAATGTGAGACTACCTTTCCGGACGATCTTTGGCCGGTTGAAATCGATAAAGGACAAATTAGTCAGGTTATTAACAACCTCATTATAAACGCCAGCCAAGCCATGCCGGAGGGAGGAATAATTAGAATATATGCTGAAAATATGTCTATTGATGCCGAGAACGGGATATCATTGAAAGAGGGTAAATATGTTAAGATATCAGTGAAAGATCAAGGGATCGGTATACCTCAGGAATATCTGGACAAAATATTTGATCCTTATTTTACAACCAAACAAACAGGAAGCGGCCTCGGTCTGGCAACTAGTTATTCTATCATTAAAAGTCATGGGGGGTATCTTCACACAGAATCTAATGTGGGAAAGGGGACTACGTTCTCTATTTATCTTCCTGTTTCAGAAAAAGAAAATTTTGTTGTATCAGGTATTCATGATGAGAAAGATTTTTTTTACGGCCGAGGAAAAATTTTAATTATGGATGATCAAAAAAGTATCAGGGAGATGGCTCAACAGATATTAATAAAGCTTGGATATGAAGTCGAGTGTGCCAGGGATGGTGATGAGGCCATTCGGTTATATAAAATTGCGAAAGAATCGGGGGAATCTTTTGATGCTGTTATCCTGGATTTAACCATAGCAGGGGGTATGGGGGGAAAAGAAACTATTCGTAAACTCCATGAAATAGATACTGAAGTAAAAGCTATTGTTTCAAGCGGTTATTCCAGCGATCCTATAATGTCAAATTATCAGATTTATGGTTTTTGCGGAGTGGTTGCTAAACCCTATAAGCTTAGCGAACTGAGTAAGGTATTATTTAAGGTGATCAACGGGAAAGAAGAGCCCTCCGGAACGTCTTTGTCTAACAGGTAATTAGTGCCTGAACGAAAACCCCTCTTTTTGTCATTTCGACTGAAAGGAGAAATCTTTGAACGGCAGTATTTCCAATGGCATAAGATTTCGCGCTCCGCTCGAAATGACAATTTTGGATAGTTTTCGTTCAGACACTAATTACCTTCAAAATATAAGTCAATTACATTGTAAAGATAGATGTAAAAATTAGTCGAAAATTATCCGGTAATATATTTTTATACTTTTTAACAAGAAATAGTTTCCTGAGGAGAATATTTCTAAGGAGGAAAAATGAAAAAAGTATCGATAATACTCATATTTACCCTTTACGCTTTTATAATCTTCGTTGGAAAAAGTTTCGGTAACGGGGTTCAGCTCGACGGCATGGGACCTATCTCCAACGGCCGAGGAGGAACAAATATTGCCCATAATGATAATGGGAGTTTAATCCACGATAATCCATCTGCTCTGGCTGAGCTGAAGGGGAAAAGAATTGAAGGATGTTTTGATTTTATAAGCCTATCCATTAATTATCAAGATGCGGATAATAATCAGGACGCAAAAGAGACAATTTTTTCCTTGCCCTCATTTTCTTATGCACAAAAAATTGGCCAAAGCTCTTTCGGAATGGGCTTGGGGGTCTTTAATCCGGCCGCTTTTTCAACAGAATATCATTTAGTCCACCCTGACTATGGGCAACAAAAATATGTTTCCGATGCCTCGCTCACCAAAATCCTGTTTGGTGGGGGGTGGAAAATAAGCGAACTATGGTCCGTTGGAATTGGCTTAGGTCCGGCTTATAGCCAAATAAAGTTTGAGGAACCTTACACCTTCCAGACCGGTCCTCTTCAGAAATATTCCGCTCTCGTTAATATTGAAGGGGATGATTGGGCCCTTGCCTGGAATATGGGTGTGCAGTGCCGGATAACGTCAAACACAACGTTGGGCCTCGTCTATATCAACCAGGATAAGTTTACTATGAGCGGGGATTTGCACCTGCAAAATCCTATAGACCCTAATGGAATAGAATTATTGCCCATATCCAACCAAAAGGCTCATTATACAGTCAAATGTGATTTTCAATGGCCTCAAATACTGGGAGTAGGAATAACCCATCAATTCAAAACCTGCCAGAGGATTTCAATGGATGCCTTATGGATTGATTGGTCCTCAGCCTTTGATGAATGGACCTTTAAACTTTCAGGTGGCGATAACCCTTCTTTAGATGTTTTGGAACAAGATACCTTCCCTCTTCACTGGAAAAACAGCTATTCCCTTCGCTTAGGATATGAATATTTTTTCACTGCAGATACGATAAGGCTTGGCTATGTTTATAATCGAAATCCCGTACCTGATAGCACCCTCAGGCCTCTAATCCCCGGAATTTTAACACATATGGTGTCTTTTGGATATGGCCGCAATTGGGAGAACTTAAGCTGGAATGTCGCTTATCAATACTCTTTTGGCCCCCGGCAGTTTGTGAGCACCAGCGAAATCATCGGCGAGGATTATAATAATAGTTCGGTCAAAGTCAGAGCTCACCTTTTGTCTATTGGTGTTCAATATCAATTTTAAGAAAAACAATGTGTGTTAAACCCTATAAGCTTAGCGAACTGAGTAAGGTATTATTTAAGGTGATCAATGGGAAAGAAGAGCCCTCCGGAACGTCTTTGTCAAATATTCCATGATGCATTTTTTCATATCAATTCGGCAATCCATTGCCTTATCTTATCTTATTTTAAATCATTATATATATTTCCCGGTCAATACTATTAACTTAAGGGATTTTGGGCATCCTTCATTTTCCACTTTACACTTTTTGTCATTTCGAACGAATGTGAGAAATCTTTAAACATGCGGCATATAAGATTTCTCGTCGTTTCACTTCTCGAAATGACAATAAAAAGTGTAAACTACTTATTGTGTTTTATGAAAGATGCCAATTTTGGTTCGTTATTTTTAAGAACTTGAGCGAAGAGAAATTTTTCAACCTAAAGCGTAACAGGATTTTCCCAAGAGTTTACTCTGAATGGAGGGAATGTGCTTAAAATGACAAGCTATGCTCGAAATGGCAGAGAAAGATTGATCCAAGCTTAAGTTAATGAATATCTAAAGTAAAATATTTCTTAATCATTAAATTTCAAGCTAAATTAGGCAATATTACCGGTTTTTAAGTTGACTTTTTTTGTTTTTTTAGTAAAATAAAGTACTTGAAATTATGCCTTGTGAAAAAATAATAATAGGTTATTAAGAGAATATGTTGAACAATGGAAAACAGTAAAAAGGGATTCATTGTGCTGGAAGACGGCACAGTATTTCAAGGAGAATCCTTTGGATTTTCCGGGGGGAAAACCGGAGAGATTGTCTTTAACACAGGGATGTCTGGCTATCAGGAGGTTTTAACCGACCCGTCTTACAA
Organism: Pseudomonadota bacterium; assembly: GCA_030625085.1. Classification (GTDB taxonomy): domain Bacteria; phylum SZUA-182; class SZUA-182; order DTGQ01; family DTGQ01; genus DAOURK01. Next base: position 9,007 of record DAOURK010000089.1, read on the forward strand.
AGGGCAGATTGTGGTTATGACCTATCCTCTAATCGGCAACTATGGGGTCAATACCAGGGACCAGGAATCGGGAGGACCTCAGGTATCCGGCTTTATTGTTAAAGAAAATAGTGAGCTGCCCAGCAATTGGCGCTCGGAAAAATCTTTATCTTCTTATCTTATTGATCATCGTATTATCGGGATTGAGGGGGTGGATACTCGGGCTATTACCAGGCACATCAGACTGCGGGGCGCCATGAAAGCCATTATTTCTACTGAGACAGATGATCTCTCTTCCTTACGTGCCAGAGTTCAATCTGCTCCCGGCTTAATAGGCCGGGACCTGGTAAAAGAGGTCACCTGTAGTGAAGCATATACTTACCGGGATGATCCTGAAGGAGAAGAGGAATTGTCATGGCTTGAATATTTGCCGAGTTGTTCATACCAAAATACAGACAAAGAAGCAGGCCAAAACGAGCTACAAGTCCAAAAAAAATATTCTGTTGTGGCTATGGATTTTGGGATAAAACAAAACATTTTGCGCCAATTGGAGGCTGTGGGATGTGTAATTACCGTGGTGCCGGCCCATTATTCGGCTGAACAAATACTTTCCTTAAAACCTCAAGGGGTGTTTCTTTCCAACGGTCCGGGTGATCCGGCCGCCGTAACATATGCTGTTGAAACAGTTAAAAAACTTATGGGCCGAGTACCTATTTTCGGCATTTGTCTTGGGCATCAAATATTGGGGTTAGCCTTGGGAGGGAAAACCTATAAACTAAAATTCGGCCATCGAGGGTGCAACCATCCGGTTAAAGATCTTAGCACCGGCCGGATCGAAATAACTTCTCAGAATCACGGCTTTTGTGTAGATATTGATTCTTTACCCTCTCAAGATATTACCATTACTCATCTAAATCTCAATGATCAGACCATGGAAGGTATGCGGCATAATTCCCTGTCTCTTTTTTCTGTGCAATATCATCCGGAGGCTTCTCCTGGGCCACATGATTCCCATTACCTATTTAAGCGGTTTCATGAAATGATAAAAAAAACCAAATTACCACTACTCAAGGAGCGGCTTAAATAGAAACAGTGTGTTGAATAACGCTGAAATAAATAAGAAAAAGTCGTAAAAAGTCGCTTTAAGGTGTCATTTCGAACGAACGTGAGAAATCTTTATTGCACAAGATGCTGAAAACTATAAGATTTCTCCCTGCAGTCGAAATGACAGCTTTGCCAAAAAACGACTTTTTACGAAACCATCACTAGGAAAAATGCCAAAAAGAACGGATATTCATAAAATTTTAATTATCGGCTCAGGACCAATTGTTATTGGGCAGGCCTGTGAGTTTGATTATTCCGGAACTCAAGCCTGTAAGGCCTTGAAAGAAGAAGGGTATAAGGTTATTCTCCTTAACAGTAATCCGGCTACTATTATGACTGATCCGGAAATCGTAGACCGAACGTATGTAGAACCTATTATCCCTGAAATCCTTGAGAAAATATTGGAGGAAGAAAGGCCGGACGCTCTCTTGCCTACTCTCGGTGGGCAGACCTCCCTGAATTTAGCGGTTAAGGCTTATGAAATGGGCCTTTTGGATAAATACAAGGTGCAGATGATTGGCGCTGACTATCAGGCGATCAAAAGGGCTGAGGAGCGGGACCAATTCAAACAGGCCATGCTGGAAATAGGCTTGGATCTTCCCTTTAGTGGACTGGCTCATAGTCTGGAGGAAGCCCATCAAATCCTGCAAAATATTCCTTTTCCGATCATTGTCCGGCCAAGTTTTACCCTTGGCGGAACCGGCGGGGGGATAGCTTATAATCGAGAAGAGTTTGATGTCCAGGTAGCTCGCGGGCTTGAATTGAGTATGACCACGGAGGTCTTGGTTGAAGAGTCGATTATTGGTTGGAAGGAATATGAATTGGAGGTTATGCGGGACATCAAAGATAATGTGGTCATTATCTGTTCTATTGAAAATATGGACCCTATGGGAGTACACACCGGGGACAGTATTACCGTGGCCCCTGCCCAGACCTTAACCGATAAAGAATACCAGCGCATGAGGGATGCCTCTATCCGCGTTATCCGCAAAATCGGGGTGGAAACTGGGGGCTCTAATGTCCAATTTGCCATAAATCCGGAAAATGGGCGTATGGTTATTATTGAGATGAATCCACGGGTATCCCGCAGTTCTGCCTTGGCCTCCAAGGCCACGGGTTTTCCCATTGCCAAGATTGCCGCCAAGTTGGCAGTCGGCTATACCCTGGATGAGATCCCCAATGACATTACCCGCCAAACTCCGGCCTGTTTTGAACCTACTATTGATTACTGCGTGGTGAAAATCCCGCGATTTACCTTTGAAAAATTTCCGCAAACTCAGGCTGTTTTGGGTATCTCCATGAAGTCTGTCGGAGAAGCCATGTCCATAGGCAGGACCTTCAAGGAAGCCTTGCAAAAGGGATTGCGCTCTTTAGAGATTGGACGCTTTGGACTGGGGGCGGATAGGGAAGACGACTGCTTATCCCCTTCTGTAAGACCATTGAAGTCTCTTGAACATTATTGGCAAAGGCAGGCTGAAAAATATTCGGAAGAAGATCTGACCAAAATTCGGCGGCAATTGCTTACTCCCAATCCTGGCCGCATATTTTACCTGCGCCAGGCCTTGCTGGCAGGATTAAGTGTGGAGGAAATCCATCAGTTGACCCATATTGATTTGTGGTTTTTGGCTCAAATACGCCAAATCCTGGTGATGGAAGGCCGGATCTGTCTTGGCCGGGAAAAGGTCCGCCAGGAGGTTCAATATTTTCAGAAAAACAGCGCCTTATCAACCGAGACCGGGGGAGAAGACAAGGGATGTTCTGAGGAAGTTCGCGCTTTAATACAAAAGGCCAAGGAATATGGTTTTTCCGATTTTCAGTTAGCTCAGCTATTAGGCGCTGAAGAAGCCACTATTCGTCACTGGCGGAAAGCCCTGGGGATTGTGCCGGTCTATAAAGTGGTTGACACATGTGCTGCTGAATTTGAGGCCTATACGCCTTATTACTATTCCACCTATGAGCAGGAAGATGAAATCCGGGTCTCTAAGAAGAAAAAGGTCATGATCTTAGGCGGAGGACCAAACCGCATCGGTCAGGGCATCGAATTTGACTACTGTTGTGTTCACGCCTCTTTTGCCTTGCAGGAAGAAGGATACGAGAGCATCATGGTTAATTGTAATCCTGAAACAGTGAGTACTGATTATGATACTTCCGATAAACTTTATTTTGAGCCCTTAACCTGCGAAGATGTGCTGGCCATCATAGATAAAGAAAAACCCGATGGAGTAATACTGCAATTTGGCGGGCAGACCCCATTGAATCTATCGGCTGCCCTGGTAGCCGAGGGTGTGCCCATTTTAGGCACAAGTTATGAGAGTATTGATCGGGCTGAAGACAGAGAGAAGTTCAAACAGATGTTAAACAAACTGGGGCTGCTTCAGCCGCAAAATGCTACGGCAAATTCCCTGGAAGAAGCATATAAAGTAGCACGCCGGACCGGATATCCTGTGGTGGTACGTCCCTCCTATGTACTTGGGGGCCGGGCCATGCAAATTGTTTATAGTGAGGACGGTTTGGCTGAATTTATCAAATTAGCCCAGGATGTTTCGCCGGGGCACCCAATCTTGATTGATAAATATCTGGAAGATGCCATTGAGGTTGATGTGGATGCTGTCTGTGATGGGAAACAGGCTTACATCGGGGGCATCATGGAGCACATTGAGGAGGCCGGTATCCATTCCGGCGACAGTGCCTGCGTTTTGCCTGCCTATACTCTTTCGGAAGAACTTATGGAAAAGATAAAAGAAATCACCCGCACCCTGGCTTTAGAATTACAGATCAGGGGATTACTCAATATTCAGTATGCCATTAAAAACGATCAGGTTTATATTTTGGAAGTAAATCCCCGCGCTTCACGCACGGTCCCTTTTGTCAGTAAGGTAACTAATGTGCCTTTGGCCAAAATAGCCACTAAAGTTATGTTGGGGAAAAGTCTCATTGAATTAGGGCTGGATAAGGAAAAAGAACTGGAGTACGTGGGAGTTAAAGAGGCTGTTTTTCCCTTTAATCGCTTTCCCGGAGTAGATACGCTCCTTGGGCCTGAAATGAAATCTACCGGCGAGGTTATGGGTATTGATGTAAGTTTCGGGGTAGCCTATGCCAAGGCACAATTATCTGCCGGGAATAAAATGATGGATAATAAGGGCAAGGTCTTTATCAGCGTAAAAAATAAAGATAAAAGGACCATTTTATTTATGGTGAAAAAATTGGTTGACCTGGGATTTTCAATTGTGGCCACCAGAGGCACAGCTAGGGCTCTGCGGAAAAACGATATAGAGGTTGAATCCATCTGCAAGGTGCATGAAGGCAGACCTAATATTGTGGACCTCATTAAAAATGACGAAATTCAATTCATCATTAACACCCCCAGTGGCGCTAAACCCTGGGAAGATGGTTTATCTATTCGGGCAGCCGCCCTTGCCTATGACATACCGATTATTACCACCATATCAGGAGCTGCGGCCATGATTAATGGGATCGAGGCCCTGCGAAAACGGGGATTAGGGGTGAAATGCCTCCAGGAGTATTATGTAGGATCAGGAGGACGGGGCTGAAGAATTGCTTATGATTTTTCTGTATGGGGGTTTCAATAGAGAATCTCCTTTTAATATTGATGGCCTCGTATTCATCAATAATTAACGTAACAACTTATTGATTTTCCAAAGGGCTGGATAAAAAATGATTAACATCATAAAAAGCATTATTCAGAAAGCCATACAAAATCAAAAAATTATTCAAAAATGGTTTCCCAAGATTTACTGGGGCAGTTGTCCAAAGGCCCTTTCCCATTCGACCATAGTTATCTTTCCCTGCCATACGAATCTATTATGCTGCGGATTAGTGGGGATGATTGAGTTTAGAAAAAAGAAACAGGCTATGGCTGCTGCCGAAGTAATAGACCCGATTCGGAAATTAGTAAAGGAATTAAAAAAACAAGAGGCCCAAAGCGGGGAAATAAAATTTTCCGCCCCATGGATACTTCAGAGAAGTGAAGTTATCAAAAAGCTTGATCAGCAGGTTCGACAATGTAAAAAAGCCTCGGTTTTTTACGATCTTTTTGTGCATAAATCAATTCGAGGGGACTTACTGCAACAAAGTAAAGACTTAAAGACTTTGGTTGAAAAAGAAGAAAAAGAGCGAGAAAAGAAAGGCGCCCAGATCCCTTCAAACCTTCTTGAGGTGTTCAACAAGGAATTAATTACCTTAAAAGACATTATTTGGATCATCCAAAAAGAGTGTCTGTCCAATATTGAGAAAGTAAGGGAATTGATCGGTGAAAACGAAGAGATCACTTCTCAGCCACAATTTGTACAGGAGTTTCGCAAGGTCAACTTCATTTTAAATAATCTTGATCGTCTTGAAGTCCGGGGACGTGATTCGGCAGGCCTTTCCATTATGGTTACCTTTCCCGATAAAATGGCTTTTCAGGCATTTTTAGGCAAACTTTCAAAAATCGGCTTGGATGAGCAACTAAAAGAAAGGCAAAGGATTCCTGACTCACTCAACAGGCATATTTTTTATAATGCGCAAACCATGACGTTTACCTTTAAGGTTTGTGCTGAGATTGGCAAACTGGGAGACAACATTGCTGCCTTGCGGCAAATCATCAGCCAGGATACTATTTTTTCACTGGCCGTGCAGGAAGAAGAAATTTTCACCACGAGTATTGCTCATACTCGTTGGGCTTCAGTAGGTGTGATAAGCGAGGAGAATTGCCATCCGGTGAATAATGAATACCAAATACTTTCTGAAAATATCCAGCCAAAAGATGGGGATTCCTCTGTCAACATTCTTCAGGGTAATAAAGCCGGTAAAAATGTTTCAACACTTTCCGAACGTGTGGCCCCTTATTATCAATCAACTATTGGTACTTTACAGGTAACCCTTAATGGAGACATTGACAATTATGCACAATTAAAAGCTGTGTGGGAACAAAGAGTGGGGGGCAGGATAAGTGATCGTATCACCACAGATACCAAGATTATCCCTTTGCAGGTTGAATATTATCTGCTCCAAGGCCATGATCTGACAGAATCTTTCCGAAGGGCGGTCAATGATTTTGAAGGTTCCCAGGCCATTACCATGCAAAGTGACCTGGAACCGAACCGGATTTTTCTGGCTTTACGGGGAAGTGGGCAATCCATTTTTATCGGAATTGGCGAACAAGGGTATTTTCCGGCTTCTGAGGTCTATGGATTCGTTGAAGAGACCCCTCAATTTATCAAAATGGATGGAGAAAAAGAAAGTGTTGCGGGAGATGCCAAAACTCAGGGGCAAATTTTTATTCTGGATACCAATTCCTCTTCCTTAGGTGTCTTGGGCGGCATTAGCGCCATAAGTTATGATGGCCGGCAATTATCTCTCTCTGACAAAGATATTCAATCTACAGAGATTACTACCCGTGATATTGATCGACAAGGATTCCCCCATTATTTTTTAAAAGAGATTTCCGAATCACCCCAGTCAGTCAAAAAGACTATTCTAGGAAAAGGCGATCTGGTTTCGGAAAAAGATAACCCTGAATCGAAAAAGGCGATTTTAAATTTGGGAGAAGAGATTATCCCGGCTAAGCTTGAAGAGGCTTTTCGCCAACAAAAGATAAAAAATATCTATATGGTAGGGCAGGGCACCGCAGGAGTTGCTGCTGAAGGTATGGCCATGCTGTTTAAAGAATATTTGCATCAATCCGGAATTCAGATCGCTGAGCAGAAGGCATCAGAGTTGAGCGGTTTTTGCCTGGAGGGGGACATAGCAGGTACGCTGGTGATTGCAGTTACTCAGTCAGGCACTACCACCGATACCAATAAAGCCGTAGATATGGCAAGAAATGCCGGGGCTTATACTCTGGCTATTGTCAACCGCCGTGATTCGGATATTACCTTTAAAGTAGATGGGGTTTTTTATACCAGTGACGGCCGGGATATTGAAATGTCGGTGGCCTCCACCAAAGCCTTTTACTCGCAGATAGTGGCTGGGTGCCTTTTGGGTTTACGTTTGGCCCAGATAATGGGGCTTCGCTCGGAAGAATATCTGATTCGGCAAATCAAACAACTCAAACGTCTGCCTCGCCTGATGACTCAGACCCTGGAGAAAAATCAAGAACAAATTGCTGCCTCAGCACGGCAATGGGCCCTTTCAAAGCGGCATTGGGCCGTAGTGGGCAGCGGACCGAATAAGGTGGCGGCAGATGAAATCCGCATCAAGCTCAGTGAGCTTTGCTATAAGACCCTCCCCGCTGATGTAGTAGAGGATCGAAAGCACATTGATCTTTCCGCTGAACCTTTGGTGTTGGTTTGTGCTGCAGGCAGTCGTGATATTGTTCTGGGGGATATCATCAAGGATGTGGCCATCTTTAAGGCCCATAAGGCTACAAACATTGTATTGGTCAGTGAGGGTGAGCAAAGATTTACCTCTTGCGCTGATTCTCTTATTCAAATTCCAAAGGTTAGCGAACAACTGTCACCGATTTTAAATACTCTGGTTGGGCATCTTTGGGGGTATTATGCCGCCCTTTACATTGATGAAGAGGCAAATTTTTTGAAAGGCTCACGCCAGTTGCTCAATCAAAAGATAGCCGAATTGGAAAAAAGAGGATACAATCAATTGGAGATTGTTTTTGATCGTACCTTTCAAAATTTGATAAATGATTTAGCCTTTGCCCTGCAGCAAAAAAATAGCTCTGGGGCCTTCAATGCGGCCATAAGCCCCAACACCATTTCTGATTTGATCTTACTGCTCAAGTATGCCGGAGGGAAATTACCTATTACTGATTTTGAGAGAGATTTTCAGGTAGAGCGGGGCATCAGCAATTGTCTTCAGTTATTGCGAAAGGCCTTGGATCAGGCCATTAATGAATTGTCCAGACCAATTGATGCCATTAAGCATCAGGCCAAGACAGTCACTGTTGGAACCAGTCGATTGCCTGAGACGCTTACCGGTCATCTTTTTGAAGCTATTCAAAAAGCAGGGGTCGCCTTAGAACTTATAACCACTCCCAATTTATCTATATTAAAACAATGGCAACCGGTGATCAGAAAAATCATCGGGTATACCTTGTATGAGATCGATCAATTGGATCATCTGGGAAGACCCGGGGAAAAATCTGCCATCAATATGACAGCCCGAGATGGGAAGTCATTGAATCTTGTCTCCAGGGTAAAAAAGGAACCCAGATTACGAGGACGTAAGCGAAGCATTATCACTACCAATAACGTGTTTATCGGGTTAGGAACATCTGATAATGCACAACTATTAATTATTCCTGCCCAAGGGAAAGACATTCATCAGAAGATATTGCTTTTTTTTCATATTGAGTTTGAAGAAAAGGTCCCTCTGCAAACAAAAATTATTGCTTTGGGGGCCAAATATGATGATTTAGTTGATGCTTTGGATGAATTGGATATCAACTGGAAGGATGAATTTTTAGATTCCTTTTCAACTGCGGAATTATTCTTGCAATCCGAGGATACATTAATTAAAGCCGTTTTATCTAAGCTTCCCTAAAGTAGCTGAAGGCCTGATCAGCTCTTGATCTTTAAAATAAACACTCATGAACGAGTCGTTTACCCCCGAGGATGAAAAATCTGACTTTTTCAGTAAAGTCTGACGAATTCGTAAAAAGTCATTTTTACAAAATTGGGGTTACATAAATTCAATAAGTTATGTTATGCGAAGCCCACAATTTTAGCCTTTTTACGAGCCCATCAAGTCTATTTCTCAAAATGTGTTTTTATGGTAAAAAACAGAATACTGTCTTTTTTTGCTGAAAACTGTCGATCAAAAGTTTATAATCGGTAATGCCGAATCTATTTTGATATAGACGCTATGATAGATATGGGGAGGCTATTATTTGGATGTTATGATAAAAATGGATGCTATTATAAAAGTAGCGCAGGGCTTTAGCCCTGCAAATTTTTTTAAGTGATTAGGCAGGATTAAAGCCCTGTGTTACAATAATCATTTTAAGGATTTCAGTACAAATTTAGAATTGCTGAAGGGCAGAGGTATTTGGAGAAAGAGAAGAAAGAATTGATATGGATAAAGTTGAAATTACCATAATTGGTGCGGGTGTAATCGGATTAGCCATAGCTGCGGCATTAGCAAAAAAGTATAAAGATAATGTTATTGTTGTTGAAAAAAATGATAATTTCGGCCAAGAAACCAGCAGCCGAAACAGTGAGATAATCCATGCCGGCATATATTACTCTATGGGTTCATTAAAGCAGAGGCTTTGCATAGAGGGGGTAAATCATCTCTATAAACTCTGTAGAAAAGAATCGATTCCCCATAAACAACTGGGCAAAATTATCATCGCTACCCGACCCTCCGAATTAACTCAATTGGAAGAGTTATTCAAAAGGGCTGTTTCAAATGGTGTAACCAAACTAAAGCTTCTTAACCAACGAGAGATTTGTAAATTAGAACCACACACCAAGGCCGTTGCAGGAATTTATTCTCCCCGCACTGGTATTATTGATTCACATTCTTTGATGGAATATTTTATCAGGAGGGCCAAATCTTCAGGTGTTGAAATTGCTTATCGCAGTGAAGTAAATTTTTTAAGCAAAGAAAAAAGAGGCTTTGTTGTTGGCTTGCGACAGGATGAATATAGGTTTCTCTCGCAAGTTGTTATTAACTGTGCCGGGCTATTTTCAGACAAGATTGCTGCTTTGGCCGGCATTGATGTAAATAACCTCGGGTATCAACTTCATTTTTGCAAAGGAGATTATTTTTCCTATGCCAAACCATCTCCAGTCAATATGGTGGTTTATCCTCTTCCCGGTAAAGATGGGGTTAGCCTGGGTATACATGCAACTTTAGATATGGGGTCACGATTGCGCTTTGGGCCTGATGCAGAATATGTTCATGAAATAGATTATAAAGTAAAGGCTGAAAAAAGAGAATTTTTTTATCAGGCCGCCCAAAAAATCATCCCTGATTTAGAAAGAGAATCAATAATTCCTGATATGTCGGGGATTCGTCCCAAACTTCAGGGCCCTCATGATGCTGTTAAAGATTTTATTATAAAAGAGGAATCAGCCCTAGGATTACCTGGTTTAATAAACCTGATCGGTATTGAATCGCCGGGGCTGAC
>DAOURK010000118.1 GCA_030625085.1 Pseudomonadota bacterium
TATTCCTTTTGGAGTAAAAGTATGAGAATCCGGATCGTGAAATGGATGCATGTGCCAGCCTTCTCTATCACAGTCCCTTCCAAAAATCCTTTGGTTTCCGACTATGGCAACAAAATTGGTGGTTCCTGTCATTGAATTGCAATATACCTGGATATAAAAATTTTCTCCTATAGTAAGCCTGAATTTGATAGCTGCGCTATGTTTGTCAATCACTTCCATTTTTTTCAAAAAAGGGAATTTTTTCACTGCATCTTTGGCCTCTTTTTCTAATTCCTCTATCTGCATTTATTTTTCCCCAACTAATTCTGCCAAATTTTTTTTTAAATATTCGATGCCGGTAATAGCCATTTCCCAATCACAGAAATCAGATTCAGCTTCCAAAGAATAATTCAACCTCTTCATCTCCCCTTTGTCTCTGAACTCCTCAAAACTCATTTTATATTTTTTCTTTAAAAGCCGGGCTATTAAATGGTACCTATTTAATCTGCGCCGATATTCATTTTCTAAAATTATTACCAGCTTTGATTCAGAATCTTTTCCTGATTTTTCCAGGTGATCTATGAACTGAGAAATTTTTTCCGATATTCCAGGCATTTAAATTACCTCCTTAAATTTTACAAAATCTGATGTTTTAAGATGTTTTAAATAAATTAGTATTTTGCATTTTTTATTTACTTTCTTTATAAGCTTAAATTTACTAATTTATATTTACATTATACGTTAAACAAGTTTTAAGGTCAAAATCCAATCCCTCTTTATTTTTTTTGAAGCCATAATAATTTTTTTATTTTCTTAATTGAATATGTTGGGGGTTCATCGAGGGTTTAAAGGAGGGCGGATTTAGGCTTTGTGATGTCATCAGAAGAAGGATGTTTGCCGGAATTGGAGGAGTTCTTTGAAAGCTTGGCAATCTTGATCTCCAAGGTTTTTATTTTCAGCAAACAACTCCTCATGACAGCGTTTGCTCTTGCCCCAATCAAAAAGCTGACCCTTAATAATCGTTGCCGCTTCAACAAACGTGCCTGATCCTTCAGGTCGAAGTGTTATCACAAGATCACCTTCAAATGGGGCCTTCCCCTGAAGCCAAACCTGCAAATGAAGTTCAGTCAAGGCTTTTTCGTTAAGCCGCTGGTCAGAATTGTCGCCGATGTAGGCTGCAACCCGGGGGATGTGCGCCCGTCTGAGAAACGGCGAAAGAATACAAAATTAATGCCCTTAAAGGATGCAGCCTCAAAGACCTCGATCTGCTCGTCAATACTGAGAGTTGATGGTTCATATTGGCGTATTGGAACCAAACCTGGAAACCCAACCCTGGGTCAACCACGATACAAATATAGCCAAAAATTTAAATACTACACTTATAACTCGAGTTATAAAATTGGATTATGGCTTCGCTCGTGAGTTGGCCAAGCTGCCCCAAAATAAACAAGGATTGGCTTATCGATTAGCCAAAAAAATGGCTGAGCAGTCATAGCTGATGATAGAGGGGATAAGGTGGATAATAAATCAGCATTTAGCGGATTTGGAAACGTTTCCTTTTCCGCTAAATGGTAAGAGATTGAAATTTTTGTTGCCGGTTTTATCTTTACATTCATTACACTTATGCCGCGCCGCATAAAAAGCTTTATAAATCCGCCGGACTTCTTACTGCCAACCCCGGCTCAGGCAGATGTAGGCATAGCCGGCGGCACAGGAACGGATACGGCCATGGCCGCGGCCGATGTACCCTGTTGGTGGAAATTTACTTGGTATCCCAAAAGTTATTAAACTCAGCCGGTCAACTATAAGAACCATTAAGCAGAATCTCTTTTGGGCCTTTTTTTACAACCTGTGCCTGATCCCTGTGGCCGTGTCAAAACTAGCATTTTCGGTAAACACCGATTTATTGGAGCGATTTACTGTGCCCCAGATCGCGCAAGATGCACGGTTGGGCAAAGCCGATGATGCTTGGGCTGGAAAAGCAAAGATCCTACGCTGTGGCAATTAATTAAATAATAAATTATCTGCAAAATTGATGGGTTGAAATTAAAAGTGATGCCCCCGAAATGGGTTGAACTTCAAGGCGTGAGAGTTATTAAATCTACTCAGAGCTGATATCATATCTGTCTTCCGGAATATCCAAAAAGATTCACCTCTCCTTATCAGTTAGTGTCGCAAATCCCCAATCGTCCACTATCAGCAGTTTTACTTTGGCAAGTCTGATAGTAACCGTTCACACTATTTCAGATTGCAAGTCATTTCGACTTCAATGACTTTGTTAAGTATTTTTTAAATAAAAAGGTGTTTGAATGTTTATTTTATTGGCGCCTTGGGTTTCAAGCCAATCGATAAGGTTTTGGAAACCTTGACAATAGGGAGGTGCGGTGAACTGTTATTTTTATTGACATTAGAAAGCATCATGTGATAAACTGCCAATGTAAAAAAAGGGTACGCAAGTTATTCAGGAGATAACCTATGAGACCTAAAAATACACCAAAAACTTTAGGGCCTATAGAAACAAATATTGTGGCCCGTCTAACATACGAAAAAAAGACAATCGTCACAGCGGAGAATTTTGACCGCTTGTTTAATCTTTCTCCCAATGATAGAAAACAGGTTGTTTTTCGCCTTAAAAAGAAAAAAATACTATCGCCGATAAAACGAGGGGTTTACGCATTTTCACCGCTTGAAGCTGGTCCCGAAGGAACCGGGGTGGATGAACTGCTTATCCCGCCGCTTTTCTTCCCGAAGAAGAATTACTATGTTGGGTACTCAACCATGTTTAATTATTATGGTTTTACCGAACAGCTTTTTCAAACCGTATACGTCCTTAATACCTCTATACGTATGGAAAGGATAATTTGCGGTATTTCTTATAAGTTCATAAGGATTCCCGAGAATCGCATGGATGGATCAGAAATCATAAAAGTAAAAGGTGCGGATGTAAATATTAGTTCAAAAGAGCGGACACTCATAGATCTTCTTTATTTCAATAAACCTGTTGGCGGTATTATCAGCGCAGTTGAGATATTCACCGAAATTGTAAAAAATAAACAATGTGATATTAAAAAACTTATTGAATATGCGGCTCGTTTTCCGAACATTACAATCCGCAAGCGTATAGGCTTGATTATTGAAAAATTAGGAATTTCTGATGATATGTTAAAGACGCTTATAAACAGCGTGTATAAAACATCTGTAAGCTCACTTAACGGAACTCGCAAAGGAACACTCAACAAGAAATGGAGAGTCATAGTAAATGATTCACGAAAATAAAGAAGAGTTTATAAAAAGCATGGAAAGAGCATTAAAGAAAAAAGGATTCTTGTTGCCGCTTATGGAAAAGGATTATTATTTGACACTTATTCTGTCTCGATCACATGAACTTTCAGAAGATCTCATTTTTAAGGGGGGAACTTGTCTGAACAAAATCTATTATTCCTATTACCGTTTGAGCGAAGACCTCGATTTCAGCATGACACTTCCTCAGTATAAAGCAACGCGCGGTCAACGGCGTAAATGTATCCAGCCTGTTAAGGATAGAATTGAAAAATTTGTCGAGCAATTCGGAATGAAGATAGATGAAACTGACAATCCCGGTCGAAATGAATCTAAGCAGTATGTGTATTCCTTGGTTTATCAATCAGCGTTAAGACCGCTTGAAGCAAAAATAAAGCTTGAAATAGGTTTAAGATTTAACCCGATCATGCCTGTAGAAACACGGCATGTTCAGCACGCTTTCTTACATCCATTTACGGGAGAGCCTCTTTTTGATGGCGGCAAGATAAAGTGCTTAACTTTAAATGAATTAATAGCGGAGAAATTACGAGCAAGCGCCATACGAAAAAAAATGGTGCCTCGAGATTTTTATGATCTCGATTTTGTTCTACGTAATGGGTTTGATTTGACCAATAAAGAAGTAGAAAACCTTTTTAAGAAAAAGCTTGAAGAAGATGGCGCAGATACCGATTTAGGGAGGTATCATGTTAATCTTGGACGGAAGGATGCGGAAGTCAAGGATATACGTTCACGTATTGAGGCTGAGTTACTCGATGTATTGACGCCGGATGAACGTAAGAATTTTGATTTAGATACAGCCCTTACACGGATTAATAAAGCCATGGAAAATATGACATAATGAAAAAGTTTGGGATAAGTCCGTCGTCATCCACACCGCTTTGCTGTTTGCTGCAAGGAGCTTTCAATTTAGTGCAGCACTATAAAACTCCTTCCGGTATTTTTTTTGGTTTATTGGTCCAAACCACAGTTTTGTAAAGCCATAATCATCATTTTCTGCAGCATATTTATTGAATATATCTTCTGGTGCATGTGCGGCATAGGTTGATATTTGCATTTGTACATTAATTCCTGTTTGTTTATCTTTATGGATTTCAATTAACCAATCATCCTGTATGTCTAATTTCTCATGAAAAAACAATAGTTGATCGGAAATAATTGAAAAATGGTCAAACATTCGACTGGTAAAAAATATCCCTTCACCAGTATGATGCTCAGGATCAGTAGTCAATTTCCCTTTTGATAATTCCGAAATTGCCTCATGTTGATCTTTTAGTCCTAATGCATTTTGTATTTTTTTGAAAAATGCCGATTCCATCATCTACTATCTATATTTCGACAGCCGCGCCCAAAACTATAACCATGAGTTTTGTATTGCGCCCACCTGAATAGTCGAGTACATTATTGAAAATCACTGTAAAACCATAATCTTTCTTGTATTCTTCAAGCGATACATTCTGTTTGGATTTAAGGTGCTCCAAACCATCGTTTAAGGAATTTAATATTCTGTGCACAACCGGAACATCAACCATATACCCCCTCCTTAAATTGATCTCCGCTACTCTATTATACAAATCATAAAATACGCACTCACCATTATTATATTTGGCGCCATTTCAATTATTACTAACAAATATGATAAAAAGATCCAAAAGACGCCGTAATGGAAGCACAGATCCAGTAAATAAGGGATTTTTGCTGTAAAGAGGTAAATAATAAAATATGAGTAAATAAATATTATAATTGTTGACATCAAATATTATTTTCATAATGAAACATATGATTCGTACGCCTATCAAAATATAAATTATGTGAAAAGGACAAGAAAATGAAAAGGGGGGATATTTTTTAGATATTCCCAAAAAAAATATCGGCCTATTTTTCACTCAATTAATTAAAAATGGTAGGTTAAAATAAGGAGATTAAAAAATGCCCAGCAGAACAAAAACCACCACCTTGTCTATATTGTTCGGCTTTGCCGTAATTTTTTTAATCGTTAGTATAGCTGAAGGACAAAGACCGACATTTGCCACCAAGGATACCTTAGTAAATGTTCTTGAGTATAGCCTGGAATATCACTCTGCCGTGCAGATCGAAAAAACTCTTGACGGAGATTATATACTTTCTCATTGTTTAATCCGGGAGACTAATTATATCGAATGTCATCATCCTGAAGATGTTATGAAACTAATAGATACTCTCCTTGATTTATACAGCTATGCACTTATTAATAAAAAAACAACTCACGATCGCACTATTTACCACATTTATCCTTGGGGAAATTAAAGGGACTCCGGACGATTATTTTTCCTCCCTTAGTAGTAAACATATTAATAGAACGTCAGTGTTGTGGGCTTCGTGAATTTTATCCATCCTCCTTTCCGAAATTTACAATACTGGCGGGTTAATATAATTCTCCTTCTTCCTTCCCTCTCCTGGAAATAAAGCTTACAGGCATTTACGCCCTTAACAATCCAGCATCTTTAATGAATAATATATTTGCCTATTTTATATTTGATAAATTCGTAAAAAGTCTCATCTAAATGTCATTTCGAACGGGTGTGAGAAATTTTTATAGCACAACGTGCTGAAAAACATAAGATTTCTCCCTAAGGTCGAAATGACAAATTTGTCACAATCGACTTTTTACGAAACCATCAGAAATAATTTTAATTCTCAATATTTTTGACAAAAGCCCCGATTAAATTGAGGGGGTGTTTTATGAAAAAAAAATTATGGTTCACAGTCTCTGCCCTATTATTAATTATTTTCTTAGCAGCAGGTTGTGGCGGCAATAATAGCCACGACACTAAAAATAATACTAGGGCTGAAAACCTTATTATTGATGAAAGCGTTATTATTAATAATAAAAACAGCTACTACGAAGTTATTTTCGACTTTAATTCCGGCAAAACTCATTATGATATTGGCAGAGAGTATGGGCGGAAGATTAGTCAAGAAGTTCCCGATATTGAAAACCTTCTCGACAGCTATATCGTTCAGGTTTCATTCTTTAACTATGACGAATACATCAGAAGGGTTAACGATATAAAACCACAACTTGCCCAGGAATACATTGATGAGTTAGATGGATTAGCCGAAATAGCAAGTACAAAAGAAAATGTTGCGGGTGATGGCCTAATCTCAGCAGATGAGATTTATCTTTTAAACCTTTTGCCGGATGTGCTAAGAGGTACTCAGTGTTCTGCACTATCTGTTTTCGGTGATCTTTCGGAAACGGGTAAAAATATGGTTGCTAGAAATCTTGACTGGTTTCCAGGCATTGGGTATGAATTGTGTAAAATTCATTCTGTCTTGACGATCAAAAACGGCACTAAATCAATATGTACTATAGGATATCTTGGATTAACAAGTATTCTTTCCGGCTTTAATGATGATGGTGTTTTTGCCTCAATTCTAGACTCAAATACTGGAAGTGAATACAGTTCGAACAATAAATATTCTTATGTTTTTGATCTGAGATACGCACTTGAGAATTATTCAACATTAGCAGGAATAGCCGATTATATGGACGAACATAGTTATGCCTTTAATCATCTCGTCTTCTTATCAGATGAAGAAGAAAGCAAAGTGCTTGAAAACAATTTCAGCGGCAATGGTGTTGATATGCATAAAGGATTGCGAAGCTATGGATCAGTTCTGAACCCTGGAGTAACATGGGACCTTGTTAACGCAATTGCCTGCGTCAATTCTTTTATTTTGAAAGGCAATCATGACAACCATACAGGAAAGTTGTCAAATACCGGAAGATGGAATTCCATAAAAACATTATTGAATACCGGTCGTAATAATGACGGAATAGTGAGCCTTACTGAGCTCAAAAATATTGCTTGTTTTTACACAGGTGATATACCTGATTCTCCAGAGGATGGTGACCTATATAATATTGGAACACTTCAAATCATTGTTTTTCAACCTGATTCATTTAACCTTGAAATCTTTTTCCAGCAACCCTTTACAATGCCTGATGTTCCAACATTTAATAAGGTTTCGGTAAAGTTTGAATAATAAGGATGGCCTTTAAAGCGATTTTCAGTTTCAATGCCTTAACAATCAAAATTTAAAAATGTTTGATAAAGCAAAGGCTTGAGAAAAAATAAGTCTAATCTATTGTATTTTAAGCAAGTGCCGAAGGGGGGACTCGAACCCCCACGAAGCTACGCCTCACTAGACCCTGAACCTAGCTGAATGCCTATTAATAAGGCATAGATTAAAATAGATTAATAAATTTAAAGAGGTGTATCGTATTGATTTAATGATAGTTTTAAATAGATTTAAATAGATTTAAAAAAATAGGAATATTCTGATAAATATTAACCAAATATTAACCATGAAATTAACCATGAAATTATCCCAATCTCTATACAGGAAAAAAAATTATCACCGGTCAGGGTGGATATGCTTTTTTAGTATAAACAAATTCAGGGGAAGGGAGTTTTTGTGGGCTAAGGGTGAAAAGCCGAAAAATGAAGCATTTTATGGATTTTAAATCATATAGGGGTTAAACATGAAAGGAACTATTCGGACTAAAAAGCTATGCCCAAAAGGCGCTGAAAAAATTATAAATTTCGAGGAGCACAGGGTAAGGCATTTGGTTGGTAAAAAGGGTAGCACCCCAGCAGAATTAGTAAACCGCTTTATCAAAGAGTACATAATTAGATTAGAAGGTTTCAAGAAAGTAGTGGAAGTAGTAGCAGAAAAATTGCATTGTGTCCCTTCTTATTCTGATCCTTTACCACATAAAGGCAATGCACATATTATACAAGCATTAGAAAAGCTCCTAACAAGCCAATCCAGTAAGGAGATAAAATGAAAGGCGCAATAAGAACAAAAGCTAAATGCCCTAGATGCGGCGGTGCATTTGAGAATATCGAGGATCGTGATTTGATGTGCAGAAAATGCTTAATATCGCCGCAGAAATTTTATATTGACCTGTTTTGGAAGAGATCCCAAAGGAAGATATTCAGCGATAAGCGCGGAATATCTCTTAAATCCTATAGTGTGGCCAATTCGACTTTGATACAGATCAGGGAGGAAATAGACAATCATACGTTCGATCCTGTTAATTATAGAGCGAGGAATAATAATTTTCTACAATTTGAAGTTTACGTAAAGAGCTTTTTCAATAGGATGCTTGACGCCCATCAGGCCGGAAAATATTCCCCTACAACTATTCCCAGATTCAAGAGTGATATTTTTATACATTTGATTCCTTATTTCAAAAAATACGACATAAGGGATATAAGAAGTAACGATTTAGAAGATTTCTATTCAAACCTACCCGGCAGGTTAGCGCCGGCTACACAGAAACACATTTTTATGACGCTTCGCATCATCATGAGGACTGCATTCAAACGAAAAGACATTAGTATACTGCCGGATTTCCCGTCAATTGAAGTACCGGAACCGCAGACACGATGGATAGATGAAGCCACCCAAGAGAAAATTTTTGAAAAAATTCCGGATGTTCATAAACCTATTTTTTTATTCATGATGAAACAAGGTGTGAGACCAGGCGAAGCCAGGGCGCTTCACTGGGAAGATATCAACGAAAAGCAAAAAACAGTTGAAATTCATCGTACCTTTGCCGGTACCGTTTGTTTATCGCGCACTAAAACAAAACGAATTCGTAAACTTCCCCTGGATGACAAGGTGTATGATGATCTGTTGCGGCCGGGGCTGGGAAATTCAGGCTTCGTATTTACAACAAACCGCGGAGCATATAGAGATGGCACGGCCCTAAACAGAATATGGAATAAGGCAGTAAAAGACGCGGGGTTGCCGCATATTAAGCTTTATGAAGGAACCAGACATTCCTTTTCAACTCAGTGTGCAAATGCTGGGGTTGATAGTTTCCAGTTACAGACATTTGCGGGCCATACAAGTTCACTGCATACTCAGCGCTATGTCCATATCAATATGGATGGTCTTCAAATGGTTTTAGATAAAAAAAACAGGAATATATAATAAAGTAGCACCAAAACTAATAATGAGGAAAAAAAGGCGAGCTGGTAGAGCCCATTAATAAAACATCTACACAAAACACAAAAGAGCAGCACGGTCTTTAGTATTCTTATAATCTTAAGGATAAAGTGATAGATTTCAATAGGATAAGGCAAGAAGGCACTAAAACAAGGGGATATAAATGGGGAAAAGCCAGAGAGACAAAGGATATAGAGGCGAAAATAATCTAAAAAAATTACTACTCAACACCGGTATTTCATGCAAAAGAGTTCCTTTGTCGGGTGGCGCTCCAGGGTCACCCGGGGACCTTCTTATCGGCCGGGATCAATTGAGAAGTGAGGTGAAGCTTCGAGCCGATGGATTTAAAAAACTTTACGCCTGGTTGGCTGGTAATAAATTCCTGTTTGTTAAGGCAGATCGGAAAGAGTACCTGGCGGTGATGGGGATAGATGATTTCATTAAGCTGATTTCGGGAAAGGGTATGGTATGACATCAGCACAATTTGACCGAATTATAGCGGGACAGTTCAGACAATGCCGGGAACGATTATAAAAATGGATACACTTATTCATTCTCCGGGTGGGATAAGAAGACCCATGATGCTATCAATTATCTTTTTTTACTTAAAGGGGACCTGATTGACGGCTGCCGGGGATAGCCGCAAAGCGGCATGGCCTTACTGTATTAATATCGCCTGCTAGGTATGATAGGAGCATAACAAATTAAGTTAAATATAATATATATTAAAAAAGGGTCCTTCCTGGGCATATCCGTTGCCGTTTTACCTGGAGCAAACCTTTCAGCCGAGTGTAAATTTTTTTTTATGTGTCTTTTGTCTTTTTGGTGTTCTCAAGGATAAGGCGGAAATGTAATAACAGCGCGCCTTTCGGGTGCCTTGTTTACTTTTTTTAATTGTAATTTTTTAATTTGTTTGGTTTTTAAGGGGAGGAAAAATTCAACATGGAATCGAATAAATTTTTAGATGTCCAGACGGCCGCACGCTGGCTCAATATTTCGGTACCTCAGATTTACAGGTTGTTCAATGCCAGGGCACTCCCATATTACAACCTGGGGAAGAAGACCTTAAGGATTTTTGAACAGGATTTAATAAATTATGTGCTGTCGAGGCAAGTCGGCGGCGAGACTTCACAAGGTATTAAATTAATAAACGCTGTTGTGGCTGCCGGGCTTACCCAGCGTGAGTTAGCGCTAAAATTAAATTTACATGAGATGTACATTTCTTTGTACGTTAAAAGTAGATTTAGCTTTACCGAACCTCAAAAGGATAAAATTGCCGAACTCCTCTCTTTGCCTAAAAGAGAACTGTTTGAAGACCCTTAAAAAAATTTCTATATTTTATAAATCTTATCATAAAAGGTTTAAAAGAGCTAAAGTACTGTGGTATGTTGAATTTATACTGAATAAAGAAAGCGATATTGGAATTTATGAAAGGAGCTAAATAAGAGATGAGTGAGTATACGCGGCTTGAGAAAAAGATATGTGATCTAAAGGCTGAAATAGTGCGGTGCCGACAGCAAATGGAGGAGGGCAGGGAACGGCTTGATTCTTTCAAAAAGCAGCAATTAGCTTTAGAAGCTTGCTTGGGTGACGCCTTGGTTTTGGGTGATAAGCAAAAAATCTTTGCTCTTGAAAAGCAGATATCTGAACAGCAAAAGTTTGTGGCCGGGGATAATCTGCGGCTTCCAGCTCTGGATCGACATATGGAGAAATTGAAAAATGAATTGGCGAATTCGGTTGAAAGGCTGAATAATATATTTGGCAAAAACTGTGTCAAATTTCTATTGAAAGAGATCGATGCTTATGAAGCTTCAAAGGATCGATTAAAGGGGGTTCTTGTTCGTTTTGCCTGCGCGCTTGAGCATCTGGATAATATTAGCCGGCGTGAGGTTTTGTTCGATGCGTTAGGGCCGGCTGCTAATTATGTATTTAATATCTCTCTGCCTTCTATTAAAAATTTTGACAGAGGTTCAGCCGACAGCCAGGCAGGTAATGATTATGGTAAAAGCGAGTTAAATGATATTTTTTCTGAGATTGTAAGATTGTAAGGAGGTAATTTGCATGGAAGAATTATTCTATAGATCGCTGGAATTTAACCGCGAGTGGCTGAATGAAGAAAAAAGGGAAGCACAGCTTTCCTTTTCTTCCGAGACCCAGGAGGTCAAAAGATGGTACGGGATAGAAATCCTTGATCATTCGTCGGGCGCGGTTGATTTAAGCAGATTAAAAAAAACCGGAGCTCACTTATTTAATCACAATCCTAACCAAATTATCGGGCCGGTCAGAAAACCCAAAATTGAAGACGGCCGGGGCATGGCTTTTGTCGGATATGATGACACAGACGAAGGCAATCGGGCGCTGACTCGTACAAAATCCGGCAGTCTGCGGGGTGTGTCTGTAGGTTATAGGGTCTTGGAATTTAAGGAACTGTCCCCCGGGGAAGAATATCAACTAGCCACCAAAACCATAAAGGGCCGCAAAGATGTGCTTATTATGGTGGCCACCAAATGGGAGCCGGTTGAAATAAGTTCAACCCCAATCCCCTGGGATACCTCGGTAGGGCTCGGCCGGGACGCCACCAGATCATTGGACGGCATCGAAGTAATTAGATCCAATTCTCAGGATTATCAAAACCAAAAAAGGGAGGTGGAAGAATTGAATGAAATAGAATTACGGAAAATTATTCGTGAGGAGATTAACAGCCAGAATCAAAATCAGGGCCGGGCGGTTGATCGTCCAATAGTCCGGCAGGACACGGACATAAGGGATAGCGCCTTTTCGGTCGAAGAAAGGCAATTGCTTGATAGGGCTGCAGCAGTTGGCCAGGACACTTCCTGCGGCGCTATGGATTTAATATTGGATGGCCGTGTCAGGGAAGTTGATCGATACATTAACGATGCTATTTGGGCTAATCCGGACGCCCGGGATTCCGGCGGAGATAGTGGAGATGGGACCGGCCGTGAGATTAAAAATACCAAGCGAGCTCAGGATGGTCCAGCAAGATCCTTCGACAACATCAGGGACGATGACTTCTTTGCGGCGTTCAGAACCGAGGGGCCACCGATTTTTCGTTAATAAACGCTAATAAGGGAATTATTCATGGCTGAAGAAATTGTATTATCACGGACGGAACTTGACCAAATTATTAAGGAAGCGGCTACCCAAGCGGCAACAACGATTATGCTAGACCATATCCAGCAAAGGAAAGAAGTCCTGCAGCAGATCAAGTATTTTAAAGGAGCTGGCCGAATATCAATTTCCGAAGCGGATTTTTGTATTGAGATGTTGGCTAGGGATTGTCCATTACAGGATGTGTCCGAATTTATTGGGGCTGGGCTTATGGCCAGGGCCGCAGCAATTGAACATTAAAAAGGAAGAAAGGAGCCTATAAAAAAAATGGAAAAAAAACAGATATCAACATTGCTGGCCAGGGCAGAACAGGCGGGCGGGAAAGGGTTAAAAGCACAGGTAATCAGTAGAATATTGGGTGATAGCGCGGATTATATGGATTGTCAGAGGTTTATAGATCAGGCTATATTGGTAGACGGCAGCCGAAAGCCGGAAAATATGAGAAAAACACCCTCGCGGCAGCGTATGACATCTTTTGATGGCATCGATGATAAAGCTTTTTTTTCGGCTTTTCAAGGCAATCTAGCAATTATAGATCCTTGAATTTGGCTATAGGACAAATTTAAGGTCTACCACGTCCCCCTTTATCCTTGCAGGGGATTCCTTACAAGGATAAGGGGGGCCTCCAAACCGGCACTTCAAGGGCCGGTTTGGTTATTGGTTTGGCTTAGGCACTTAGTTCTGAAATTTGTAATTTTTGTAATAGAAAATTTTAAACCTTTTTAGTTCCGGCTTGGCCGGGTTAGGAATTCAGTTATGAAAAGAGCTAAAATTATTTTTGGAGTGATTATTCTTTTGGCGGTTGTATCCGGTATAGCAATGGCGCAGACGGTTAACAGGGAAAGGTATGGTATAGCCGTACCTAGAATTTATGATCTCGATTACGGCACAAATGATATTGGTTCGTTCTACCTCGATATCCCCACTTTGGCTGCTGATGATACCTTCTGCGGCCTTACAAGCACTCAAACACTAACCAATAAGACCTTAACAAGCCCAACTGTTACCGGACCGACTATTTCCAGTGCTACGGCCGCCGGAGCCAACCCGATCGCATTTGATGGCGCTACGGCTGGCACTCATAAAATAACCATGAGTATCACCGATCCAACCGGTGCCAGGACCTGGACCATTCCGGATGCCGATGTTAATTTGGGGGCTATTGCCAATACCTTACTGGCTGCTCCAAAGAGCTATACTATAACCGCCCTAACGCATGATGGGCCCGAGACAGGCACAGTTGATCCTGTTTTTACTTTTCAAATGCCATTTGCTGCCACATTAATCGAGGTCTCAATTTGCGCCAGAGATATCGATACAGGCGACGCTAATGAGACTTACACGATTGATATCGAGGAGGCCGGTACAACCGTCCTATCTTCTGCTATCGCTATTGTTGCTGACAATACGGCCGTGGTGGGCACTGTGTCGGATTCGGCGATTGCAGATAATGCCAAAATTGAGATAGTTTTAACTCTCGGCGGTACTTCTCCACAGATCGATGATTTATCGGTTATTTTAACTTTTGCTGTAGCGCACACGACTTAAGCTTAAAATTTATCCATTTTTGAATGTAGAGATCCGAACACAAAAAATCGAAGTTTATCGAATAGTTTGATCGATCTTACTATTCGCTAATAAGGAGAGCGTACACCATGAAAAGACTTACCATTTTTGCGGCTATAATATTGCTGTTTATAATCTTTATATCACTTCCTCATAGATCGCTATCGCTAAAAGGGAATAGAGTTTACGCTCATATATCCCAAGAGCATAACGTTGATAAAGAGGAAATTGTCGGGGCCAAAAGGATCGCTGATACCACAAAAACCCCTCACCCGGGCTTAAAATATAATTACAAGGTAGACCTGGTAGGCCAAAATCCTCGTAAATTTAGCGTAAGATTTACAGGGAACACCTTTGAAATCTTTCATGAATGGCTGGCCGGGAATAAGGCGATATTTATCAAAGATGACTACCGGCCCAGTTATTTGGTTGTACTAAAATCAGGTTATTTTAAAAAGCTCCTGGGTATTGATGGAGAGTAATTGATTAAAATTGATTAAAGAAGAGGCCCCTCATTAGCTTGGTGTCGAGTATGTTGCGGCTTTAAAAGTTTAAAAAATTTGCCAAAAGTAGGAAAAAGATGGGTAAACCCTTGGAAAGTTTAGTAGATCTGGAAAAAAAAATCCACAACATATATGAGCAGCGCCGATCTTATCGCACAGCCATTATACAGGTAAATGCCAGAATTACAGCCATTAAGGGGTATCTTTTAACAGAACAGGACCCCTGCAGGATTGAAAAATGGAAAGAATTGCTCGAAATAAACAAGAATATTGCTGCCGAGCTTAATAAAGATGCAGAGGGTTCAGATGAAACACTATCTCTGTTTACCGGCATTTGGAAAAGATTAGTCGGGCATACGCCAGACAATGACATTTTGAATCCTTTATGCATAGGGCAATCGTTTCAACTCACTGAAGAAACCAATTTAATACCGGAGCTGTATTCTGCCCTTCCGATAGATGTTTTTCATAAGGTCAAAAAACTTCCCATGGGAACCCGTATAGAGATATTAGATGCTAAAGTAATAAGATTTATAATTTATTATCACGTGAAGACTCCTTTGGAAAAGGGCTGGATCAGTAGTCTGGATTTAATAGGACAAGGAGTCAATCCAACACACGAAAAGGAATTGTAATAATGGCCACTGAATCCAATGAACCACGCAGTAAGTTACAGAGTTAGGCGCAATTAGAAATGGCCTAAGAATGGAAAGCATAGAAAACCAAACATAATATTTGAGAATATAGTATTTAAGCAATTATTACAGATAACCAAAGTTAATGCAATAAAAAAT
>DAOURK010000077.1 GCA_030625085.1 Pseudomonadota bacterium
TCATTGCCCAAGGATGATCGACAATTTATTAGAAAAATTAACATTGCCTTGCTTATACAAAATGCCGCTGCTCTAAGAAGTGCGCAAATCTTAACTTTTGCCCCTTAAATAACTTTCGCATACCGATTTTGCCGCTATAGACTATTCCTATGAGATGTTTTGGAATAAAGTTATAAAAAAGCAAGTAGAATACACCTTCAGCAACTTCCTGTTTTTTTATTATACACAATGGCGATAAAATTTCCCTGTAGATGATAGATAGCGAAAAGAAAATAACTGTAATTAAAATCGGGCATTTTTTAGGAGGAATAAGGTTGAAAAAATCTTATTGATCAGTCAAAATATGGAATAAAAAAATCCTGGAACCTTCTAAATTTAGCTTTTTAGGCTTTTAATTGTAATATTCGTGTTTTTTATGGCAGAAAATCTTTAAAACCTTTTTGATTCCCCTTGTCCAGGTTAGGTTCGCACAATTAAAATTTCGTTAAAAAAAATGGGATTTTTTGGAGAATTATTTTATGAGACAGATGTTGCTTAATATTTATTTTTATCTTTTGGAGGAATATGGTCCGCAAGGATGGTGGCCATTAGTTGATTATAATGGATGTAATCCAACCAAAACAGGAACGGTAAGCGGGTATCATCCCGGAAATTACGATATACCTAAAACTCGAGACCAAATATTTGAAATTGGCCTGGGGGCCATTCTTACGCAAAATACCGGATGGCCTCAGGTAGAAAAGGTTCTAAAAACCCTGCAAAGGAAAAATTGCCTTAATCCTGAACGTATTTTGGACATGGATAATGAGACCCTCATAGAGAATATTAAACCGGCAGGCTATTTTAACCAAAAGGCTCGGAAGGTTAAAATATTTACTGAATATTTTATCAATTTAGCGCAAGATAAAATCCCAACCAGAGAAGAACTTCTTGCTCTCTGGGGTGTTGGTCCGGAAACTGCGGACTCAATGCTTTTGTATGGACTTAAAGTGCCGACTTTTGTGGTTGATGCATATACTCGGAGAATACTGAGTAATTTAGGAATTATTAATGAAAAATATACGTATGATGGGATCAAGGATCTTTTTGAAAAAAATCTTCCCCAAGATTTAATCATTTATCAGGAATATCATGCCTTGATTGTTGAACATGCGAAAAGATTTTACTATAAAGGAGCAGATTATAAAAAATGTCCTCTATTACAAAGGGTAGAGCTTTGAGTATATTTTTTAAAATTATATGATTTCAAAAGGTTATATACAATTTTCCATTCATGAGAATCAATTTTTTTTATACTACAATCCTTATTTACTTCCTTTGCTTCTTCTCCTCCTTTTTGTACAGCCTTTTTTTTCATCATTTGGCGCTCCTTTAAATTGATATAGTCGTTGAAAAGTAAAAGGTAAAAAGTAAAAAGTTTCTCTGTTGTATAATCTATTTTAAAACAACGAGATATAAAATCATTTCAGCTTTTACATTTCATTTTTTACAAATTTACCTTATACAAGACCTTTAAAATTAAATTATGATAAAGGTGGAATAAGGTAATTAATGCATGTTATTGTCATCCTTTTTTAATTTATTTAAAGAACCATGGGTTTGGTGATTATGTTTCTTCTTAAGAGGTTTCGGCTCTTGAATTGAAATTTTAGCCCTCATATCTAGGGCTGCTAAAAATGCGTATAACTTGCTTTCGTCATCTTTTTTTGGTTGATATGTGTAATATGAAAACATATTACTCCTTCTCATTACCCTTTTTTGGTTAGGGGCTTTTTTTAGCCCAGTGTTTTATTCAATTGAAAGACAATAACAAAATGAAATTAAGATTTTTTTTCCTCACCTCCTTAATCACTGCTTTAATATTTTTGATAGCTAGATTTTCAGATGTTAAATTTTTACTTTAGCGCAGGGCTTTAGCCTTGCTAAAATGCAGGGTTAAAGCCCTGCGCTACTTTTAATTGAATAACGATTATGAAATTATTTTTCTGAAAATCTATAGTTGTAAAAAAGTAAAGGGTGTAAAGCAAAAAATTACTTTACAGTCAAGCCATGTTTTACATGTCATTATTTACGAGACAATCATTTTTAGCTTTAAGAAGGTAATAAATAGTGTAAATGAAGAAATTGGGGAGAATTTTTGTCGATAATTATTTAGTTGACAGTTAATTTGAGTATAGTAAAATCTATTTTAAATTTAGTCATACTTATGCTGGAGTTATGCCATTGGTAATGCATTATTGGAGTAAATTAATGAAAAATTGATAATTTGGAGATTACTACTAAAAATAAAAAATTATATTTACAAATGACAAATACTCCCCCCATAATTTTAGTAAAAAAAGGTTTTTCTCTTTGCGATTATTTAGAGTATATGCAAAATATATTCCTTTTACAGAAATCAATTTTAATTAGCTGATTTATTATATAAATACAGCGGTTTATTATTGATATTGTATTAAGAAAAATAATTTTTATAAATATAAATTATGAAATATTTTTCATATTAATTTTATAAAATTATTTAATAAATTGGTTTTTATTATGAAACACTAAACAATTTTTAACACAACATATAGTATGGTAGAATTATATAACGTACAATATATCGTAAGTGAGTATTTGTATAATTATATAAAAAATGGGCCTAAATTATATATGAAATTATTTTCATATAAGTCCGTGAAATTACATATTTAAAATTGATTAAAAAGTGATGGTCTCGTAAAAAGTCTCATCTAAATATCATTTCGAACGGGTGTGAGAAACCTTTATCGCACAAGATGCTGAAAAACATAAGATTTTTCCCTGAGGTCGAAATGACAAATTTACCAAAAAGGACTTTTTACGAATGCATCAAAAAGTGATTTTTAAAAAAAATATTTCTAGAAAGGAAGGCTATGAAGCATTTAATTCAAAAAATAGGCATTTTAACCGGGGGAGGTGACTGCCCGGGACTTAATGCCGCTATTAGGGCGGTGGCTAAATCAGCTATACTGGATCATCAAATTAAAGTTATAGGAATTAAGGATGGATTTCAGGGACTTATTGAAAACAGAACCAGACAATTGGATTATGAGGATGTTTCCGGAATTTTAAGCCTGGGGGGAACTATTTTAGGGACCTCAAACAAAGCAAATCCTTTCAAATGGCCTGAAATAAGGGATGCGAGAATTACCTATAGTGATGTTTCAGAGATAGTTATTAATAATTATAGAGAATTAGGGTTGGATTGCTTATTTTGTATTGGTGGAGATGGCACACTTACAGTAGCCCAAAAATTTAAAGAAAAGGGCTTGAATATAATTGCTATACCAAAAACCATTGACAACGATCTATCGGGAACTGATCGTACTTTCGGTTTTGATACGGCAGTCTTTAATGCTACTGAGGCTATTGATAAAATACACACAACGGCCGAATCTCACCATCGGGTTATGGTGGTTGAGACTATGGGCAGATATGCAGGATGGATTGCGCTTCATTCGGGTCTTGCAGGCGGTGGAGATATTATTTTGATTCCGGAAATTCCCTATGATTACGATTGCCTTATAGCCAAAGTAAAAGAAAGAAGCCAAAAAGGAAAAAAATATAGCATCGTTGTGGTCGCTGAAGGGGCCAAACCTAAGGGAGGTCAAGCCATAGTCAAAAAAGTTGTCGAAACCAGCCCGGACCCCATTCGTCTGGGAGGGATCGGCCTTATGTTGGCCGAAGAGATTGAAAGAAGGACGGAACTTGAATCTCGAGTCACCGTTTTAGGACATCTTCTTCGGGGAGGGACCCCTACTGCCTTTGACAGGGTTTTAGCCACACGATACGGCGCCAAAGCGATAGAGTTGGCAACAGAAGGGAAATTTGGTCTAATGGTTTGCTTACACGGTCAGGAGATCGCTTCCATACCTATTGAAGAGGCTATTAGCCAATTAAAATTGGTTTCCCCTTCCTCATCCCTGGTTAGGGTAGCTAAATCTGTAGGTACCTGTTTCGGGGATGAATAATGAGAAATTTACTCTTCTTTTACCACCGTTTCCATATAGGGGATAGGTTGTTTTGTGATAACCGATTTTGAGATTTCGTTTATTTTCCACCCTTCTTGGGCCTTTTGAAGAGAAAAGGTCTGATACTCATTTCGATCTGCATAAACTATTTCTACATCAAATACTGTTTTTAGGGAATTTTTTTGTTCCTTATTAATGATAGACACTCCCTTAATAGCTTGGGCATTTTGTTGAATGTAATCTCGAAAATCTGTCTCACCTTTTTCTTGGTTGGCTTTTTGTAAGGTCCTTAAGGATTTTCCCGTGAAACAATCCAGATATTGTTGAGTATTTCCAAGTTTAGCGGATGAAAGCATCTTCCAGATAATGTCTTCATTTTTTTCAGGCCCTTTACTCTTTGGCGTAATAACCAATCGCAAGAATACCCCTATTCCAATAACAAGAATTATTGATATAAATATTTTCTTTTTCATTGGTCCAGATCTATAATTTTTAAATTAAATGGTTTTTCCCGACTACCGGAATTGACAATGACCTTTTGCATTTTAGGCATAGTCTTTTCCATGGTTTCCAAAAAAAGACGAGAATAAGTAGCCTCTTCATTTCCCTTAAATTCTTTACACATTTTAGAAAATCTTTTGGCTTCTCCTGAGGCCATGTTAATCTTTTCAACTCTATAAGCTTCAGATTCGCGCAAATTTTTCTCTGCCTCACCTCTGGCCTGGGGGATTTTTTCATGTTGATACCCTTGCGCTTCATTGACATAACGATCGCGGTCCTGCCTGGCTGTAGCTACGTCTTTAAAGGCATCAGCCACTTCAAGGGGGGGGAAAACATTTTGAAGGTTAATGGAAGATAACTGAATCCAATGTTTTCCTTGAAGCAAGGTATTCAGTTGATGCTGCGTTTTATCTAACACTGATTTTTGAATGGCAACCTTGCCGCTGCCTATAAAAATTTCATCAACTTTCATTTGAGCTACTATTTCGGACAAAGCAGATTTGGCCAAACCTTCAATTAAACTACTTGGTTCCCTCACTGAAAATAGATAATCAACAGGCTCTAGGATTGAGTATTGCAGGATCATTTCCATTCTTATAATATTATTATCTCCGCTTAAAAATTCTCCCTCTGTTGGATTGGAAGCCCGACCCGCCGCCTGATCAGCAAATTGAAAACCGACGCTTATTCGTTTTTTCTCTCGTGCCTTAATCAGGTCTACTTTCTCAATCGGATAAGGCAACCGATAATGTAATCCCGACGTCACTCTTGAATCAACTACTTTGCCAAAGCGTCTTTTCACACCTAATTGGTTGGTTGAGACCAGATAAAATCCGGACATAAAATACATTATACAGGCAATTCCAACCAGCCATTTTATCCATTTGTTTATTGTTCTTGAATGTTTCATCTGTTTACCTTTCTATTTGATGACTACTTTATTCATTTGATTTGTTTGGTCTGATTCGTCTGTTTCGAAATTGACTGATTTAGCATTCCCTCTATCATGTCCGTTGGTAAGAAGCTTTAATAAGTCCGAATCCGATGAAAGAACTATGGTAGTTTTTTCATTTAAAAATTTCTGATAGGCCTGCAAGGTTCTCAATACCTTATAAAATTTCATATCCTTACCATAGGCTTTCCCATAAATCTTAATAGCCTCCGCATCTCCTTCGCCTTTAATAATTTCTGCTTTCCGATAGGCTTCTGAAAGGATTGTCTTACATTCTTTGTCAGTGGAGGCACGGATTTTCATAGCCGCTTCTTCTCCTTCAGCCCGATATTGCTTGGCAATTCTTTCTCTTTCAGCTCGCATACGATCAAAAACACTTTGTTTATTTTGTTGAGGAAGAATCAATTGCTTCAACTTTACACTGGCAATATTAATACTGTAATCTTTTTCAGCTCGTTGCCGGCAGTTTTGGGTAATTTTTTGGGTAATTTCATCAATCTTCATTTCTTCTGATTTGGTAGAGACCAAAGAGGAAAGATCGTATTCACCGAGAACGGCAGAAACCTGTGAATACAAGAGATCGTCAAGATAGGCTTCAGCTTTGGGAACATCGTTAACAGTAACATAAAAGTTGAGCGGATCAATAATTTTCCAAATAACGAAGCCGTCTACTACCACATTTTTTTTGTCACGGGTTAAATATTCACACGGAGTCGGGTTATACATTAAACATCTTTTGTCCAAGGTGATGGTGTTATGTAAGGGGGATTTGAAATATAACCCTGGATCTAAGACCACATTGGTCGGTTTACCGAAAAAAGTGACAATTTTATATTGGGTTTCATCTACAGTAAACATGCTTAAAAATGTTAAAACCAAAACAGCAATTATCAAAAAAAGTAAAAAGATTTTCTTTCCAACCTTCTTTTCCATCAGTATTTCTCCTAACCCGGACAAGCCGGAACCAAAAAGGTTTTAAAATTTTCTATCATAAAAAACACGAAATTTAGAACTAAGTGCCTAAAGATAAGTTTTAGTTGCTTTATTTTTTGCCTCTTGCGGATAATTCTTTGGTAATATTATTAATTATAGTTTCAAGTTTTTTTGAGCCGAATATAGTCAATTCTTCTTGCCCTTTGCGTTTCTCATCCAGAATAAATTTTTTCGTCTCCGGCAGCACACTTTCTACCATCTCCAGATACAACCTTAAGGAAGTAACTTCAGGATAGGTAACATAATTTGCATTCATCTGAGTAAATCTATTTCCTTCTCCAACTGCTTTATTAACCATTTCAATTTGATATGTATTAGCTTTCTCTATCTCCTCTTTCACTTTTCCGCGCGTAAGGGGAAGCTGTTCGTTATGATAAGCTTCAGCTAAATTAATCAGCATATTTTTTTCCTCATGGGCATTGACTACAGCACGGAACGAATCGGCAACTTCTATTGGTGGGTGAACGCTTTGCAGGTATACTCCCTTAATTAATAAACCGGAATCGAGGGAATCAAGATCTTTTTGAAGAAGGTGAGCAACTTGAGTTTCGATTTCACTTCGATCCTCTGTTAAAATTTTATCAGTCCTCATTTTGCCGATAATTTCTCGACTTGCTGATTGGGCATAAAAGCGTACCAGATTAGCAGCATCCTGAAAACCGGAAATTTTGAAAAGGAAGGCCGAGGGATCCTTAACCAGGTATTGAACAACCATGTCCATCTCAAGAAAATTCTCATCCCCGGTAAATATCAAGGCTTCATCATTCATGTCCTGATATCCCATGGCTTGGTGTTGGACCTCCCATTCATAAGCTGTTATTGTCGGGCCCGATGTTTGCTCCGGTTCATTGCCTGTCTTTGGGA
Organism: Pseudomonadota bacterium; assembly: GCA_030625085.1. Taxonomy (GTDB): domain Bacteria; phylum SZUA-182; class SZUA-182; order DTGQ01; family DTGQ01; genus DAOURK01. The sequence goes on from DAOURK010000077.1 coordinate 7,306, forward strand.
TTTTTCGAAATCCTATCTCAACCCGCTCAATACCCCGCTGGATTTTAGTAACCTTATCAATAGGCCAGGGATAAAAAAGGTGAAGTCCGGGGTTTAAATCATCAGTGATTTTTTTACCGAAGCGTTGCACTACGCCGAGCTGATTGGTGGAAATAGCGGTAAGGCCTGAACTAAGATACCCTATTAAAAGGATAGCCAGAAGACTATTGACTACCAATTTATAATGATTCTGCCAGGCAGGTTTAAAAAGATCGCGGCCAAGGTACACAAACCCTCCTCCCAAAGCATTTGCCCAGCCGATCAACATATTTTTCATTTTGCCTGTCAGCAACCGCAAGGAATTGCCAACCACCAATAGAGAACTAAACTGATGGACGATGGCCGCTACAACCGGTGTAACCAAGACCATAGTGGAAGCAGCCACTACTGCCAGGGAATTGAATATAACGGCAAAATAGAGGATGTTTTGCTTAATGGTTTTTATGGTTTTCTTTCCAATGGTTATCGCCTTCTCCAAATGGCTTAAATCATCGGCCATAAAAATTACATCAGCGGTTTCAATGGCAATATCAGATCCGATGCCTCCCATAGCTATACCAACATCAGCACAGGTTAAAGAAGGGGCATCATTAATGCCGTCGCCAATCATGGCCACAGTATATCCTTCTTTTTGCCATTCTTTAATCTTGGCTACTTTGGCATCAGGTAAAAGATTAGCACTGAAATCCTCGATCCCTGTCTGCTGCGCTACCTGTTTGGCTACCTTTTCATTATCTCCGGTCAGAAGAGTAAGCTTTTTGATGCCTAACTCTTTCAATTTTTTTATGGTCCGGGCTGCTTCAGATCGGATCTCATCCTGTACGGCAATAACTCCGGCGAGTTCTTTGCCGTTAGCTATCAATATAGGGGTTTGCCCCTTTTGGTCAATTTCTTTCAAAAACCTTTGCGCTGTTGGATCAAATTCAAGATTATTTTCTTCAATAAGCCTTTTGTTGCCCACCAACAAAGTTTCTCCCTGGTAAAGGGCTTCCACGCCAAGGCCCGGTTTTACCTGAAAATCATTGGTTTTCCCAAATTTAATTGATCTATTTTTAGCTTCCTCTACAATAATATTGGCCAAAAGATGTTCTGAATATTGCTCCACCGTGGCTGCCATAGATAGAATCTGTTCTTCTGAATAATTTTTAAAAGGAATGATATTGGCAATTTGGGGGTGCCCCTGAGTCAAGGTCCCTGTTTTATCAAAAGCAATCAGATCAATCCTGCCCATTTGTTCCAGATAGGAGCCTCCCTTAACGAGAATACCCTCTTTGGCCAATCTGCCGATCCCGGCAAAAATAGCCGTGGGCGTGGCCAGCACAAGAGCACAGGGACAGGCGATGATCAGGATGGAAACCGATTTGACCACATCACTGGTTAGCAGAAAGCAAGCTCCTGCCAGCAAAATTATTGCCGGAACGAAATATTTGGCGTATTTATCAGCTACTTTTTGAATGGGGGCCTTCTGGGCTTGAGCCTCTTCTACAAGATGGATGATTTTAGAAAGCAGGGTTTCCTTGCCTACTTTATCAGCGCGTATCTCAAGGAGGCCCAATTGATTTATAGTCCCGGAATATATAGCGCTGCCAGTGCTTTTTTCAACAGGGATAGATTCACCGGTAATAGTGCTTTGATCTACAGAAGACCGACCGGACAAAACCTCTCCATCAATAGGGATACTTTCACCGGGTTTAACAATTACTTTATCTCCGATAACCAATTTTTCAACTTCGATCTCAACCTCTTTTCCTTCACGAATAACCCGGGCCATTTTAGGAGAAAGATCAAGTAATTTTTTAATGGCGCCTCGGGTTCGGTCTACGGCAAAGGACTCTAAGGCTTCTCCTATTAACATGATGAAGATAACTTCAGCAGCAGCTAAATATTGATTAATGGCCAAAGCGGCTGCAGCAGCCAGGGCAATGGCCAGGTCAACGGAAATTTTTCTTTTAAAGAGACTTTCTACGGCCCCGTAGAAGATTTTATAACCGCCGATAAGGGTTAAGATAATGGCCGTATTGATGCCTAAAAAGGTCCGGAAAATTCCTACTAAATTTAACAATAACAATAACCCGATAATGGCGGTAAAGATAATATAATTGAGTGAAACAGACTCTATTTCTTCTTCCGTCTCCTGTTGGGGTAGTTGATTTTGTCTGTTTTTTTCTTGGGCTGGGTTCATATAATTCTTTCCTTTATAAATTCCCCTCTCCTTCTTTGTAAAAAAATTAATGAAAAGGGTACTGTTTTTAAAAACCTTCGTGTCCATAGTAAAAAAAATTTCTGACCTGAAGGTTTTTTTATTCTAAAAGCGGTTTTATTTATTTAAATTAAGGATAATTTTTTTCTTATCCTTAGCTAAGCAAACACGATTTTTCGTAATCCAAACCACCTCCATTCCTGCTATACTATTTCCTTTTTTTACTCTCTGGTTATTGATTAGGGCCATATATTCTCCCTGATAACTTACAATTCCATTAACATTTAAATCCATTAAGGATAGTGTTTCTGTTTCAATGTCTATGCTTTCATTATCAGTCATATATTCATTAATTTCTTTACTTTGCTCTGGTATGAAAAGATTTTTACCTAAGGCCCTAATGCGGAGATTTTTTTGAGTAGTGATTAAAGAAGGAGAAATTTGAATAGGAGGATAATCGGTATTGTTCATTTTAAAAGAAGAGGCGAAAAGTGATTTTCTTTTTGGGGATAAACATAATACATTTATTGCCATACTAGCCTGGATCGTTGGAAAAGTGGAAGTGTTTTGTTTTTGTTTTTTTAAAATTTCCAGGGTATCGAATCCAAAAAAACAAGGTAATTTTTCTAAATATTCCAAATATCGATAAATATTGGGAAATTGTCCCTCCAAGCGTACTTGAAGAGGAACTATTTTTAAATAAAAAGTTGGCGGCTGGGAATTAACTTCTCTTAATGAAAAAGAATGGTCAAAACCAATGTCAAAAATATTCAGGTTATAATCTATCGCCTTAGAGCGAAGTTTGTGAGAAAGGGTATTAAGTTCCTTTTGTTTGGGAAGATAATTTGATAGGTATTGGATATCATTTTGAAGTAAAAGAAGTTTATTTTTCCATTCGGCTGATTGTCTGGAAAGTAGGACCATTTTTTCAAGCTTTTCTTGGTTTTGTCGAATTTTTTGTTTAATCGCCCATGTTTTTGAAATATAAGGCGAAAGCAAAAACCAAGAAGCGCCAATGAATAAAAAACCAAAAGTAAGACTTAAAATAAGTTTTTTTTTCATATTTTTTTTAGCATAAGCATATGTGAAATTGTTTCAATAAGGTGTGAGGTTATTTATTTTAAAGGGACCTTGATTCCCCTCAACATCTTATTCATTGTAAATCACAGGTAAGAATAAAATCTAATACATGTCTAAAATTGCTGTTCAACTCATTTTGATAGTTTACCTGTACTTTTTGAAAAAAGGGCGATTGTTTAAGTTGAGCTAAGAATTTCGGCAGATCTCCATCTTCATAGATATCCCTTTTTATGACTGAGCCTTCAAAAATTAATTTTTTGCCTAATACCCCTTCTTGTAGTTCTGGTGAGAAACTATTTTTTAAAAAAATTTTTTTTGAAAATATATTAGCAGGGATGTGGTAAGATAACTCTTTCAAGATACAGGTCATTGATAGTTTTTCATTGAGTAAGTCCTTATAAAGCCTTTTTTGCTGCTCCCCAAATGCTTTGTCCGCCTCAACATCTTCGGGTAAAAGGCTTTCTATTTCCGCAGTTTTTAAGCTTGTAGTGATGCCGGTTAGTTGTGATTGATAAAACTTTAATTGTCGGGATAAAAATAGATATCCGACTAAAATAAGCAAAAGTCCTGCGAGTAAAGAAACGCCACCCATGATTATCATAGGCTTTCTATTACTTTTACTTTCTATTTGGGGAGGTTGGTCATAAAACTCCTCATATTTGACGTCTCCACGGATAAATCGAATTAATTGATTCGTGCTGGCAAGATTTTCCTTTTCCTTCATTGGTAAATATTACCCTTCCTTAACCTTTCCCGCCAAATTTTTTTCCGGCGTATTGAATATGGGAGTTCGGTATGAGGGGCTTATTTTTTGGCCTCAATTAAGAATTATAACCCGAGAATTAGTTAAATTTTTTCTTTTTAATACTTCTAATAAATTCCAGGTCTCAGCTATTTTTGCAAAAGGTCCAATAATAACAGCATACTTTTCCCCTAGTCCGGGAAAATTTTCTTTTTCAATATAAATACGGCTATCGATTTGTGAAAGCTGCTGAATACAGGCTTGAGCTTTGGCCAAGGTAATAAAATAACCTGCATGTACGCCATAAATATGAAAATTGTTTTCCTCATTCTTTATGTCAGTAAAATCGGGGAAGTATATCTTTTGACCAGGGTCTATTAAATCTAAATTTAAGATATCAGGGTTAGCTTTTTGTATAAAGGCCAATATTTCATCTGTAATTTCAAAATTATAGAGTCTTGAAGCCAAAACGTAAATACTATCACCTTTTTTAGCTGTAATCAATCGATATCCTTTTATCCTTTCTGTAATAGATGGAATTGACTGGGGCGAAAAACTGAATTTTTCTGTGACCGGATTGGTGTAGATATCCGAAACGGCAGGACTATGATTACTCCGCTCAGTATGTTCTATGGTGGGTTTAAATATTTTTTGTTCAAATCTTGGGTGACTGGATATATTTTTCTCGGTTTTTGTTGGTTCGGATATTATTTGGTTATATTTTAAAGATTTATGGAGGGGGGGAAAAGACATTTGCTGTTCGAGACCTGTCCTTTTGGATATATTTTGTTCTGATCTTGAAGGTTCAAATAGTGTAGTTTTAGAAATATATTTTTCAGATGCAGCCGGCTTTGATATATATGGATCAGAAGAACTATCCTTTGAGACTAAAGGGGCCATTACGAAAGCCTCCTTTTTTTCTTCTAAAAATGAAAATCGACTTTTACTGAATATACCGGGATAAAAAAATGAACCCACTAACCCAAAGGCAAAAATCAGGAGAACTATAGTTGCTAAGGCGCCTGTCCCTATTTTTAAACTATAGACAAAGGCATTTTTTCGTTTTGGAAATATTTTTTCCGAAAAAAGAGATCCGGCAACTGATCCAACAATTTGTCCATCAACCATATGTTGGTGTTTTATCAGCATAGTCAGGAGAGAGTGGTGGCAAATAGTTATAATTTTTCGCGGATATCCCTGACTGTAATGATGGATTTTTCGGTAAGCATCTTTAGTAAAAAGTGGTTGGTGAGAAAAAAAGCCTGCTTTTTTTAAACGGAATTTAATCATCTCTCGGGTATCATCTAAATTCAAGGGTTTTAAAAAATATATCAGATTAACCCGGTCCATAAAATTTTTTTTGCCTTGGGTCCTTTCTAAAAACTCCAATTGCCCTAAGATTACTAATTGAAGTAATTTATATTCATTGGTTTCAAAATTTAAAAAATCTCTTAATAGTTCCAGAAAGGGGTAGTCCATTTTCTGGGATTCATCAATAATAAGTACAATTATTCGCTTTTTTTCCAATCCCTCTTTTAATAGGTAGGTGCGGATAACCTCCTTAAAGGCTAAATTTGTATTTTCCCGGGGAACGGGGATATTAAATATTTTAACTAAACTCAGTAAAAATTCATATTCGGAATTAAAAGAAGGGTCAAGAATTAAATGAAATCGAAATTCTTCATAGCCTTGGAATAGTTGGATTAAAGCCCTGCTTAAGGTGGTTTTTCCTGTGCCCACATCTCCTAAAACAATGCTTAATCCCCTTCGCAAACGAATAGATAATTCAAGCTTTTGTAAGCATTCCTCATAATCTTTGGAATGATAGAAAAAATTAGGGTCAGGAGAGATTGAAAAGGGTTCTTTTTTTAAATTAAGAAGTTCTATGTAGTGCATAAAAGTTTTTTATAGTAAGTGAAAGATATTGTCAAGATAAATTTCCGGAATATTGCATAATATAAATTTTTATTTGTCTCACCATGCCATATAAAATAAAAAAGACTAACCATCGGTATTTTTATGATGTTCGATGGTTAGTCTTTAGTATTTCTTGTTTTCAAATAAAGCAGAAATCTATTTAAAAATCTTAATCGTTAATCGTTTTCTTTTTTTGTCTTTGTTTTTTCTTCCTCTTTGTCTTTTTCAGTATTTTTCTCCACTTCTGATGTTTCGCACACCTTAGGTTCTTCTTGGAAGGTGTCGAATTTGCTTTCTTCTTCTTTGCTCTTTAAGGTGTCTTTTATTTCGGTAATCCCAATAAAAAGGGCAATTCCTCCCCCGAGAAGCAATATTAAAGGGACAGTTCCCTGTAATATGGCAATGAATGGGCCAAACCAAAAAATTAATAACAAGATACCTAAAATTACCGCTAAAAATCCACCTAAAACTACAAATACCATACCCATAACCTTTAACCTCCTCTTTCGCTTATGATTACTTTATGCCATAGTAAATATTGATATTAAATAAATTTTATCATATCACTTTCTAGGTTCTAAATTTTCTAACAAAAATTTTTAAAAGTCAAGTTTTTAAATTTTTTTTTGGATTTTCACTATAAGTGAGAAAACAGGATTTTCTCTGATCTTAAGTATCTATATAAAGATATTTATAAGGACATTTTTGCTCATAGTATATAATCGACCTTTTTTGTATTTTTCTTTACTTATTTTATTCCCTTCCATTGGACAAATCCATAGATCCCATATTGAATCCCATTATAGCACAAAGGCACAAAAAAAATAAAGGGATGAAAAAATCTAAAAAAATTGTTGCAATCCTATTCGTATCAAGAAATAATGAGCATATGAACTTAGCTTAGTTTGATCACCTTTGGAATATGGGAAGGTGGGCATAAATTGGGTTTTGGAGTCAGGAGAAGACTTAGTGCAAAGGGGCAAAGGTACCGAAAAAGAAGGTAATGTCAAAAATAGCATCAAAAAAATCTAGAAAATGAGATATAGAGGGGGGAGGGAATATGAAAATCCAAGTTCTCGGATGTTGCCAAGGTAAACTCCCTGGTTATTATACCACTGCTTTTTTACTCAATGATCATTTTCTTCTTGATGCAGGAGAAATCGGTGAATTATTAAGGATAGAAGAGCAGTATAATATTACCGATGTTTTACTCACCCATGCTCATCTGGACCATATAGTAGGGCTTCCTTTTCTAGGGGACATAATATTCGGACGGAATCAAAGATCTATTTCGATTATCAGTATACCTGAAGTTATTGAAGCTTTGCACCAACACGTGTTCAATAATCAGATTTGGCCGGATTTTACCCAATTGCCTGCAGAAGGGCCTCCTATTTTCAAGCTTCAATCCATTCCTCCGGAGAAAACCTGTTCTATCGGTGAATTTGAGGTTATTCCCTTTCCTGTGTGCCATACTGTCCCCAGTGTCGGCTATCTGATTAGCGAAAAAGATGTGGCTTTCCTTTACTCTGGGGATACCGGAAATATTCAACAACTTATTCAAATAATTAACCGCACAAAACATATAAAAGCTATGCTTATTGAAATCTCATTTCCTAATAGGTTGAAAAAATTAGCTGAACAAACAGGGCACTTGATCCCGGCTTCACTTAATAAGCTTTTATCCGAAGTAAATCGAAGTATTCCCCTTTGGCTTTTTCACATGAAACCCCAATATATGAAAGAAATCACTGAAGAATGCCGTGAATTTCAAAGACAAGTCCGAATCCTGCGGCAGGGGGAAATCCTGTATCTCCCCTGAAAATGAATATAATATATTAATATTAAAGGATTATTTATAATCAGCAATTTTTATCGCTTTTGCTTCGCTAAGCAACTTTACAAAGAGCCTCCCTATATCACTTCAGCGAATGGTTTGCCAACTTTCATTTCAAGATAGCCCATAATGAAAAATGTCGACTTATTATTACGCTCATCTTCTTTAAGAGAATAATGGCACAAGGAGAAAAAAATGGAAATTCAATATATTGACATCAATGGTAATAAGCTTAAAGGTGTAAAAATTGCGACTAAAAATACCGCCATTTTGATTATTGAAGCGCCAAAAGGTTTTTTAGGCTGTGGTTATTTTGACATTGAAGTAGCTGATAAATTCAATGATGCCTCAGCTATTGTCACTGGCGTAAAAAACCTCAAGGAGATGCTTGAAAAACCTGTAGAAAGGGTTAGCAAGGCAGCTCAAGATTTAGGGATTAAGGTGGGAGATCTAGGGATTGAGGCACTCCGGAAGATGGCTGTTTAATTTAGCGAAGTTTTTGATTTTTAAACTGATGAAATTAGTTGATTAAGAACAGACTTATGGTATAATTTTTTTGTCGATAAGATTCCCATATCTTTGATATGCTTTACCATGTTCAAGATATGGTTAAGATAGGTAAATATAATAAGTAAGGATTTTTTTTGAAACCTCAAAAATTCCCCAATGTGGCTCTGATTAGTCTGGGCTGCCCTAAAAATTTAGTAGATTCCGAAGTGATTCTCGGATTTCTTCATCAAGCCGGTTTCCCCATAACTTTCAATGAGACTGAAGCGGAAATTGTCATTATTAATACCTGTAGTTTCATTGAGGATGCTAAAAAAGAATCTGTTGAAACTATTTTGGAATTGGCAGAGCAAAAAAAAGGAGGGCCAACACGCCTACTGGTAGTGATGGGATGTTTGGCCCAAGATTATGGGGAGGAACTTCGGCAACAGATTCCGGAAATCGATTTGGTGATTGGCACGGGCATGATAGCCCACATTGTGCGACTCTGTCAGGACGCTCTGGAAAAAAAATTACAAAAATTTGTCTGGGTTAATGAACCCACCTTTCTCTATACAGAGCATACACCACGCATGAGAGCAACTTTTCCTCATGTAAGCTATGTAAAAATTGCCGAGGGTTGTGATAACCAATGCTCCTATTGCCTTATCCCTCGTTTGCGAGGTAAATACAGAAGCAGGGAGTCTGCCTCGGTGATAGCTGAATGCAGAGAACTGGTTCAGCAAGGGGTTCGAGAGGTTAACCTTATAGCCCAGGACACTACAGCCTATGGACATGACCATCATTTAGTTCAGGACACATTGGTTGTTCTTCTCCAGAAGTTGGTAAAATTTGAGGCTCTCCAATGGATTCGATTGTTATACACGTATCCGGATTTTCTTTCCAGGGAGTTATTGGAATGTATAGCTCGGGGACCCAAAATCTGTAACTATATCGATGTTCCCATTCAACACATAAATGATAGTATCCTGCGAGCCATGAATCGAAAAAACACCCGAAAGAGTATTGAAAATGCCATCAATCTTATTCGGGAGATACTTCCTCAAGCAGTTCTGAGGACTTCTTTGATGGTTGGTTTCCCTGGTGAAGAGGAAAAACAGTTTGAAGAATTACGCGCTTTTGTGGCTGATGTCAAATTCGATCGTCTGGGAGTATTCTCTTTTTCCCCCCAAGAAGGGACCAAGGCAGCCCAAATGAAGGGTGAAATATCTCAAAGGGTTAAAGAACAAAGGCGGGATGAAATTTTACGTATTCAAGCCGGCATTTCTCTTGAAAAAAATCAGCGCCGAATCGGAACTATTCAGGAGGTTATCATTGATAAAATACAACCGAAAAGCCGGGATTCTTCAGTTGGTGCTATAGGGAGGACCTCAGGCCATGCTCCGGACATCGACGGAGTAGTGTATTTGTCAGGCGATGGTCTCTGGAAAGCGGGAGAAATAAGACCAGTCAGAATTACCGGGGCTGAGACCTATGATTTATTTGCCGAAAATATTTAATGGTATTATTTATGAAAAAAAATTTTCGAATAATAAAAATTTTAACGCTCACTGTGATTATTTTTTTATTGTTTTTTGGCCCTTTAGGGTTTCGGCCTAATAAACAGGAAATTAATCAAACAGATGCCGATATCTCGATAGCCCTTTTCGGCACTGAAGGATGTGAATCCTGCCAAGAGGTTAAAGAATTTTTATTACCTGAACTGAGCGAGCAATATCCTCAAATTAAAGTCCACTATTTTGATCTTGATGATCTTAACAATTATCAAAAATTAGTTCTCTTGGAAAAAAAATATCATAAAGAGACCAATGAGTCTCCTGTATTGGTGATAGGAGATCATCTCCTGGCAGGGAAAGAGGAAATAGAAGATAGGTTGGAAGAATATGTTCGGCATTATATCCAACAGGGAGGTTGCTCTTTGCCCGGCATTGAAGATTCAGCGACTGATGTGCAAACTAAGGCAATTTCACCACCCATCTATATGGCCTTTTTTACCAAACCGGGCTGTAAAAAATGTGACCGGACCCAAGCTTCCTTGAAATATCTTAAAAATAAATATCCCTATCTATCCATTAAACAATTTGATGTATCCCAAACCGAAAACATTCTTGCTCAGCAGGTTATGGCTGAAAAGATTGGCCTTCCTGAAAAAAAATCCCTTTTAGCCCCGATGGTCATGGTTGGAGAAAAATTTTTGGCCTTAAAAGAGCTAACCTGCGGCAATCTTGAATCGCTTATTCTTAAATATCAGGCCTCCGGCAGCAATTGTCTTTGGGCCAATATATTGATTGATGATAAATCTTCTTCAGAGGTTTACCGAAAAATAGTTAACCGATTTCAAAAACTCGGCCCTTTGGCTATTTTTGGCAGTGGTCTTTTGGATGGTATCAATCCCTGTGCCTTTGCTACCATCATTTTTTTAATTTCCTGGTTGGCTTTTATCGGTAAGAAGGGGAAAGATTTATTATGGGTAGGAGGTTCATTTACTCTGGGTGTATTTTTAACCTATTTTTTACTTGGCCTGGGGATGTTCCAATTTCTTAAAAGGCTCAGCATGTTATATACTCTTCGCTTCGTTATTTTTCAGGTCATGGCTTTAGGAACGTTTATTTTTGGAATTTTAAGTATTCGGGATTTCATTAAAATTCGCCAGGGGAAAACGAGGGAAGTCTCCTTGCAATTACCCAAAATTTTAAAAAAACGAATTCACCGGGTGATTAAGGAAAAAACAAACGTGAGGGGAGCCGTGGCTGCAGCTTTTACTATGGGAGTTGTTATTTCTTTTTTGGAATTGGCGTGTACCGGACAGGTGTATTTACCCACGATAATGGTTGTTGCCGGTATTCCTGAACTCAAGCTTCATGCGGTTTCCTATTTGGCCCTTTATAATCTGGCTTTTATTTTACCTTTGGGGGTTGTTTTTCTGGTGACCTATGAGGGCTCATCTTCAAAGCAACTGGCAGTGGTCATGCAACGTCATTTGGCCACAACAAAGCTCCTTACCGGAATATTTTTCTTTCTTATGACCATTGTTTTAATAGCCACTCTTTTTCTGCTATAATAAGTCGTCACTAAGGGGCTATCAGTATACTTTTCGATCTTCCTTCCTTGTCTTTGCGTCAACCCAAAAAAAGCGGCCTTATTGCTCAGGAAGTAGAGGAGGTCTTACCCCATGTTTCTACTGATGTTGAGGGATATAAGTCGGTAGAACACAGCAATATCGTCAGCGTGCTTATTGACACTGCCTTCAGTTCAGCAAGCGCAAATCGAAGCATTACAGACACGAATTGATGCCTTAGAACAGGATCGCTATTGATTGAAAGCTTGGCTTTGATCTTTTGCCGAAAAATTGATAAAAATACGGCAATAGTGGTAAGGGAATTATTATCCTGCTCATTTCAATTATTCTTTACCTCTCTAAAATTAAAAATGCTCTGATTGCCTGTATCCTTGTTGGTTATCCTCACCGGGACCCTGGTGCAGTCTTGTAACACTATCCCTTCAGCTTTGGTCTTATGGACAAGGTCTTCAGGGATATCAAATTTTCTAAATAAGTTCTCTCTTTAGCCAAAAGTTCCCATTCTAAAAGTATTTTTCTCTCCTTAATGAGTTTTTAAGTTGATAAGTTGATGGGCTCAATAGCTGAGGCCACCTTCGGTTCATGGTCCTTTTTCCATGATAAGCAGATTCCTTACCAAGCCAAGTAGCCGCTTATTTGCTTTGGCATCTTTTACGTCAAAGCCGGCAAACTGCTCCCAGGTGAGAGGGCAACTAATTTTGTGTACTGGTGTAAAGCCTGCTTTGATGAAAAATTTCAGAGGGTGGTAAACTTTAATCATCGTCGGTCTGATTGGTCATTGACCAGAAAATCCAATTTGAATCCAAATGTATTATCCAGGATAAATATTTGCCTTTATTGAAATTGAAAAGTATAATAAGGTATCAGTAAATAGGTTAAGGAGAGAGATTAATTGAAGATTAAAAGGCTGATCTGGCTCGATGATATCATTGAAAAACTTGTACGCAAGCACAATGTTTCTCAGGATGAAGTAAGAGATATTTTGGCTTATCGGCCTTATTTCAGGTTTATTGAAAAGGGGCATCAGCTTGGTGAAAATGTTTATACAGCAATGGGTCAGACGAATAGTGGCCGTTATCTTATTGTCTTTTTTGTGTATAAAAAAAATGGTTATGCACTCATTTTATCGGCGCGGGATATGACAAATAATGAAAGGAAAAGGTATGAGCAAAGGTAGAAGTTCTTTATCCAAGGCAAAATCTTATAAGGAAATTGGTAAATTTTGGGACACTCATGATTTATCCGATTATTGGGAAGAGACAAAAAAAACAGAATTTGAAGTGGATATCGAATCTGAAATGACTTATTATGCCTTGGATAACATGTTATCTGAAAAAATTCAAGCGATTGCCAAAAAGCGTGGGGTTTCTGCAGATACCCTTATAAATTTATGGGTACAGGAAAAATTGCGGGAACAAAAAGCTTAACCTCTTCACAGAATTTGTGCCGCCTCCCTCCCCTCACTTTAGCGCTGGTATAAGCGGATGGCTTCACCCAGATCAATATCTCCGGTATAAAGGGCTTTGCCAATAATAACTCCCTCTAACCCCAATGATTCCAAACCTGCCAATTTTTCGAGATCTTGCATTGTAGTTATACCACCTGAGGCAATGACAGGGGTGGTTATATTTTCAAGAAGCTTTTGGACAGCTTCAATATTTGGTCCCCTTAAGGTTCCATCTGTTTTGATGTCGGTAAAAATAATATTTCTGACTCCCCAATCCTCGATTTGCCGGCAGAATTCTAAGGCTTGAGAATCGGTCGTATCAGTCCATCCATGGATAGCTATTTTGCCATCTTTGGTGTCAATTCCCACTGAAATTCTACCGGGGAACTCCCTGCATAAGGCTTTCACCAGTTGGGGCTCTTTGAGGGCAATAGTCCCCACAATAACTCTATTAATTCTGGAGTCGAGAAGTTTTTTTACCGTTTCTGAATTTCGAATACCACCGCCCAACTCAATGTCTACCTTGATTTTGTTCACAATATCCATAATAGTGGAAGCGTTTTGGGGGCTTCCGGAAAAAGCTCCTTCCAGATCCACCACATGAATGAGCCTGGCTCCCTGTTCCTGCCACTGTTTGGCGATTTTTAGCGGGGAAGAGGAAAATACTGTTTTCTCTTCTTTCTTCCCCTGATACAAACGAACACATTCTCCATTGATAAGATCAATGGCTGGTATAATGAGCATTTTTCTCCCATCTAATTTATTATTTCTATTTTTTTTGTTGTTAAATCAATTAATAAAATATCGGATAATCAGCATCCTTGCGGGTCGCAGCTAATGTATGTTAACTGGCTGGCGTAGCCCGCATAACCAAGCTTGATTGATGCTGCAAAAAGCTGATAATATCAATAATTTTTGCCGCTACTATAGCCAGGCCATGTTAAACATCTGGTTGTACTAAGATTTTGTTTTTAAATAAATTTATTGATTTTGTGTTTAAAGTTTTAATGTTTTTGTTTTTGCTGTCTTTCAGCATTTGGCGGAAATGCTAACATTAGCATTTCCGCCAAATGCTTTGAAGGATGCCTTATTTTTTTAATGTTTTCATGTATTTATTGTTTTTATTTTACCAACATTTATTTTATATGTTGATCAGGTCTATAAAACCTGAAAGTGAAGCTGCTTAATATTTTTTGTTTTTATTTTTTTTAATTTTATACCTCCATAATATTAGTGTGTAAGATTAGCTTATTTTATTGTTCTTATCTTTTATGCTTTTAATCTGTACAACCCACAAACCACGCAGTAAGGGATTAAATATATAGAATATCTTAACTTTGTAGTGAAAGCATAAGGAAACCGAATTAAAACTTAACCCTAACCAAAGGAGGTCCCTTATGCTACATTCAAAGATAAAGCATTTTATA
>DAOURK010000014.1 GCA_030625085.1 Pseudomonadota bacterium
ATAAGTTATCTGATGATAACATAATTATTCCGGCACGTCGAGTAGCCTTCGACCCACCCTGATTTCCTTAAATTGTTTACGAAAACTTGTTTGGATGTCCCTTATATATGGGCTATTTCAAGCTGGTCGGGAATCGCTGTAGGGACATTACTGTTGATATGATTCAATCCTATATTCTTACAAGGGGTAAAATTTCAGCCTATGCAGCCAATTATGATTTGCGGTGCTTGCGGTCACTGTTTAATTTCGGGATAAAACGAGGATGGATTCTCAATAATCCTACAGGCGGCATATCTTTTCTTCCGGTGGAGAAAAAAGTAAAATATATTCCCTCAAAAGAAGATATGCTCAAGGTGATTGTTGCTGCAAATCCTGATACGCAGGATTATCTATGGACAATCAAAGAGACCATGGGCAGGATGAGCGAAATAAACCGGCTTACCTGGGATGATGTGAACTTTGATGAACGGTATGTGGTGCTTTTTACCCGAAAAAAAAAGGGCGGGCATTTGACCCCAAGAAAAATTCCCATGACCAAAAGACTCTATAACGTTCTTTACTATAGATATTCACAGAGGGATAAGACCAAGCCCTGGGTATTCTGGCACACCTATACGAGCAGTAAGTCAGGGGAAAAACATGAGGGGCCATACCAGGATCGAAAAAAGGTTATGCGGGGTCTTTGCCAAAAAGCTGGGGTCAAATATTTCCGGTTTCATGCGCTTCGCCATGCCGGGGCATCAATCATGGAAAGAAGAAATGTTCCCATTGGATCTATTCAGCGCATTCTCGGGCATGAAAAAAGGACCACCACTGAAATTTATCTGCACAGTATTGGCGAAGCAGAACGAGAGGCCATGGAAATTTTTGAAGCTGAATTTGAGGGTGAAGAAAATCAAAATCCACTCACAGATTCACTCACAGAAAAAACGAAAGGGTCACAGCATACTCTGTAACCCCTTGATAAGAAAAGAGCCGGCGATGGGATTTGAACCCGCGACCTGCTGATTACGAATCAGGCCCCCTCAGTTTTTCTAACTCCTTAAAATTAAACTAATCCTTTGAAATTATTATATTTTTAGTTTCCAAGTTTTCCTTAATTTTTTCCTATTTTAGCAAATTTCGGAAAATTTTTCTCTCACCAAGTCTCACACCAATTTTAACTCTTTAAATCTAAAGATATAGAAAGGTTTGACCCATTTCCGATTGATGAACAAATCAAATGTTTTTTTTGGGTTACCGAGCCGAAGCATATAAAAAAGTTGTTAAATCCTGTCTGATTTGACTTAGGTCAATGATATGTGTTAGAAAATAGAACAAAATTCTATAATTAAATCAGCCTGATATCCTGCTTAAGCCTTATTTAATGGCCTTTTACTCAACTGGTTCAGGCCAGGAATCTTTTATAACATATAATTTTTATAAACATAAAACAAAAAATTTAACATTGAAAGGAGATTTTTTATGGCTGAAGAGAAAAAAACTGACTTACTTGAAAAAGGAGCTATTGTTCAAAGAGACTATCAGACCTTTGCAATTGCTCCACATCTTCCGGGTGGTCTTTGTGATCCTGCAACCTTACGAAAAATTGCCGACGTAGCGGAAAAATATCAAGCCAAAGCGCTAAAATTGACCTCAGCTCAGAGGATCGCTATTGTCGGGCTTCAGGAAAAGGACCTTGATGATGTCTGGGCGGAGTTAGGTATTAAACCTGGCGCTGCTATTGGACTTTGTGTGCGCAGCGTTAAATTTTGTCCAGGCACAACTTTCTGTAAACGTGGAAAAATGGATTCAGTAAGTATGGGAATGAAATTGGATGAAATGTATCATGGTATGAGCCTGCCCTCAAAATTTAAGATGGGAGTATCTGGTTGTGCTAATTGTTGTGCTGAGTCATGGATAAAAGATTTGGGATTGATAGGGACACCGAAAGGGTGGAAAGTGGTAATTGGTGGGAGTGCCGGCTCATCACCACGGATTGCTCAGCTTTTAGCCCAAGAATTGGATAATGGAGAGGCAATAAATTTAGTAGATAAAGTGATTACTCTTTATAAAAGCCACCAGAAAAAACAACGAATCGGAAAAATGATTGAATCTCTTGGCGGCATTGATGCTTTTGAGGCAAAACTGTAATACAAGCGGAAAAAAGATAAGGATACCTCCCTCTTTCTGTAAATTATGGCGAGGACGCGGCCTTCAGTTATGTAACCAAACCAATTGAAATGGTTATATCTTTGTAAAAGGATAAAAAGCAGAAAATGAAACGATTGAAACGGCAAATTCTCTTAGGCCTATCTTTAATCATATTATCGATACTGTTTTATATCCTCCATTATCTATTTTTTAGGGATGCACATCACATATTCATCTACCTTTTAGGAGACATTGCTTTTGTTTTTATTGAGGTCCTTCTCGTTACCATAATAATACACAGGTTATTAAATGAGCGAGAAAAACAGGCCAGGCTGGAAAAGATGAATATGGTAATAGGTGCCTTTTTTAGTGAAGTCGGCAACAGGCTATTAACCTTCACCTCCGACTGTGACCCTAATTTAAATATAATCAGAAAACAGCTTATGATTAGCAATGATTGGTCGAAGAAAGACTTCACTGATGTCAGCAAACGCCTTAAGAAATATGATTATCAAATTGATATACACAAGGTTCAGTTGAAAGATTTGCGCTCTTTACTGGTGGAAAAAAATGACTTTTTGCTCAGGTTATTGGAAAATCCCAATTTATTAGAACATGAATCCTTTACAGAGCTTTTACGCGCAGTTTTTCATTTGACTGAAGAATTAATGGCCAGGAAAAATTTGCGGAAATTACCGGCAAGCGACCAAGAACATCTCGCCGGTGATATAAAAAGAGCTTATATCTTACTTATCCATCAATGGTTAGGCTACATCAAATACTTGCAGAAGGATTATCCCTATCTTTTCTCACTGATAATAAGAATGAACCCTTTTAATGAAAACGCGTCACCAATAGTAAATTGATAGCGTCAGCTTAGCTTTTCCATAAACCATGTATATTGCAATAAGCTCTATTGAATAAATCCCTTTTCTTTCAAAAGATCATAAATAGTTGAACCTTTATTTATCGAATCATACACTAATCCGGTAGTAATAGTAGCTGAAGTAACTGCATCTATTTTTGAATCATATCCAATGTCCTTATTGACATTTCGCGAAATAAGGGCTGCTTTCACTTTAGCCATATCATCTTGAGCAAAGGGGCGGTTATACACTTTACTTAATTGTATAGGGAGTAAATCCAGGACTTTTCCCGCATTATCAATCATATAGATAAATTGTACATCTTTACATACATCACATACTGAAACTCGATTTATTAATACTGCAAAAATCACCTCTTTTGAGCCGATTTGATATACAGTCCTTCCTGCATCTTCAAACAACTCCTTCACTTGAGAGGTATCCCCTATCCGGAGTAACCATTCTTTTAAAAGATTATCAACTACGCCCCTACCTATTGATTTCTCTTTGATAGAGGCCACTTCAATTTCTTTTCCATCGTGATATTCTTCCTTAAGTAGTTTGGTTATTCTTTCAAACGTCTCTTTAACCTCTTTATTAACACCCAGCTCAGTCTTCACCACTAAAAATTTTTTCTCTATCCTTTTTAAAAATATCTTAAAGGGGGTCCTTATTTTGCCGATCTGATCATATTTAGAAAATCGCGGATCAATAAACACCGGATAGGGGAGATTATACTTCTTTATAAACTTATTCACTTCGGCTTGATTATTCCCCACGCCAATGCCTATCATTTTTACTTTTCCGGAGGTTATTTCATTGCTCTCTATCATTGAAAAAAGCTCTCTATCAAAAGAAGTCTGAGCCATGCAAGAGACACAATACACACTCAATAATTCAACAATCAGTAAATCTGCCTCAATTTCCGAAAGATCTATTTCTCTATTCCCTTTTAGGTTAAGGTATTTTTGGGTTTCTTTATTTTTAAAAAGGTCAAAATGCATCTCAGGAAAATAGTCTCCGGGTTTTATCAATCCATAGACTATTCCGGATAGCAGACTTAGGCTTACAATGTTAACCAGCAGTATAATGAGAATATTTTTTACCTTTTTCATCTTATTGACCTAACCCGGACAAGCCGGAACGAAAACATACTATTATTACAACGAAGATCACAAAGACCGCCCGGCAAAAACTTACCTCTTCGTGTACTTTCCATATGCCGCCAATCGAAAAATCGATTACATGGAGGCGCTCATGTATTGCCGCCTCCATGTAAAAGGTATTTTTTGCATTAGTTTTTCCATAAACCATGGATATTGCAATAAGCACGAGCAGTTATTGTATCAGCTTCAATACTGAACATGGCTTCAGGATTATCTCCGGGTTGTAAAAATTGTCGGTACACCTTTCCATCAGCTATTATTTCTATCCATTCAATAAAATGTTTCTCTTCCATAGGATGGGGAACACTGCCAACCTTTACTTTAAGGCCGCCGGAAACCTTTTCAATAACAGGGACATGCTTTTCTTTAGCCGCATCTGCCGTATTCTCGGTAAAAACTTTCATCGGCTGTCCACAACATACAAGCTCTCCCTTGCCTTCATGAAGGACCTCTACTATATTTCCGCATATTTCACATTTATAAATTTGTGATCTTTTGGTCATTTTTTTTCCTCCTAGCCTCCATCAATACAGGTTTCATAAATTTTTTTTACCACACCTATCTATAAACTTTGAACCAGATATTAAATTTTATACTGCAGCGCAGGGCCTCAGCCCTGCAGATTGGCAGGGCTTTAGCCCTGCTTAACCCCATGAAATAATTTTATCGGCAGGGCTGAAGCCCTGCGCTACTTTTGATTTAATATCTACGCTACTTTTGATTGAATATCGATTATGAAATTATTTTTCTAAAAATCGATGGGTTGATAAATATTTAAAAGCTGTCAGACAAGCTTTTGAGCCTTCCCCACAGGCAATAATAATCTGTTTTTCAGGGACGTTGGTGACATCTCCCGCTGCAAATATTCCCTCAACGCTTGTTTTATTATAACAATCAACCATTATTTCTCCCCACTTGTTTTGTTCTAAACAACTGGCAAATTCAGCGTTTGGAATCAAACCTATTTCAATAAAAACGCCTTCCACATCCAAATTGAATATCTTATCATGTTGCTTTATTTGTAAACCTTGCACAAACGTATCTCCATAGATCTTTTCTACTTCAGAATTGTTCCAAATTTTTACGGCAGGAGAACTCTTTACCTTCTCAATCATTACCGGATCTCCGGTAAGTTGGGACGCGATATTAACAATGTGAACCTCAGGAGAAATATTCATCATCTGCAAAGTTGCATCTAAAGCCGAATTGCCCCCTCCAATAATAACCACCTTCTTCCCTCTAAACAGAGGGCCGTCGCAGGTGGCACAATAAGTAACTCCTTTATTTTTATACTCTTTTTCTCCTTCAACGTTCAATTGTCTTGGATGTTTACCCGTAGCAATAATTAAAGATTTCGACAAATATTCTGCCTTATCTGTAACTGTTTTTATCAACTGACCTAATTTAACAATTTCTCTTGCCCCCTCAGGCATGGTTACTTCAATTCCAAAAGAATCCATATGTTCCTGAAATTTTAGTGCAAGGTCCGGCCCGGTAATAAACTGATACCCTGTATAATTTTCTATATCACCACTCAAAGCAGCCTGACCGCCGACATCAACAGTAATCACCAAAAACGCCAACTTCTTTCTCGCTGCATACACAGAAGCTGTTATACCGGCTGGGCCTGCCCCTAAAATTATGAGATCATAAACCTTATTCATTCTAATTCATCCTATACTTCCAAAAGCGCATCTATACGAGATTTATCAAACCCGACCATTGTTTGACCGTTGATCACAATCACCGGGACCCCCATTTGTCCGGAGACTTTAACCATCTCCTCAGCGGCAGTCTGATCCGAAGAAACATCTATGTTCTGATAAGAGACACCTTTTGAGGAAATATAATCTTTAGCCATCTTACAATAGGGACAAGTTGGTGTGGAATATATCTTTATCTCCATCATAACACCTCCTTTTCCAGTTTTTCCTTTATTTCATCTAATGTATCTTTATCCGGTATATAGTTAATTCTTATTTTTTCCATCATCTCAAAGCCACTTCCCTTTAAAATTTGTTCTATTTCTTCAACACTTTGGCCGCCCCAACCATATGATCCAAAGGCCAACCCCACCCTGTTTTTCGGTGCAAGACCTTTCATATAAGTGAGAAAGGCAGATACAGTCGGCAACATACCATTGTTTAAGGTTGGTGAACCGACACAGATATATTTAGCTGTTAACAGATTGGTCATGATATCAGAAATATGATTAGTCTTAAGATTTTGCAATTGTACAGGAATACCTTTGCCTTCAAAAACATCTTGAATTGATCGAGCAATTTTTTCTGTAGAGCCCCACATGGTATCATAAATAATTAAAGCTTTTTCCTCAGTACGATTATCCGCCCACTTTGTATACATCTTGATAATCTCATTGAGATGGGTGCGCCAAATAAGGCCATGGCTGGGCCCTATCATATCAATTTGTAATTCACCAACCGCATCTAAGGCTTTCTTTACCTGCCTGCCAAATGGAAGAACAATATTCGCGTAATATTTAGCAGCTTCCTCTTTTACGATGCCTAAATCAAGTTCATCATCAAATCGCTCGGGGGAAGCAATATGTTGTCCAAAGGCGTCATTTGGGAGCAAAAGTTTATCCTGGGGAATATACGTGGCCATAGAATCCGGCCAGTGAACCATGGGCATGAGAACAAACTGCATGTTTCTCTTGCCTATAGGAAGGGAATCTCCTGTTTCAACAACTTTAAAATCCCACTTCTCTCTATAATGCTTCTTCAACCCTTTTTCCCCATTTGGGGAAGTAATAATAGTTGCCTTTTGACATATTTTCATGATTTTCGGCAGACTTCCGGAATGATCCATCTCAACATGATTAGAGACAATATAATCTATTTGAGAAGGGTCTATTACATCCTTTATTCTCTCAAGCATCTCCTGGTATAGATAATGTTTCACCGTATCAACCAGCACGACCTTCTCATCAACAATGAGGTAAGCATTGTAAGTGCTGCCCCTCTGAGTAAGGTGACCATGAAAACTTCTTAAATCCCAATCAATACCCCCAACCCAATAAATATCCTTCTTAATCTCAATCGCTTTCATAGACTTCTTCCTCTATCCATCCAGACTCATTTTTATTTCTTCTATTTTTTCTATATTTCCTCAAACTGATCTTTACCCACCCCGCATTCAGGACAAACCCAATCATCAGGTAAATCCGAAAACTCTACATTATCATTTTCTGCAGGATCATAAATATAACCACAAACCATGCATTTATATTTTTTCATTTGTCCTCCCTTTTTCAATTTATTTGACGACTAATTTTCTACCTCCAAGCTTTCATATTTCTTTCATGCTGTTTTTGACATAAGCCAATTTACCTTTTTATTTTTTTATTAGTGATTAAATCATAACTCAATCTTTTTTTTATAACTATAGATGATGCATTCGTAAAAGTCGGATTCATAAAAATAGTATCTAATAAAATCAAATAGTTATAATGCCTAAACCAGTTAATTTAGGACTTTTTACGAGACCATCATAGATGATGCAATCGTAAAAATTCTATTTTGGTAAATTTGTCATTTCGACCTCAGGGAGAAATCTTATATTTTTCAGCATGTTGTGCGATAAAGATTTCTCACATTCGTTCGAAATGACAACTTAATGAGACTTTTTACGATTGCATCAATTATTTCATCTGAAAAACTTATTTTTTTATACATGAACTGAGATTCTTTTTAATTTTTTCCAATAACTCTTTCTGTTCATGAACCTCTTGTAATTTGTCTTGAAGATTATCTGCCTCAGGATCATAGGCACAAACACCAAAAGAACAATCCACATTAAGTAATCCGCTTAATTCATAACCCAGGTTTTTAATTTCTTCATTTAAATTTTCAATTTGTTTGTCTAATAATTGTCTCTCACTTCCTCTTGTCATTTTATTCTTCCCCCAAATTTTACAAACTAAACTCTCTTTTAGTAATTATTCAGTCCCCTTAACTCCTCCCCCTTGATGGGGGAGGTTTAAGTGGGGGTGAAATCAAGCATCACCCTCCCCTAACCCCTCCCATCAAGGGAGAGGGACTGAATGGTTACCTCTTTTAAGTTAGATCCCTGCTAAAGTTTATCCCCTCTTAAATAAGTAGCAGGGATGACAAAATGAAATGACAAAATAGCATTACTCATGAATAATTGATCGGCCTTATTATAAAAACTATGTAACAGAAACTTTGATCATCATAGGGACCTCAGTAATATTTGAAAAAACAACCGACACTTTAAAACAAATTTCGGAAATTTAATCTTGATGAACTATCAATCTTAAAAAAGTAAACTCACCTCACGCACTGATAGTGGGGCTTATTAATTAGTAAGGTCTTGTATTAGTATAATATATATAATTTAATTATAATTTCAATAAGCTTATGTCAAAAACAGCATGAAAGAAATATGAAAGCCTGGAGGTAGAAAATTAGTCGTCAAATAGATTTTGAAGGAGGAAATTATGAAAAAAATAGAATCGTTTGTTTTGGTATACATCATCGTCATTATACTTGCTTTTTCAATACCAGTATTAGCCCTGGAAAAATGTATCACCTGTCATAAGGGCTTTACTCCAAATCTGGTAACTGATTGGGAATCCAGTAAACACAGTAAGCAAAAAGTAACCTGCTCTACGTGTCATGGAGAAGAGCATTCAAGTTCAAAAAATTCTGACCTGGCAAAACTTCCTGAAGAAAAAGTCTGTGCTGATTGCCATGAAAAACAATTTAATCAGTTTTCTAAGGGTAAACATAATTTTGGCTGGACCGCCATGAATGCTCTGCCCATTACCCATGTTGAGCCTGATGAGCTTATTGAAGGAGGCAGGGGGTGTGGGGGATGCCACAATATGGGGATTAAATCAGAAGCACAGAAAAAGGATCAACATGAGAAAGGGTATCGGTATCAAAACAACTCATGTGACGAATGCCACACCAGGCATAGTTTCTCAAAAAAGGAGGCACGTAATCCCAGGGCATGCCAGCAGTGTCATATGGGGTATGATCACCCTCAATGGGAGATGTGGAGTTCCTCGAAACACGGTGCGCGCTATTTTTGCAAAAAAGCCGGTGATTTACCAAAAACAGCCAACGCACCTACTTGTCAAGACTGCCATTTGCCAAAGGGAACTCATGAAAACAGAACTGCCTGGGGGTTTTTAGGGGTAAGGCTGCCTCTTCCCGAGGACCCGCAATGGAAAGCCGATAGAATTATAATTCTCAAAGCCCTGGGGGTCCTGAACCCTAAAACAGGCCAGCCAACTGAGCGCCTTGAAGCTGTAAAGGCTGTTGATATGGTGCGCTTGACCGAAGAGGCCTGGAGCACTGAAAGAAAAAAAATGATTAAAACGTGCAGGAGGTGCCATTCTAAAAAATATGTTAAAAAACAATTTGCTATGGGAGATTCCATGATTCGAAAAGCGGATAGACTTATGGCCGAAGCTATTGAGATAGTTGCCACCCTTTACCAAGATGGCATTATTAAAAAACCAGACGACTACTCCTTTGCCTATCCTGATTTACTTTTTTTTATGCGGACCGGCGGATCTAGCATGAACAAGGTATCTTATATTGACCAGGTATTATTCCGGATGTATATGAAACATCGCATGCGCACTTATCAGGCATTTTTCCATGTTAACCCGGATTATGCATATTGGTATGGATGGGCCATGATGACCAAGGACTTTGCTGAAATAAAAAACCTCGCCAAAACTATGCGAGCTACCCATAAAAAGACAGCAAACGTACCTCACTAGATAAAATTTTTACTATGGAAAAACATTTTAAAAAAATATACTTTACTGAAAAAGTTAGATTTTTCATCCTCGGGGGTGAAAAAAACTTTTCATGAGTGTTTATTTGATCCAATGAAAATGTAGGCATAAAAACAAGATTACTCCGAACTACATTTATTATTATTTTAATTTCCATGAAGGAGGAAAAAATATGGCTTCAGAAAAATTAAAAGAGATGTTAAATGAGGCGATTGCCAAAGAATTAGCTGTAAGTATACAATATATGTGGCAACATGTTCAGGTATCAGGTTTGAGTGGCGAAACAGTTAAAGATGAAATAAAAAAAATTTCTATTGTAGAAATGAAACATGCTGAAGCCTTTGCTGAAAGGCTAAGCTATTTGGGCGGAATCCCTACCACTAAGCCGGAAACAATCAATGTGGGTAAAAGCGTGCAACAGATGATGGAGATTGATAAAAAGGCTGAAGAGGAGGCAATTCAACTTTATAAGGCTGCTATTACTTTAGCAGAGCAAGAAAATGATTCAACAACTCGCAAATTATTCGTAAACATCTTGGCTGACGAGGAAGAGCACCACGATTTTTTTAGCAGGGTTTTGGAATAAAATGTGAAAATGAATAAAAAGATTTAATACTGAAAAACCCCTTTCATTAATTCCTGAGAGGGGTTTTTTTTTAAGGAAAAAATATAGCCATTAGCGTTACCAGTTTGTTTTTGTTATCCTTCCGGGATATCTTCTCAGATTTTCCGATGAGGTTTCCACAAACTCATAACACCAACAGCTATATTATTTATAGCACATAATAAGTATAATTGCAACATTTTTTACGCAATTATTACGTTCTCTATACCGTATATATGAGTCTGTTGATTTAGTCCAAAATTGAATAATTTTCCGAAAAATAGCAGTCATAACTTTTTGTTTTTATTGAACTACAATTTTGCCATTTTCTCAAAATCATAGTAAATCAACAGAATCATATATTATCACATATAAGAAAAAACTGCTGTGAGCGGTGGAATGTCGGTCTTAACTCGCTAGGGTGGGCTAAAATGTTAGTGTACGAATATTTGATCCCATTTTCACTTATTTGGCCAAAATGGCGACTTTACTAAATCAACCAAAAGACCATTTTTCAATAACTTACACTATTTAACCAATAATTAAAAATCTAGTTAACAAAACATATGAATGGTCTTTGGCCTTGAAAGGGATAAAAGAGAGGACAATTTTAGGGATCAATAACAATGTTGACAAGGTTTTGGTTTTGAATTACACTCTTTAAAAATGACATTCACTATTTCCTCTATATTTAGATTTTCAGATATTAAATTTCATCCTGTAGCGCAGGGCTTTAGCCCTGCCAAAATGCAGGGCTAAAGCCCTGCGCTACTTCTGTTTGAATATGGATTCTGAAATTATTTATCTGAAAATCTAGAGTGAAGTTTTTAATTCATGGAATGAAAAAAGGTCAGATAAAATCTAAAGCAATCATTTGGTTGTCAAAGGAGTTTTTTCATGAGCAATCTTGTTAATCCCCACGGTAGTCCTGAACTTAAGCTACTGTTGCTTGAAGGGCAGCAAAGAGATGAAGAACAAAAAAAGGCTGAAAGCCTAAAGAAAATACCAATGACCAGTCGGGAGACCTCAGATTTGATTATGATGGGGATTGGCGCTTTTACGCCCCTTAATGGTTTTATGGGTTATGATGATTGGAAAGGGGTCTGTGATGATTTCCTGATGCCTTCAAAAAATAATCTCTTTTGGCCCATACCTATTACCTTATCTACAGAACAAGATATTGCCGATTCAATCAAAATTGGGGATGAAGTTGCCCTGTGGGACACAGAGACAGAGTCGATCATAGGAACAATGAAAGTTAATGAGAAATACACTATTGATAAGCAACATGAGTGTAAACAGACATTTACAACGAATGACACGGCACACCCCGGTGTGCAAAAAATATTAGCTCAAGGGCCGATAAATTTATCAGGTCCGGTCAAGGTGCTTTCCGAATCCTACTACCCGCAAATGTTTGAAGGAATCTATCACCGCCCGGCTACAGCCAGAGCAATTTTTCAAGAGCACGGATGGGATACTGTGGCTGCATTGCAGCTTAGAAATCCAATGCATAACTCACATGCCTATCTTGCCTGGATTGCTATAGAGGTTTGTGATGGTGTATATATTCATCAATTGGTGGGAAAGCTCAAAGAAGGAGATATCCCCGCTGAGGTCCGGGTAAAGGCAATTGATGCCTTGGTTAATAAATACTTTCGAAAGGAGCGTGTTGTTCAGGGCGGCTATCCGATGGAGATGCGATATGCCGGTCCTCGTGAAGCGCTCCTCCATGCTGTTTTTCGTCAAAATTATGGCTGCAGCCATCTAATTGTTGGTCGGGATCATGCCGGAGTTGGTGATTACTACGGACCCTTTGATGCCCAAAAAATCTTTCTCACAATCCCCAAAAATGCACTTGAGATTAAACCATTACCTCTTGATTGGACCTTTTATTGTTTTAAATGCGGTAGTATGGCCTCTA
The DNA here is from genome assembly GCA_030625085.1 of Pseudomonadota bacterium. Lineage (GTDB taxonomy): Bacteria > SZUA-182 > SZUA-182 > DTGQ01 > DTGQ01 > DAOURK01. Next base: position 12,488 of record DAOURK010000014.1, read on the forward strand.
TGAAAACCTGCCCGCACCAAGACAAGGCCGAGATTGATGAAAACGGCAAATATAAGGGAGGCGCGCGTTTACTTCTTTCGGGTACCATGCTGCGAAAGCTGCTCAGTGAGGGTAAACCGGTGCCAAAGGAGTTCTCCAAGCCGGAGGTTATTACCATTTTAAGGGAATACTATGACAGCCTTGAAAACAAAGTGGAGGTCAAGCTCCATGGTGCTGCCACCGGCGATGTGAAAAAACAGTAAAGGAAGAAGACTTTTTATTATTTTTAAATTCAAAAGCCTAGCGAAGATAAGAAAGCTCTTTAGGTAAAGGCTGATCTTTTCCCATGGAGTCCTCTCCATAATTGACACTTGCCAGGATCTCCAAATCTTTTAAAGCCCTTTTATCCCCGACAAAAGTCACCTTTTTGATCTCCTCACGCGCAATCTTTCCTCCGGCCCAGGTAATGCTCAAAATACTGCTTGCATCAAATTTGTCCTCACCTACAATCATTTGTACCTTTGAACCATAATAATTCACAACTTTGGCAGTAAGCGTAGCCGGCCGTAAATGAAAACCCATTTTTTGGGGAATATTTAACTCCACTGTTCCCTCTAAAGTGTAATCACAAAGAATTTCCTCAGCCAGATTTTTGCCATAGGAGACAAATTTTCCACAATAGCACAAGGCCCAATTTATGATATATTCTAAAATGCACTCATTTTTTATAACTTTATGTAATTCTTGATGGATTTCTGGGTGCCTTTCATAAAAATGGGACCAGGTCCGAGCAGTTTCTAATAGATGCAAGGGGATAGATATATAATTTCTTAAATGTACAAGACGAAGATCCGTATCGTCTTTGAATCTTGAATTGACATAGGTGTCAAAGAATGATTCAATATTATGCATATCCAATTCAAGCTTTCTAATATACGCCTCATTGATTATTTCCGGTATGAATTCTTTAATCTCCTGGCAATCTATATTACCTGAGAGGCAATCCATAGTTTGGAATTCTTGAAAAAAATTATGATAAAGTGAACAAATCTTGGTAATATCCTTTCCATCATCCTTAATATTTGGTTTGTCCAAGGTCACCGGCAATTGACCTCTCTTAATAGAAAAATCAATCTCACCTATTAACTCAGGTGGTGAATCTGAATGCCTTAAGCCCAGCTTATCAGCAGTAATTTCAATTTTTTCTAAAACATAGATCAACGCCTTTTCGAGTGACTTTTGAACTTCTGAAGTTTTTTGAATAAATTCCTTCAAGCTTTTTAATTCTATATTGACTCCCAGATACCGCTTTTGAATAAAAGCCACCAGATATCCGGTTTGTCCAAAACTCCTTGCAGCAGCAACAATTTCCCTGAAATAAAACCATGTCTTGTTTTTTTTAGCCCCGTGATCATCAAGAAAATCTTCAAGTATGCGGGTATTCGCAATAAGTAATCCTAAAAATTTTTTATTAAATATTTTTAAACCAGTGTTCTTTTCCTTTACTACCATGCATTGACTGAGCAATTCATGAGCGTATTTTTGGACAAAGGGCAGGAATTCCTCTTCAGATAAAATATTTTTAGTCAGCGTTGGTTTTTTGTTTTTTTTCATAATTAGCTAACCCATATACATATTAGGTAACTTTCCGCTTTTAGTACCAATACAAATCAGCAAATCTCATTATAAAAATTATGAACTTAGTTGTCAAAATGAGAATTGCTGCATACAAATAAAAGCGGTGTTAACCTTACAACGACACTTGTTTTGTGAACCCTCGGTATTAAATAAATAACAAAATTTATCAAAATAAGGTAACCCCAATCACCTTAATGATTAAAAAAATAAATGACGTTGTAGGGTTAAAATAGTGGCTAAGGCATTTGTATCGCTATCTCATATGTTCCTATGGAAGTTTTGCCCACCAGGCCATTATTCCAAATTAATTCAGTTACTTTAACCTTTAAATTTTTAGGGACCATAATTATGAGCTTTACGCCAAGTTTTGAAAACACTTTCCATCTCTGGATCTCTTTTTCCGAGATACTCTCTTCTGTCTCGACTTCAAGGAGAGCAAGTACCATCCCATGATTTCCAAGAATCATGTCAGGATAGTGATCCTTGTAAGAAATTTTCTGTTCACCATGTTTATTTATACCTATTTGTTTATAATTCTTCGAAAGTTTCTTTCTTAAGCGCTCAAGTATTATTTCATGGGTAAAGTTTTCGTATTCCATATTGCCATTGCCCCTTTATACACAATGCCATTAACTTACAAAATACTATGGATCTTTTCAACTTCCCTCCCCTGGTGGGAGGGACTGAGGGAGGTGGCATACATAACATTCACCCCCACCTAACCTCCCCCATCAAAGGGGAGGAACAACTGTAAGTAAGCTACCTCTCCCTCATCAAGGGGAGAAACAACTGTAAGGAGCTTAAATTAATGACATTGACTTTATATGTAATATTAATTTATTAGAATTCCCTTTACCAGAATTTTACCTGAAAATCCCTTTACAATACAAGTGTTTTTCATAAAAAAATTTATTCTTTCATAAAAGTTTCTTATTGAAACCAATTGAAGTCAATAAATCATGTAAATAGGAAATTCGTACCTACAAAAATCTTAAAAAATCTACTACTATAGTAGTGTACCATATTACTATGGAGTAAATATGAAAATTAATTCTATATATTACATACACTTATGTTATATTAATACTCGCAAAGTCATTTGGTACATGCTATAAGTCAATGTAAGATCACCGCAAAAAACCAATGGCATTCATAACTGTATATTATTTTCTTTATACTGTATATTATTTTCTTTATTTTATTAAAAATCCTTATATAATAATGTCCTAAAAGAGTAGCTTAATAAAAAAAACTGGCTGGTATTGTAAGCCAAAGTGATGTTTTTCACGCTTTATTAAGAAAAGCAACATTAATCATTAATAATGGCCCATGTGAATAACCCGGGCATCAAACCTTCAAAATAACCACTCATGGCTCTCTGAGCCCTAACCCTTCCCATGTAAAACACTCATGGCTCTCTGAGCCACCACAAATTATGAAATCCTTATTTCTCAAAGTGTTATATGGTTATTTTCGAATCAAAAAAAGATAACCTTTCCTTTGTTCAGCCGGGTAATAGAATAAATTAAGAATAGCCGATATTGAAATGGTATTTTTATTTTACTATCTGATTTTTCACGAAAAAAATGCATCTATGATTAATTGTTATTGATATTGTAATAATTTTTATTATCTTTTATGCCGACTTGTCAACATGCGTATTTTATGTAACCCCTGTTCAAAACGACATTGATATTTTTCACTATGTTAAATTAAAATCGATATAAAATAATAAAAATTACATGGGATTGAATCAGAATGATGCTTTTAAAAATGGTAAAAAAGAAAAGCTTCCCCATCATATTTATACTCGTCATTTTATTAATACTCATTACTTTACCATGCAACTTACTTTTGGCCAGAAAATTGCGCACAAGAAGAAAAAAATTTAAAAAAAAATTTGCTCAGCATTTGCAAATTAAAAAAAAAGATCCTCCAAAAATTGACCAAACGAGTAAAAAAAATTATAAACGAATGCCTTTTTTTCAAAAAAAACATCTTTCAACATTAAAAAAATCCATATCTGGTGTACCAAGTACCTTAAAAAACAGTGACAAAAAGGCCCTTTTGGCAAAAGAGACCATCAAGATATTCAATACCCTGAAAGAAACGAAAGGACCCTATCGCCATATAAAAAAAGAGGCAGAGGTCCCTGATTTTAGTCCATCTGTGACAAAAGATGAGGTAGGAAATATCTATCTTGTCTGGGAACACGGCAATGAACTGTGGTGGGCGATCAATAAAGGAAATGATTGGAAAAGTTATGGTAAATTAACAAAAGATGGAGGAACAAACCCGGTAGTTATTTATGAACCGGGATTGTTTGATTATGGAACCTCCGGAGGCTTAGTTTGTATATGGGAATCGCTTACCTCTCCCTATAAGATCATGAAATCTATTGGAAAACCTACAAAAGATGCAATTATCTGGACCAAACCAAAACCTATCACCTCAGACTCGCATAATGATTATGGAATGGCCATGGTTATGGATAAAAATCGCCAGCCACTCGTTCTCTGGCTGCAAAGTGATGGTGCAGAAGATGATTCTGACCTTTATTATCAAGTAATCAACAAAAGTACAGTACAGCCCGCCTGGACCCGGGAGGAGAATTCTTCTCGCTGGAATATGAATCAAACCGATGATCCGGTCATTTTTCCCTTTATAAACGCTACCTGTATAGAGCGAACCTTAGCAACAGGCGGATCTCTTATCCCCCGATTTATCCCCATTTTCGGAGGCGTTTTTGGGTATGATTTAACAACCAGCATGTGTGCTGATTTTTCTGAGATTCCCTCTATGGCCCCTTCTTTACCGGGTTATGATCCCAATGGACCTCTCTACCCTCTCTTTTTAACTGATTTATCCTTAAACATTTCCTTGGGAAGACGTATTAATTTAACCAATATTGTCTTTGCTCTCACCGAATCTGTTTTGGAAAAGGATAAAAATGATCAATATATGATGACTGAACAAGCCTATTCTTTCGGAGGAGATATTTTTATTGATTTAGTTTCTCTCCCTATACCGCTTTTTATTGGCTTTTTACCCGTTGGCCGCACGAGACTGGGAGTTACTTTAAATGTGGGGGCGGATATTACCTTCGTTGATTATATTGATCAATATGAGGATAGTAATGTGAGTGCCCTTTTCCAGATGGAAGCAAGTAAAGATACTCAACATACTGAATTAATTGATCAAAACTTCCCTGTTTCCATCGGGGATATTGATTTTTCCCAAATAGATGAAGTAGTTTTTTTACTTGAGATAGGTATGGGGGCGGGAGGTGGCTTCAGCGCCTTTAGGGGGTTACTACAAGGAGAAATAATTGCCTTAGGAGGTATAACTACCCAACAAATCTACCCCTGTTATCCATCCGACTATGTTTACGAATACGTGAGAGAACCCTTTTTTCTTATAGCCGGCCTTATCCGATGCGGCGGCCCTTGGAACGGTATATTTCATATATTTGAAAGATCAATCGGATCTATTGACTTTGACCCAATCGCATTTAATAATCTTGACCCAAATAGTGTTTTTATACCGGCAACATTTCGTTCCGCCGCTAAAGACAAACTCCTGGAAAGAAACTTTCGTCTGATGAAAGACAAGGTATCTATCTACGAATCTCTCGAATCCGTAAAAAGACCCTTTCAAGGTACCGGTTCCATTTACGAAGGGAAAACTGTTCTCAATGACATATCAAAAGATGTATATAGTGATGGGCTTCCTGATCTGGCAAAGAGTGACTCGGGCGAGATACTTGTAGCCTGGACAAAAGGTTTCGCCTCATCATGCCTTGGTAGTAAAGTATATGTTGCTGAGTATAAAGGCGATTCATGGGATAAGCCCGTTGCCATAACTCCGGATATCGACTTTAACCAGGGAACTGCTATTGTCTTTGATTCTCATAATAATCCGATGCTCGTCTGGTCGAGCGCTTCCAACGAAGGACTTGACTATGAGCAAAGCTCTGTAGAGGAGATTCTCATGTCCATGGATAAAGCAGACCTTATGTATGCTCAAAGAATTAAAGAAAAATGGACAATTCCCAAAAAGGTGGCCTTGCTCTCAGGAAAGGATGGGCAGGTTAAAATTGCATCAGGCCCTCAAGGTGAAATAACCGCCGTATGGATTAATCAAACAGATCGGGTCTCAACTGTTTATAGCTCATTTTGGGATGGAAAAGGTTGGTCTAAACCCTCCCTTATCTCCGAAGACTCCCTGGCCGAATCACCCCAAGTTATATATACAGCCGGAAAACCCATGGTCGTATGGGCGCAGGATAAAGATGGCAATCAATATACATTCGACGATTGGAGTCTCTATTTTTCGCTTTGGGACGGCTCTTCCTGGTCCTCTCCCCGGCCACTATCTATTGATGAAACACACTTGTCGACTTTGTAATCATTTCCTCAAAGCGCTGAAGCCTCTTCAAAAAGACGAGTCTCAATTTTCCTGACAAACCGCTCATTACTGGGCGACCTATCCCCGTTCATCAGGAGGATGACACCCACGTTGTCCTCAGGGCAAAAAAACATCTCGGTGGCTACACCTCTATCCTCACCGCTGTGGCCAAGAAGCTTGCACCCCGCCAGCTCCTTGTAATGCCAGATCAGCCCCTGCTGCGGATCAATCGCAGGATTCTGAATTCGGCGCATTTCCTCGACCGTCTCTTTTTGCAAAATCCTTATCCCTTTATACTCACCATGCTGAATAAACATATTAAGAAAGCAGGCTAATTGGCAGGCACTTGTTTTGAGTAAACCATCCGGATAGTCCGGATAAGCATAAAAGCCATAGGGTTGATAAGAATCCTGTTTCAACATGGTAACCACAGAGACAGGTTGAAGTGCTGCACCTCCCTTGAATAATTCTTCGATATTGTTTGCGTAAGTAAAAAAATTATACTGATGGCGGTATTTATCGTATTTATATGGCATAGCAATTTGGGAAGAGTCCAAGTCAGTCAAATGCCAGGAAGTTTCCTCCATACCTAAGGGATCAAAAATTTCAAGATTACAATAAACATTAAATGGCAGCCCGGTGATTACCTCTACAAGGTAAGCGGCTAGCGCAACGCCAACATTAGAGTATAGAAACACTTCGCCTGGCTTCTCGTTATAAAAGTTTAAGGTCGAATAATATTTTCCATTTAAAGTAAAATAATCTTCAAGAAAGCGGCTGAGGCTAATCTTTGAGTCACAATCCCAAACGTAAACCGAATCCAAAACTGTCCAATTATCGCGAATACTTGAAGTATGCGTCAGGAGCATGCGGACAGTTATCGGCTTTCCCGGTGCGCGGGGATTCAAAACACTGAAAGGGAGATAGACATTTATGTCCTCATCCAAGTTCAATTCGCCATCTTCCCACACTGACATCAATGCTACTGCAGTTACTGTCTTCGATACGCTGGCAAGTTGGAATAATGTCTCATTGGTGACCGGCTGAGTATTAAGGCGAGACCATCCATAAGAGCCCGTCCACATGATTTCCCCTTCTTTAACAATTACGGCCGAAAGTCCTGGAATATGGGCCCTTTCCAACTGTTTCTCAATATAACTGTCAAGGACGTTCTGATTATATTGGCTCGTGATCTCCGCAAAACCGATATTTTCCTGACCCCAAGTCATAACTACTATATTGATAAATAAAAAAATAAAGAGCCCGACCTTAAAAAACCATTTATTAAGTTTAGACATATTTAAATTTCGAATACCTTTATCGATTTCCACTTCACGATGTTTTTAGCTTATAGAGCTTTTCAGAAAAATAATTTCATAACTGTATTCAGGCAAAAGCAGCACAGCGCTTTAGCCCTACAATTAGTGTATGAAATTAATACCTTAAAGCTTATATATTTAGATTAGCACATTATATACGCCTATTTCAACCTAATAATACGTAATTTTTAAGCAGGTTTAAAAAAAGAATAATAAATAAGTATTGTTAAACATCATACCGAATAACACTAACAACAAAATCTTGGTCATTGACAGCTAATTTAACATTACTGGCAACTAAGCGAATATCTGTCATCTTTCCGTCTACATAAAAAACACTCAATTTCAAACGCGCACCATGCTGAGTGATCATTTGATTATTATCAGGATCAAGAGCGGTAAAGGTAATTCGAGGAGAATTTACGATTTCCTGGATAATAAAAGGGGTATTACTTCCAATAATACTTCTGAGCAAAGCATGGACCTCTTTGCCTTTCATTTCCGAAAGTACCTTGAGGGACTGGGCCCCTGATGAGGTAGTGGACGTACCACTTTCTTTTATCACGAATTGTCGATCTTTGGACGAAAGTTCACCTACCTTGAAAATTGGCACTCTTTGGCCGCAAGGCAACTCAACCTGCATATCAATACCAAGAAGCCATGTCCGAGGAATCATATTACGCAGCACCTGGTCGCATTCCTCCCCGAGTTCATTGCGCCAAGTCTTCCGCAATCGTGGCTCCCAGAAAAGAGCCATCCAATCCTTCTCGTCTAAGAATTGCTTACAGGTGTTCAGGTCAATAACCGCTCCGGCCAGATAAGCATCAAGGAGCGCAGCCATGCCGGGATGCTGCAGTTCAGCGATTTCGTATACATCAATAAACCGGTCAATGACCTGGATAGGAGTCGGCGCTCCATCTCGACGGCAAAGGACCAAATGCCTGCCGTCGAATCGAAGATGGGAAAGGTTCTCATCCGTGAGGACTATCACCTCCAAACCTTCCCGGCGAAGCAGGGAAGCAAAAGCATTGGCATCATCCGGCAGATCCAGAAAAAAGGGATGGGGAGCAGTTACTAAAGCCAGGTTCATCCCCGGCCAGCGTTTATTCATAAGATCAGTATAAGCTCTAACGAGACTATTATCAGCCTTCAAACCATACTCCTCAGCCATTAAGGCAGTGTCGGCACGCGAGCCGACAGCGATTTCCAGCTCCACAAATTTGGGGTGCCAATCTCTATCCAGAATCACGTCGGGACGGGGGAGCAGGGGGAGGCATTCGCGCTGAGCGCGGTTAAGTAAATGGTAATTTGGAGTGATCCTTTTTTCCAGACGCTTTTGTATCCAACTCTCTTCATAGAATAGCTTGTTAGCAACAGAAAAAAAGCAGTTCAGTGCCTCTCCTCCTTTGCGGAGTTCTTTAATCGTCTGAGATGGCAGATCGAAAGCATCTTCGGCAATCCACCAACTAAGAAGCTCGCCGGGATTATTAAGGCTCAACTTTTCGTCTAGTCCCTTTTTTACTTCAATTAATCTATGTCGCTGGGGTGATGACTTAGTAGAGATAATCGTTTTGGGTTCTTCCTGCCCAAAAAGGAGCTTCATATTTTCTCCTTTTGTCCGGTATTATATTTATTAAACATAAGGATCAGTAAGGCCATAAGGCTAAAAAGAGTAAACAGAACAAGGGCAAGGTCAGGAATAGGCAATCCGAAAAGCCCCCTAGGAGCCTTAACGACAGTCATTGAGCCGCCGGAAAAGGCTTCCATAAGGCCTGGTGTTGCCTGGCGCAAGGCCACGCTATGTTTTCCAAGAAGCAAAGTAAAAATTCCAAGACCAACCAGACTTACCAACTCACGTGCCTGATTGACCATGGAGCCGACAGTGGCCCGGCAAGATGAGGGAATAAGTGAGTGCAGGCGTGCATCCGCCACCGGGCCCCATAAGTCATCGATAATATTGAAAAACAGGTAAAGCCCCACTACCATCCATAGTCCGGGATGAAGAAAAAAAAGGCATACCATTCCAACGGGAATCAACACTAAATATAGCAAGCTGCGTGTTGTACCGATCCATTTGGCCAGGGCCACGCCAACTAAAGGAGCGACCATGCCGAAAAAATTTTGCAGTATGTCCAAAGGCGCTAATCCGCGAGCGTCAAGTCCCCTGGTGATGAGTGAAATCTCAAAGGCCTCTTTTGTAATTGATCTGGAAAAAGATATGATCAATATAACTAACAAGAATGCAAAGAGCGGCTTTATATGGAGAATCGTTATTAAACCCTGAACCATTCTGTTGAGAAAAGTTAGACCCTCAGGTGGATATTTCAACTCCTCATCATTGGCTTTATATTCTGAAATAGTGGCGCTTATAACCACTCCTACAACCTGACCAGTGGCCGAAATATACCACAAAATGTTCAGGATCTTTCTATTTACCTTTGTTACAAACAGAAGCACCAAGGCTAAGCTGCCGGCAACAACTCCCCCAAGCGAGCCAAAAGATCTTATCCGAGCGAAGTATTTATCTACTAAATCCGTACGTTTTGCAGTGACCAAATTATCTACTACCCAGGCTTCTTCAGCGCCTGAAACCAGAGTTTGGCCAATTCCGCCCATCATAAAGCAGGCACAGACCGCCAGTAATTGGGCCGGCCCTTTGAGCGAGGCAGCCAGAGGTATCAGGACCCAAGAAAAGGCACTCAACAGGTCGCCAGTGAGTGTTGAAAGCTTCCTTCCCCACCAGTCTGCTACCACGCCAGTGGGAAGCTCGGTCAAAAACACAGCCGTTGACTCTGCCAGTATCGGTATAACCGCCCATTCCGGACGTTCCATAACCAGGTAGAGATAAATAAACTCAAAGGGGAAAATAACATTCAGCGCCTCGCTGATGCTTCCTGCAATATAAAAGCCACCTAAAAGTGCCCTTTCCTCCCGTTCGGGCCAGAAGGTATAGTAGTCTCTGAACAATTTCTTTTGATCCTCCTACCCTTAGATAAATAGAAACTAAATCCCCCTTTTACCTCTTGCCGTAACCATTCAGTCCCCTCAGCTCCTCCCCATTGATGGGGGAGGCTTAAGTGGGGGTGACATAAAGCATCACCCTCCCCTAACTCCTCCCAACGAGGGAGGGGGGACTGAATGGTTAATCTTTGCCCCTTATAATGGGAATGGGTAGATCCGCATTAAGGGAATTGCAAAAATTTACCGGATTTTTAAAAAAACCCGGGATCACGGCATATTGGAAGAATTAGCTTCGACGGCCGGCTTACACTATGCAAGATAGTCACCTTTACTGGTCTAGATTCTGTCTCATCAGCCAATTCACCGCCAGTGCATGGATTGACATCAAAGCGAAGAAAAGCGCCGGAAGATATTTCCAATCTCAAGGCATGACCTTTCCTCAAAACATGTCCTACATGCCACAGATCAATGGAATAAGGATTAATCTGTCCCGGAAGGTTAAGTTCGGGACGATCCCATCCTTTTCTAAAACGTGCCCGGATGATACCATCCGCAAGATAAATAGCCCGCCCATCCGGATAAAGATCCAGAAGTTTAGCACAGAGGTCAAAATCCGGCGCATCTGATCGAGCATAAAGGATAAGTGCCGGCTCACCCACCAAAGCCAATGGCTCTTTCATTGGCTTCGTATCAAAGATGAGCATATCTTCACGATTATTCTCAATAGCTACATTATTAAAAGGTATTCGTTCACCATCTACATCAGGATGAGCGAAAGGGGTGGGATCTTCCGGATCAAAAACATAGGCAGACTCTTTTACCCCTATGGCTGCTTTCGTTCGTTGGAGGCGGCCTATTTTCCCCTTCATTTTTGCTGCAAGATAGTAATTGACACTCTGTGTTTCCAAAGGCGGCCAGTCATTAAAATTCATCCATTGATAGATACCGGTCAGAAAAAGTGTTACTCTTGAACTCGTTGCCTGGCCCGGTTTTATATCCATCAGATGTTCATCAAACCAGGCCATTTCATCATTGAGAGGATCTCGGAAGGCGGCACGCTTAATCACCTTGTTCTCTTCCTCAGGCAAATCATCAGCATCCGGCGACTTTAGGTCATGGTCCCACGGACCGATCAATAGTCTTTGGGCCTCCCTGGCGGTAAGTGTTGCAGCTTGTTCGCGCATTCCGCGATAAAAAGCTGTAGAGCCTCGCCCATTACCATCCCACCAACCGGAGATGTGGAGCGTTGGCACTGCTGTTCGGTTTAATCGATGCCCGACTGACCTTACTTTCCAGAAATCATCGAATTGCCAATGGGTAATCCATTCTCTAAAGGTAATTTGTCGGATGCCGAAACGAAGATCAATATCCCGAAAAGGCCGGGATAGGAGCATTTTATCAACCAAAAAGTTAAATTCTTTTTCTTCCCGGCTCTCCCTCATGTTTTTCAAGTTATTTTCATTCTCATCTTCCTCGCTGCTAAATTTATCTTCACCCAAATCCTCTTCGTCGACTTCATCAACACAAACCCTGCCGGTCATGCTCAAAAGCCAAAAAAGATCGTTCAGATCGTAGGCTCCGCCCTGAAAGGGAACATTTTCAAAAGGATCACCGGGAGCCACTCCCACTACCATAGCCTGCAATTCCTTAGGTCCATCAATGGCGGCAAGCAACTGATTATAACCACTATAGGAATGGCCACGTGTTCCTATCCTTCTGTTGCAAAAATTATGGTTGGCTATCCAATTAATTACGGCCTGTCCATCGACCTGATCGTGGGTCAATGGGTCCCAAGTCCCGGAGGATCGATAACGACCTCGAGCGTCCACGGCAAGAAATATATAGCCTCTAGTCGCATAGATTTCTCCAAGCTTTGAAAGACGGCTGCTGCCATAGGGTGTTATTTCAACCACTGCCGGGAAAGGGGGCTTGCCAAAAGGCACGTAAAGATCCCCCACGAGCTCGATCCCGTCCGATGTAAGGATGACCTGATTAGTCCAAACCTGTTCAGAGGAAGGTGGAATAGGAGATGGGAATATTCCGATTTGCTTTATCATGATTCATTCCCTTCTTTCTGCTCAGATCCCCCGGCTAGCTAAACTAAATAGGGTTTAAGTCCGGCAAGAGGAAAATACATAACCGAATTTTCTATGTAACCTGTCGCGGTACGTTGCGGGATGGCTACAAGGTACCAACGATCCTCTTCATAGATGACCTTATGCCTGCCACCGGCAGAACAAACATCAAAGATGTTTCCATGTAAAGGAATGTCGAATAATACAGCTACTGCAGAAACAGAACCGGTACCGCAAGAAAATGTATGCCTACGAGCCCCACGTTCAAATGTTCGTATGAGAATTTTTTTATTCCTGTTTTCAAATACCATAGTGATGCTCACTCCGCCTTCAATTTCAGTGATATTCAGCAAAGGCCGACAGTAGTCCTCAAAATCCTTTATATGCATATGAAAACCATTATGTATATTAGGATTATCCATAACCAAATGAGGTTCTCCCGCCCGAACCAACCCTAAGGCTGCCTTGCCTTGGAGTGCAGATACCGGAACTCTTGCCAGCTCTTCATCGAGCATAATTGCCGGCCCAATCTCAATTTTCCATTCCTTACCAAGCTTAATCGCCGTCTTTATCCCTGAAGCACTTTCAATTTTCACCTTATCCTTTTTCAATTCCTCACCTATTTTTGCTGAGACATAAATCATACCGTTACCACAAAAATCTGCCTCACGGCCATCGACGCCCATAACGCGTAAACGTGCATCGGCTATTTCAGAATCCTGAAGTATGAGTAGATCGTCGGCCATAGTGGTAGTGCAGAATGTCTTAGCAAGCCTTATCATGCTTCCCATAGGAGGGCTTTCTATCCCCCTGCAATCGATTACTACAAAATGGTTCATGCAAGTATGCCCAAATTCCAACAGAATTTTTCCGGATATTGGCGATTGTTTCGTCATAGTATTTCTAAATTCCTTAATATTTTCTGCTGTGTCTTTGTTTTGAAAATTATTCACACCAAAATTAATAATTTTCCTCACTTATAAGTCGTTAATTTTTTGTACTTTTCGCCACAGCATTAGGTTCATATAGGCAAATCGACAATTTTTACCAGATCTATTTCTCAGATAATTTTTTAAGAAGAGAAAAATTTAAGGTGGCCTTATTTCGGGGTAAAAAAGAGGCTAAAAGTATATTTCAAGTCGCTAATGTGAAATGAACAGCAGATTTTTTAAAAGCCCCACCTGAAAAATTAAGCCCGCGGGTGACGCTATAAACCACCATCTCCCCCGGGCTTTGTAATTCATTGCAGGTAGGTACTTTTTAGAACTTGATCTTAGGGATTGTCAGTAACTATCAATTCCTTTATTGGTGTGCCGTCGCTCCACTCACCCATATACCTCTGCTGTGGTGTATTTCCCAAAGCGAACTCCCTGTTTTCTCCATAAAAGGCTGCATCAGTTAAGGCATCGAACAATTTCCAAAAGCCATAATAATCATGTGCATTGATGCCAAAAAAGGGTATGGAAAAATTACCGAAAGACATAGAGCAGGGAGTAAAGTGGCCGGCTGTTAAAGACGAAAATCCATGGCGATCTGAAACCATAGTAATAAAATCCTTATTCTCAAGAGGAATCTGAGGCGTGTCCACAAAAATCCTCTTGGCAATTTTATCGCCCACGATAAAATCCCGATCGCCAACCACGGTGAGTAATAAAATATCCGAGGGAATTTTGGAAAGATCTTCCAAAGGAGTGGTACGGCCCGGTTCAACCGACATAAGGGCTCCAGGAACAGGCAAACCGGCTTCTTCAGCCAGGGCAGCCATATTTGGCGCTATCATCCCTCCACAGGAGTGCCCAACTATCGCAAATCTTTCCAAATCCGGCCAGACATGACCTTCACTCTGAAGTTCCTCAATTGCATCCAAAACTGATTCAATAGCATGAGAACTATACTCCCCAAGTTTACTAGACCTGGATTGGTATTTTGGATAAACAAGAATATTACCTTTTTTAACAATATGTTCTATCCACGCGCCATAAGATCTTGGGTTCGTTGCATTTAATCCATGGAGAAAAACAATTAAAGGAGCGGAAACTGGCTTTGGTTCATCTGGCTCAAAAAGATAGTACTGCAAAGCGCCTGTACCATAGCTATTGCGAATGGTATTATTATGAAAGTATTCAGCACTTCCGGGGCAGTATAATGGTTGCCCTGTTTTGGCAGCAACAGAAATATTAGAAGCAGCTATTAAAAAGGATAAAAAAAACAGAAAGAAGATTCCATTAATAAAAAATGTGGTGAAAGGATTTTGAAAAATAAGGCTTATAGATTTTCTACTCAGGGAAGTCATTTCATCTCCTATTTTAAAAATAGTTATCTGATTCACTTTGATTTAGGACAAAAGCTCGAAATCTTCTTTAACCTTTGTTTTGCGCTAAAAATAGATCCACTATTTTCATACCTCGAAGTGACACAAAGGGTCAATCAGGAGTATATTTCCATCCTAGATACTCCTGTGCTTCCCTTGCGTGTTTTATAAAAAACACATTATGAGGATATTTTTTACAAACTAAGCTGCGAGGAATTGTGAGAGGCGCCTTTCACGAAATGATTATATAATATCCTACATTTATATCCCTTCTCTTGAAGGGATGACTAAATCAGCGACTGGTAAGCACCATAAATAAATGATAAAAAGCCATACATTAATAGTAAGCAAGATGTAAACATATTTATCTACAACAAAGCATCGAAAGTGTATAAATAATGAGTATTTCTGTATTCTTTATCGGTTGATAATATATTCACTTCGGGAAAGAAACCACTCGCCGGTAACCGACAAAAAAATATTGAACTAAGGAGATTGAACTAAGGATTGAATTAAGGATTGAACTAAGGATTGAACTAAGGAGAAGGGAAGATAAATATGAAGATAAATATGAAGATAATAAAGGTAAGAATGTTAAATTACGAATTACGAACTAATGATCGGCTGGGAAGCCACATAAATAAAATAAAAATTCCTATGCTTTTAAATTAATTCAACAGATACATCAAGAGAATTTATCCATTTTTGGAGGTATGTTTTCATATTCTGTTCTTGGAATTGTTTCCATTTACCATACACCTCTTCATAATTTTTAATAATTTCTGTAAATTTTCTTAATGGTCCCCTATGTATTAAGGCGATTTCCAGTTTATCTTGTATCTTTTCATCATCTACATACTTTAAAAAATCCTCGCGTATTTTTAATTGCTCTTCAGGCAAAAGAGGGATAATTTTTGAGAATTTTTTCAAATCATTATAATCAACCTGCGATACTGTTTCGTCAGCACAATAATCATCAGAAACTTTAACTACTTCGCCACTTAATAAATTCAAATAATAATATATATCCTCACACTCATTTTCAAAAGCCTCGATTAAATCAGGTATTTCAACACATATTTTTTTCATAGACTGAAAAGACCTCCTTTTGATTTTGACTCAAAAATAGACTTTCTATAAAAAATTAGTGCATGAAATCTGCTATCTGAAATCTTTTATAGACTTAAACGAAAACCTTAATTATTGTGTACATGAGCAATCTTCTCATGTATACTCATAAATAAATAAATTTATTATATTTTTTTATCCGATAAATTAATAAGAATAATTAATTATATATCATCATCATATATACTAAAAGTATAACTATAAATAAAGATAAAAAGACGATGAATTTTTATGGAATTTTAGCTGCTCATTCTGATCAATGTATTACAAAAATTATTGATGCTTTAAAGGCCCAAGATATTCAATTAAAGCTTGATCCGGCTAAATCGGAACAGAAATGCCTTGAAAAATTAGAGTTAAAACCAACCGATATTCTGATTATATATCACCACCCCCCTATTATTGATGCCCTTAGATTGATTCGATCAATAAATCTGACCCACTTTTTGGGTAAAATTTTAGTTATTACTTTGCCCACTGATGCAAAAATTGCTAACCAATCAATTGTAGAAGACGCCTTCGCCTATTTTATCGATACCTCAGATAACTATCAAGCCATCCCCTATCTGGTAAAAAGAATGCTCAATGACTCAAGACTATCTCAAAAAGATACTAATTTTTCACTCTCTTCTGAAGAGAAATTAAAAGTTTTAGAACATTTTACTTCATATATATCTCATGAGTTAAAAAATTCCTTCACTACTATACATAATGCCCTTTATTTTTTAAAGAAAAAAATTTCTGAGAATACTGATCCTATCTTTCAAAAATATATTCATATAATTCAAAACGAGATGAGTAATTCCAATAAATTTTTATCTAATCTCGTAACAATTACCCAAAAAAAGCTTATAAATGTATCAACGTCTCAAGTAAATGATATTTTGCAAGAAGCAGTGCATAAAGTTCCTCTTTCCAAAAAGATCAATATTATTTTCCAGTTAGATCAATGTATCCCCGTCAGTCAAATTGATCCTGAACAAATGCAAATTGTTTTTCTACATATCATTCGCAATGCAATTCAAGCTATGCCTGAAGGGGGAAACATCACCCTTCAAACTGCCTATAAAAATAAAACAATCGAAATCCATATCATAGACCAAGGTATAGGAATCGAAAGAGATTATTTACCTCAAATTTTTGATGTTTTTTTCACCACTAAAACGCGAAATGTTGGATTAGGGCTTACTTTTAGTAAAATAATAATCGAATCACACGGCGGACAAATTTATTTCAACAGCGCCCCCGGACAAGGAACACAGTGTACAATAATATTACCTCAAAGAACACATATAGACCTTGGCTGAACCGATATAAATTTCAGTCTTTAATCCTTTTACCTTATAATATAGATTTTGAACCAGAAAAATAATTTCATAATCGATATTCAATCAAAAGTAGCGCAGGGCTTCAGCCCTGCGCTACGGTATGAAATTTACTATCTAAAAATCAATAGCTCAGTAATTCTGATGGTCTCGTAAAAAGTCGATTTTAGCAAAAAATATGCAGCATAAAAATATATGCTTGAAAATTTTTTTTATAACGTATATCATTGCAACAAATTGTTGGTTAAATAAAAAATATGTGGTAACTTATCAACATAAAGATTTCTAAAAGGCGTTGAACCTATTACAAATAAAAGATTATTGTTAATCCACAAAAAAATATTAGGCATATTCTGACCAAAATTTAAAAAAATTCATAACAATTAACCGATTTAGGATCACTCTTTAAAAGGAGCAAACTGAATGACAAAGGAAGAAATAATCAAAGCAATTTGGAATGAATTACCTAATCTTACTGTCAATGAAGCCAGACGTATTTATGAAACCACGATAAATATAATAAAAAAACGCCTTTCAAATAGTGAAAATGTAGAACTAAGAGGATTTGGAAATTTTATTATAAGGAGTAAAAATCCGAGAATGGGGCGAAATCCCAGAACTGGCAAAGAAGCGAAGATAACTAAAAGACAGGTAGTTACTTTTAAGCCTTCCAAGATATTTCGAGAAATGACCAATAATACCCCAAAACATCGAACAAAATAATACCCCAAAAAAGCTCATTAAAAAAATCACTTATTTTCACTGAAAAATGAATAGGTTAAAAAAGTTCGATAAAAAGGGCAAAATACAGATTAATATCATAATTAAACCCATCATTCACACTATCTAAGACAAATCTATAGACTTTCATAAAAATAATTTCATAATCGATATTTAGACAAAAGTAGCGCAGGGCTTTAGCCCTGCCAAAATGCAGGGCTAAAGCCCTGCGCTACAGTATGAAATTTAATATCTGAAAATCTATATTATGATGCATTCGTAAAAAGTCCTTTTTGGTAAATTTGTCATTTCGACCCCAGGGAGAAATCTTATGTTTTTCAGGATGTTGTGCGATAAAGATTTCTCACGGAGTTTACACTGAACGTAGTGAACGTGTTCGAAATGACACGTTAATAAGACTTTTTACGAAACCATCATATTATACTATCGAAGAATAAAAGCGCATTCAGGAAGATTTACAGCATTAAGAAATTGTGCTGAATAATTGACGAAGGGCTTCAATACCTGCTTTAGCTATTATCTCTTCAGCCAAAGCAAGGGTTTTCTGTTGAATTTGATCTTTATTTTTAACCACTCGATTGACAATGGCACACGTAATACACCCGGCCCGCAATTTTAAAACATTACAGACAGTAAAAAGAGTTGCCGATTCCATTTCGTAGTTTAATACTCCTAATTTTTGCCATTCCTGCAAAGTACCCTGAAAATTTTTAATAATATACCCGGAAAATGATTCATATCTCTCCTGACCCGGATAGAAGGCATCTGTGGAGGCTGTAATGCCAACATGATAAGGGAGGGACAGAGCATCGGCTGCATGGATCAGGGCACTGACAATTTCATGGTCGGCCACGGCAGGATATTCAATGGGCGCATAATGAGTGGATGTGCCGTCTAAGCGAATAGCGCCTGTGGTGATAATAAGGTCCGGTAATTTTATATATTTTTGAATGGCCCCGCTTGTCCCAAGGCGGATAAAGGTATCTATCCCTAATTTGGCTAACTCTTCAATAACAATGGCTGTAGATGGGCCACCAATACCAGTAGAAATTGTTATTACCGGAACAGTATCCAGATATCCCAACCAGGAAGTAAACTCCCTATGAGTTGAAATGTGCCGAGCCCGAGGGTCATAAAATTTGGCAATTTTCTCAACTCTTTGCGGATTACCAGTCAAAAGGGCGAATCTGGCGCCCTTGAGCATTTCTTTTTTCAACTGAAGGTGATAAATCCTTTCCATAAAAAATACCGGGATACTATTTTTGTATTTTTTGCCAGAGTTTATTCTCTATGATTTTTGTATGCGGCATAAAGGGATTGACCATTAGAAAATGTTTATCTTTTTGTTCATTATCAAAATGAACAATCATGCAGAGTCTGGTTCCGGAGCGAATGATTGATTGGTGAGTAATTCCCGTAACAATACCCTCAAGGGGTGATAAAATATTGTCTGCCTTAAAGCTGGTCGGGTCCATAATATCGCCAATTTTTTGTCCCTTACGAACCAATTGTCCCAAATGAATATCCGGTTTATAAATTCCCCCGGTAGCACTCCGAATCCATTGTTCATTAGATTCAAGAACGATCTGAAACCTGGGAATTTTGGCCACTCCTTTAATCATTCCCAAAATCTTCATAACATTTTCACAGGCGTCCTGACCTGCTTTGACATCACTGCTGTTAATCAAGCCTGCTGCGCCAATCTCAATGGTGAGACATTGGACCCCAATTCCGGCAGCTTCAACTTGCAACATACCATTGATAGCAGGGCCATGCCAGATGACATTGATGCCTGTAGAATTCATAAGTTTTCTGAATTCTTCATCCGGCGAAGAATTCTGGCGCAGGCGTATATGAGGGATCATCTCGTCGGGAAACTCTGCAGAATGTAAATCAATAATATAGTCAGTCCGGCGGACAATATTTTCAAAGAAAAAATATGCTACCCTCTCTGTAAGTGTCCCATCGTCATCACCCGGGAATATTCTATTCATATCCTGACGATCAAAGGGGTCCCATCGGTCACCAAAATTAAAGCCCATTGGATTTACAATAGGAACAGCTAAAATATTTCCACACACTGTTTTCGGATCTATCTTCTCAACCAAGTTCCTAATGACCTCAACCCCTACCACTTCATTACCGTGGACAGCGGAATTGAGAAGTAAAGTCGGACCGGGAGAACTTCCATAAATGCCGAAAAAGCTGATATAAATCTCCTGCCGATAAGCATTTTCGGCAATCACAAATCTTCGGTATTCTTTTGTTCCTGGTTTTGGAGTAAATAAAGAATTTTTCAAGGTCCTTACCTTTGATCACCTTATATATTTTCAGAAAAATAATTTCATAACCGGTATTCGGTCAATAATATTCCAGGGTTTTAGTCCCACTATTTTTGATGAACTTGTAAAAAATCGAATTTGGTAAATCTGTCATTTCGACCGCATTCACTACGTTCAGTATAAACTCCGGGAGAAATCTTATATTTTTCAGCAAATTGTCTAACAAAGATTTCTCACATTCGTTCGAAATGACAACTTAATGAGACTTTTTACTATTGCATAATTTTTATTTTTTTGAATTAACGATTTGTAAAAAATCCTCCCTTGATTCAGAAGTATTTTTTAAATAGTGAACCGAAAACTTAGAGCGCAACTCTTCCATAGAAAGCCAATCTGTGGTAATTAGGCCCGATATAAAATCAGGTACAATTCCATATTTTTCTTCAAGATACCGCAGGCCTCCATAAGCGGATAGGCTATCATTGGCAGCCAAAGTAAATAAAAAATTATCCCCGATGATGCTTGGACAATCGAGAATCATTTCTGTTTCTCTTTGAAATATTCCATCCGCCACTTCCATTACCAAAAGATCACAACCATTTGAGGTAAAATATCCTTTAAAAACCTGAAAAATATCTTCCAACTCACTGAGAGAGCATTGATACGTTGAAGGATAGCCCGCGTCCATAAAATCAAGAACATGGTGAGCACCGCATGCCTTCATATAAAGAATATCTTTCATTCTCGAGGTGCCGGTTAATTTTCCCCCCCCAACAATAAACCCATTATTTCTCAATATATTAATAATTTGTCCGGCAGATGAGGTCTTACCCGAATCCATTTCAGTCCCAAAAACAATAATAATTTTTAAAGGGGATCGACCTGTACTACTATTATTTTCATTTATAGCCATTCTATATTGTAATGTATTAATTTTCTTTTTTTGATCATCAACAGCATGACCTAAATAAAATAATTTCGTGGGAACTTTAGATAATGTATTGTGACTTAAAACTATTCCGGCAATTCCTCCCACATTGAGGAGATCAAATTTCGTTTTTAGCGTTAGATTGTCAGGAATTTTTCCACAAAACTCTTTCGTGGAATACCTTCTTCCCAAGACTGCCGCCACTACATTCCCTCGTTGCAGTTTAATCTCTCGCCCTCCAGGCTCTTCGAATTTGGTATGTTGACCTAATTCGCACACTTCCCCGATAACCACATCACCATTTTCAGGATTAGTGCCATAATTTTCATCTATCACCTGATTTGATGAAAGGATATCAATTCTTCTGGTTGAAGAAGACCGGATATTTATATGACAGCGTTTGGCCATAAGAACTTTCCCCTTTACCCTTTAATTGAAGGTCATTATACTTGATTGCCTCTCGATGTCAAGTATTCGCGGCACACTGCTCTTTTGCACAAAATTGTCAACCCCCATTTAAGAACTGGTAATAAAAGTAGCGCAGGGCTTTAGCCCTGCGCTAACCCTCAATGACCTTTTTGGGCAGGGCTGAAGCCCTGCACTACATAAAAATAAAACACACATACCGACAAATTGGAATGAACAGTAATAAAAATTACTATAAAATATCAATTACTTATAGGTAAAAATTGCTGCTACAATCCGGCAATCTGTTTTAGATAGTTAAGACATGAAGAAATGGGCAGACCAACTACATTGGTATAACACCCTTGAACCAGTGTAATAAAGGCAGCACCCTTACCCTGAATTCCATAAGCTCCGGCTTTATCCAAAGGTTCTTTAGTAGCTATGTAGGCATCAATTTCTTTTTCACTTACTATACGAAAAGTGACCTTTGATTCGACAAATTCTGAAATTTTATGACTATTTTGAGTGTTTATTAAAGACAAACCGGTAATAACCCTATGAGTATTGCCACTGAGTTTATAAAGCATCCTTTTCGCTTCTGCTTCATCCTGCGGTTTACCAAGAACTTTAGCGCCTAAAACTACAATAGTATCCGCCCCGATAATAACACCATGATGATGCTTAGCAACCTCTTGAGCCTTGAGAGATGCCCAGGTACAAGCCATTTCCCCCGGCGTTCCCGGCATATTTTTTTCTTCAATATGACTTGGGATCACTTTGAATTTCAGGCCTAGTTCCTGGAGAAGTTTTTTCCGGCGAGGAGAAGAAGAAGCCAATATAAGGGGCAAATTATCATCAAATTTTTTATTAAGCCATTTGATATCATAATTCATATTTCATATTTCATATTTCATTCTGTATTTTGTATTCCTTTATCTTGCCATTTCATATAGATTTTCAGATAATCGATATTCAATCAAAAGTAGCGCTTGGCTTTAGCCCTGCAGTTTGGCAGGGCCAAAGCCAAGCGCTACAGTATGAATTTAATATCTGAAAATATATAGCAACCAATTTTGATGGTCTCGTAAAAAGTTCTAAATTTACTGGTTTAGATATTATAACTATTTGATTTTATTAGATACTATTTTTATGAATTCGACTTTTTACGATTGCATCAATTTTAGATCTAAATTTTTTTATAAGACGAACCGATAATATCATAGAGGGGGGACTTTATCGAGATCAAATTCTTATTGACAAGAAAACATTATCGACTTATTATTAAATTTGATTTGATTTAATCAATTATCAACCCCAAAATCAAATACATTACCTGGGATGGGCTATGAAAAAAGTATCTATTCTTATTATTCTTGTATTTTTTTCTTTCTTTCCTCT
The DNA here is from genome assembly GCA_030625085.1 of Pseudomonadota bacterium. Taxonomy (GTDB): domain Bacteria; phylum SZUA-182; class SZUA-182; order DTGQ01; family DTGQ01; genus DAOURK01. The sequence continues at coordinate 35,388 of DAOURK010000014.1, forward strand.
TAATGGAATTGCCGCCAAACAGTCTAATAATTATTTTGAAGCAGGGACCTCTTTTTATGATCAAGAAGATTACAATAAAGCCTTGATCTCATTTCAGAAAGCTGTCCGGACAGATCCTGATTTCGCTGAAGCTTACTATAATCTTGGAATTATTTATGATCTTCAACATAAATTCTCAAAAGCAATCAGCGCGTATGAAAAGGTCATTCAATTGGATCCGAATATAGGGACCGTTTGGGAAAATATAGCCCAAGATTGTTATGCTCTTGGTGATCTTAAAAAAGGTATGGACTATATAAAATTAGCCGAATCCATAGGAAAACCAGTCAATAAAGATTTATATAATCGAATGTGGCACGAAAAAAAATATGCGTCCAAAAAGAAAATGATTTCTATACCCACGAGCGAATCAAAGCCCTTAAGGCAAGTAGACGATGATTTGAAATTGGCTATTATTAGTCTGGAAAAAGAATTAGGGCAAAAAGCAGGAAAATCCCAAAATATCATTGATCTTGGGATTAAATACCGTCAAAAGGGAAAATTTGATAAATCAATCGATATTTTCACCAAGGCGCTTAATTTAAATATTAATAAAGCCATGATTTATGCTGAACTCAGTTTGTGTTACTATTTTAAGAATCAAAAAGGTCTATTTGTTCAACATCTTGCAAAAGCCAAACAAATAGGGTTTAAACCTTCCAAATCCCTCAATGATCTTTATTTACAAAATAAGGCCAAAAAGTAACTTTTCCCCTCTCCCCTCCTCCTGAAAGTCCTCAAAAAATTCTATAGATTTTCACAAAAATAATTTCACAATCCACATTCAGAAAGAAGTAGCGCATGGCTTTAGCCCTGCCAAAATGCAGGGCTAAAGCCATGCGCTACAGTATGAAATTTAATATCTAAAAATCTATACCTTTAAAACATTTTTGTTGAGAGTTTCTACTTTTACGTCATTCAATGCATCCCTCAAATTTAAAAAGAATAAGGTCTGAGCAATAAAAACGTCTACTATAATACAAATATTTTCCCAGAATTAATAGTAACTAATTATAAAATTCAGCTTTTGAGTTTAAAAAGCTGAAGAGATAATAAAAAGATTAAATTTTTAAAATGGTTAGGAGAGTGAGGGTTAATGATGTTTAATATGACATTAAATCGACTGCAATCCCGCATGGTAAGAGAAATAAATCGTTGCACCAGCATGCTGGATATGGGGAATCTTATCTACGTTGCTTTAAAAAGAGAACAAATCAACCAGCGGTATTTAAGACTAATGAAAGCAGCAAGGCGACGAATATGATCTTTTTATAAGTTCTCTCATATCTTCTCCGATTTGCCTTCCTATTATAAAACTTTTTTAATCCTTCCTTTTTGAAATTATCGAAATTAAAAACAAATGGTCATGCCATTCGGCTCACCACATATTCTAAAAATAGTCAATCTAATTGCAATTCCTCCAGATAAATGATTTTTTGCAGGGCTGAAGCCCTGCACTACATCTAAAAATGGTAAAATGAGAATTACTCCAAAAAATTAGTGCAATTATTTTCCTTTAATTTTATAATAGCATACTTAATTCCATTAGCTTAAGCTCGGGTCAACAATCCTTGCTTTTACCTGAATTGGCTACATGGTTGCAAAATATTCTTTAAGGAATTGAATTTTTACCAACTAATCTCTATTTTTTTCAGAATGGGGATTGCTTTAATTAGACAAGATCAACATGATTTATAAGATTTTTCTTTTTTATCCTGTTCAATCCTGTTTATCATGTCTAAAAAAATTGCTGAGAAGCCATATAAATAAAATAAAAATACATATACTATGAACTCAAATAATTAAAATTTTATAATAGTGGGCGATTACAGGTATATTTTTAAATGAAAAATACTGGGCGTATTCACATCGGGACCTCAGGTTGGCATTATCAACATTGGAAGGGGCCCTTTTATCCCCCTGATCTTTCCGGTAATAAATTCCTGAGTTATTATCTTAATCATTTCCAGACGGTAGAGATTAACAATTCCTTTTACCGCCTTCCCCAGGAAAAAACTTTAATTCAGTGGCGCGATACAGCGCCTGAAAATTTTATTTTTTCATTAAAAGCCAGCCGCTACATTACCCACATGAAAAAATTAAAAGATCCACAAGAAAGCCTAAAGATTTTTTTTAAGAGAATAGTGGCTTTGGGCGATAAACTGGGACCAATTCTTTTTCAGCTTCCACCTTTCTGGCATTTTAATCTTGAGCGGCTCAAGGCCTTTCTTATCGCCCTCCCCCAAAAATATCAATATGCTTTTGAATTTCGGAACTCAACATGGTTCAATAATCAGACCTACCAAGCCCTGGCTGAACATGGAGCGGCTTTCTGCATTTATGATCTAGCCGGCAGGCTTTCTCCAAAGGAAATAACAGCAGATTTTATTTATATCAGGCTGCACGGCCCAAATGGTCCTTACCAGGGACAATATACACCTGAAAGTCTATCAGGGTGGGCTGAGGATTTTTCCCAATGGATAAAAAAGGGCCATAAAATTTTTTGTTATTTTGATAATGATCAATATGGATATGCAGTGCACGATGCGTTAAAATTACAAAGTATGACTCAATGCCATTAACTTAAGCTATAAATTAGCTTTCATTTGTCATTTCGAACAAATGTGAGAAATCTTATTCTGCTTTTCATTTAAAGATTTCTCGTCGGTAACGCTTCTCGAAATGACAGCGTATAATATAGTTTTTCAGATAATTAATTACTATTTTTTATTGTCGCAATCCTTTTAAAATTAAGGATTTCGAGAGAATATTTTTGTAATTAATTATCTGAACGTCTATAGCTTAAGTTAATGATATTGAAATATGACTAATAAATAATTAACTGGCCCGAACAAGCCGGGACAAAAAAATAGTGACCATTCACTCCCCCTCAGATCCTGCCCCTTGATGGGCGGGGCGGGGGCAATGGCATTCGTTTAAGGCGTTTTTGGGGAAAACCAATTTTTAAAAACTTATGATTTCAAGTAGTTATATTTTCAAAAAGCATGAAAAAGCCTCAAAAGTAGCTTAAGCGAATGCCATTGGGCCGGGGGGGCGTTGGAAGAAATAAAGCATCACCCTCCCCAACCCACTCCCATAGAGGAGGGGGACTAAATGGATACAAAAGATATATATGATGGTCTCGTAAAAAGTCCAAAATGGGGATATATGTACAACATAACTTCTTGAATTTATGTAACCCAAATTTTCTAAAAACGACTTTTTACGAATGCATCATATATAATTTTTAAAATTAAAATATAGAGGAATGACTTATGCCTGTACATAACTCTGATATTGCCGCTATATTCAGTAAGGTAGCTGATCTTTTAGAGATCGATGGAGCCAACCCCTTTAGGGTTAGAGCATACAGAAACGCATCCCGCACCATAGACGATTTTTCTCGAAGTCTGGCAGACATGATTGCCAACAATGAAGACGTGACCAAATTACCCGGAATTGGTAAAGATTTGGCCGACAAAATAAAAAAAATCGTCCAAACAGGAACTTTTCCACAATTAAAAGAAATTGAATCCCACATCCCCCCGGAATTGCGAGATATGATGAAAATAGCCGCCTTAGGACCAAAGCGGGTGCGTATCCTTTATAAAAAGCTAAAGGTCAGCAATATAGAGCAATTGGAGGAGGCGGCCAAAGGCCGGAAAGTGAGAGAACTTACCGGGTTCGGCCAAAAGACTGAAGAGAAGATTATCGAAGAGATAAAGCACAAGAAAAAAACATTAGAGCTTACGAAACTTATCACTGCAGAACAAATTGCCCAACCCTTGATTCAGCACTTAGAAAAAATAGAAGGAGTAGATAAAGTTATAGCAGCAGGGAGCCTTAGGCGTCGAAAGGAAGTAGTGGGCGACCTGGATATTTTGGCTACGTGCGCGGCCGGCTCGGAAATTATGCACCGCTTTGTAAATTACGAAGATGTAAAGCAGGTGATCTCTCAAGGGAAAACTAGATCCACAATAATTCTCAAAAAAGGGTTTCAAGTAGATTTGCGGGTTGTCCAGCAAAACAGTTATGGAGCAGCCTTACATTATTTTACCGGCTCTAAGGCCCATAACATTGCCATCAGAAAATTAGGCCAAAAGAAAAATCTTAAAATTAATGAATATGGTGTATTTCGCGATGATACACCAATTGGCGGGAAAACTGAGGAAGAAATTTTTGCTTCCCTTGATCTTGCCTATATTGAACCTGAATTGCGGGAAGATCGAGGGGAAATTGAAGCCGCCAAAATAAATCAACTCCCTCACCTGGTTACTCTTGAAGATATCCGGGGTGATCTTCATGCTCATACCACGGCTACTGACGGCCGCTTAAGTCTGGAAGAAATAGCGCAGGCAGCCGAGCAAAGAGGTTATGAATATATAGCTATTACTGACCATTCCAAACATGTCACTATGGTCCACGGGCTTAATGCCGAGCGCCTTCTCCAGGAAATTAAAGAAATTGACCGCCTTAACCAAAAATTGGAAGGAATTGTCCTTCTTAAGGGGATAGAATTAGATATCCTGGAAGACGGCACTTTAGATTTACCCAATGATGTGTTAAAGCACCTGGATCTTACTGTTTGCTCTATCCATTATAAATTTAATTTATCCAGGGAAAAACAAACCGAGCGTATTATCAGGGCCATGGATAATCCATATTTCAATATTCTGGGCCATCCAACGGGAAGATTGATTAATGAGCGAAGGCCCTATGAGGTGGATATTGAACGAATCATCAAAGCAGCCCGGGAGAGAGGATGCTTTCTGGAAATTAATGCACATCCAGACCGCCTTGACCTTAACGACATCTATTGTAAGATGGCCAAGGATATGGGAGTAAAAATAGCCATCTCCACAGATGCTCATAGTTTAAAACAACTTGACTATCTTCGTTTCGGTATAGGGCAAGCCAGACGAGGGTGGCTGGGACCCGAAGATGTACTTAATACCAGAAATTTACAAGACCTGAAAAAGCTGTTACAAAGAAAATAATAAATACAAAGGAACAGGGAAGTATGAAGAAAACAACTGATCTTCTATCCCGATCAAACAACGATAAGCAAGAGGCAAAAAAAGCTATCAACACATTACAGGAACAAATTCGTTACCATAATTACCGGTACTATGTCCTTGATGATCCAGTTCTATCAGATGGTGAATTTGACCGACTCATGGTGAAGCTTCAGGCCTTGGAGGATAAATTTCCGGAGCTGCAAAGTCCCGATTCTCCAACTCAGCAGGTAGGCGGCGCACCCGGAACAGAGCTTAGTTCGGTCCCTCATCCAACCCCTATGCTGAGTCTGCAAACAGTTTATGATAAAGATGAGGTAAAAAATTTCGATAAAAGGTGCCGTGAAAATCTCAATAAAGAAGATATACAATACATGGCTGAACCAAAATATGACGGCCTTGCAGTTGAACTTATCTATGACAAAGGACGCCTCTCTATTGCCGCTACCAGAGGAGATGGACAAACAGGTGAAAATATCACCGCCAATATTAAAACCATTAAAGAAGTCCCTTTGGTGCTGATCGGTCAAGAAGGGATAGCCCCACCTGATCGGTTGGTTGTGCGCGGAGAAATCTATATGCTTTTAGATGAATTCAAACAACTCAATGAGCAGCGAGCAAAGGCCGGAGAACCTCTTTTTGCCAACCCCAGAAACGCTGCGGCAGGTTCCCTGCGACAACTCGACCCCAAGGTCACCGCCCAAAGGCCGCTTCATATTTTTCTTTACCAAGTCGTCCAATCCGAAGGCCACAGTTTCAAAACTCAATTCGAGGTCCTTCAAACCCTTACCAAATGGGGTCTTAAAGTTAATAGAGAAAAATCACAGCTCTGCTCGGGGATTGAAGAAGCAATTGACTATCATCAGCATCTGGCCCAAATACGCGATTCCCTGAAGTATGAGATAGACGGCGTAGTCTATAAAATAAATCTCCTTTCCGATCGTCAGGAACTGGGGTTTCGTACACGTAATCCGCGTTGGGCGTTGGCGTATAAATTTAAACCCCGACAAATGACAACCTCCATCAAGGCCATAGAAGTTCAGGTAGGGCGAACGGGTGTCCTCACCCCCGTGGCCATTTTAGAGCCGGTTCGGATAAGCGGCGTTGAGGTCAGTCGCGCTTCATTGCATAATCAGAGCGAAATCGAGCGAAAAGATATTCGCATAGGTGATACTGTGCTGGTTGAGCGAGCAGGTGATGTGATCCCTTATGTGGTAAAACCTATTACAGAAAAGAGGACAGGTTCCGAGCACATATTTCATCTTCCCGATCAATGTCCGGTCTGTGGGTCCGAAGTGATAATGAGTGAGGATAAAAAAAAGGCCCTTTGTACAGGCATAACCTGCGAGGCCCAATTGCGTAAACGCATCAGCCATTTTGCCTCTAAAGGAGGTATGGATATCGAGGGGCTTGGGGAAAAGATGGCTGTGCAGCTCGTTAATTCAGGCATGGTTAAGGACCTTTCTTCAATTTACCAATTACAAGAAACAGATCTTCTCGCCATGGAAAGAATGGCGGAAAAATCGACCGATAATCTCCTTCAGGCAATTGAGGCGAGCAAAGATAAAAATCTTTCCAACTTCCTCTTTGCTTTAGGTATCCCCATCGTGGGAGAACATCTGGCCCGGGTCCTGTGTGAATATTTTGCCACTATTGATGATCTTATGAAAGCATCACAAGATAAATTATTTAGTATTAAAGAGATCGGACCGGAAGTGGCCTCAAGTATTACCGCCTTTTTTGCCAACCCAAAAAACCTTCAGGTAATTGAAGAAATGCGCCAAGCCGGTTTAAGCATGAGCAATCCATATTATACAAAAGAATCTTTTCAGCCTCTAGCCGGTACCTCTTTTGTGTTCACCGGAACTCTCGAGCATTGGACACGAGATAAAGCCAAACAATTGGTCGAGTCACTGGGAGGGCGGACCACTAACAGTGTAAGCAAAGAAACAAATTATGTGGTGGCAGGCCCCGGCGCAGGCTCAAAACTTCAAAAAGCCGAAGAGCTGAACCTTTCTATCATGAACGAACAAGAATTTATCCAATTTATTGAAAAGCATCAAAAAAAAGGACAGTAAAAAATAAAGGGCCATTGAAGGAGGGCTTGAAGTAATGGAATCCAGGCATTCTTTTGATCTAAAGCAGGCTGTTGAAGTCATGGTATGATGGGAAAGAGTTTAATAAATTATAGTTTTCATTGTGAATCAATACTATATTATCAGCGTCTGATATTTGAAGATTATGTCACTAGAGCATATCCTTGCTTCAATCATATTTTATGCAAAGCCTTTTAATTGAAAAATGTGTACGCATCCCTGATTCCCCAAATTATAAATAATGCCAATTTTGGCAAAATTTATAATTTGCTCTCCCAGGGGCGAGACATGGATTATATAGCGGAGCATTATCACCTGGATCTTGCCCTGGCCGGGGCTCTGCGCCATGAGATTCTGATTCCACAACCACTTTGATAAATACCACTTGACACGACTTTGCGGAATGCCCTGATCTTTAGCGCACTGAGCATATCGATCCCTTAAAGAGCCACGAGGTTTTATCTTTTCTTGTTTTTCATTATTGATCTTTTTATGTGATTCTGATAATATTTTATCAAAATATCAGTAAATGAATAATATATCAATAGGGAAATAGGATGATTAGGATAATATGGTAATAGGCAGAATGTGCCTATTCTGTTATCACCACTTGTCTACTTAACTGTTAAGCCTAAGAAAGGATAACAATGAATGCTTGCTAAGTCCCTTCAACAATTCTCAGAAGAATGCATAAAATCCCTTGAGAAACATGAGGCAGATGGGAAAAGAATCAAAGCCAAAGTACTTAAAGTTCGACCAGTTTTTGAGCAATTTAACTACAATGAAGGGAACATAAGTCATACTCGTTCTATAGAATATGTGGAGCGCGAAGAATGGCATATAGCAGACCAATTTAAATTTATTCAGGGGGTTATTAAGGGCTTAGAAAGCTACAATAACTGCCTAATTGAAATAGCTCCACTTACGACCTTGAAAAGAAGGTTGTTGACAACAAACTTACGAGATTTATTCAGTATTTAACTTATAAATATTTTGAGGATGGAGCTAAATCTTCGTTAATTGATTTAATAACGAGATTCATTCAAGACTTAGATAACAGCCCTATTATCTGGTCCGTAAAAGGGGCAATAATCGGTGTTGTCTTAAAAGATGCATTTATCGAGCTAAATAGTTTTATACTACGCCAGCCAACCCTAGATGATTTTATCATAGAAGAATCGCTTGATTCTTTAGCGCTTGGCATGCCTACATCTAGTATGAGTATACATACTGCAAATCCTACAGCGTTTATTGAGTTCAAAACCAGAGCATCGGATCAAAATGAAGTTTATCGGAAGTATCAATGTTTTATAGACCTTTTGAGGCTTTTTCGCCTTGGCTCTGTGACATCCCTTTCTTTTACCCCCACACCTGAATCAGTTTTGCGCAGTGGTGGCTGGAAGTGGCCAAATACTAATTACGACCCTAATTATAGATATACCTTGAGCGCAAACGATATAGGGTCACTTAACGAATTTATCTCTCAGAATGAGAAACACGTAAAAAGGGTTGAACAGGCTCAGTCTGACCAGAAAAGTGGGAGATCTATCAGTGTGGCATACAGACGTTTCCAAGATGCTCTTTTAGATAAAGGGCCACTTGAGTCACGAATTACTTCAACGATTACTTGCTTAGAATCTCTCCTTTTAAAGGCAACAGAGCGTGAAGAGTTGTCGCATAGATTGAGCCAACGACTTTCTGCACTAATCAAACACCACGATTATAAACCGGTAAAAGTCTATGGTGAGGTTCAAAGGGCCTATGACGTAAGAAGTACATATATTCATGGATCTGAATTAGAGACTGACAAGAAGAAGGGCCTAAATGATCTTGCGAAGGTTGTCATGGACTATGCAAGAATTGCAGTGTTAACATTTCTTCAACTTGATGAAACCATGGAAAAAGACAAAATTATCAATAGGTTGGATAATGCACTTATTGATGAAAATGCATCTAATAAATGGAATAAAGAAGTAATACAACTCATTAAGATTCCGAAATAAATAAAACATAGTGAAATCGCTTAGCCGTAGCGAACCCCTTCTGGAGTAAAATGGAATTCAGATTAATATATGATGGGCCACTTAAAGCTGCTGCCGGAGTAGATGATAAACATGCCCTCCGCAAAGCCTTTCATGAGCAATTTAAGGTTCTTTGGAAGCAGATTCCGCTTTCAGATAACCAGGGCTTTCTTGAAGATCCTCCAAAGAAAAACAGTATTTCTGTTATTACCGGTTTTAATAATTATAAGTTTGCACCTTTGGTTTGCGAAAACCTTCATCTGATATGCGAATTAAATATCACTCTTCTTCGTCCTGAGGCTCCAGGCTCTGTTATTACACAAGGTGGAGATATCGACAACAGATTGAAAACTCTTTTCGACAGCTTACGGATGCCTAAGAATAAAAATGAAATACCTTCTAAAATTTTAGTGGAAGATTTAGATAACCCGTTTTTTTGCCTTCTTGAAGATGACAATCTTATTACAAAAGTAAATGTCGCAACAGATAGGTTGCTCCGAGAAAATGCGGGCCAAAATGATGTCTTATTGGTTATTCATGTCACGACAAAAGCAGTGAGAGCTATTTGGGGGAATATGGGATTAGGATAATTATTTCGGGGGCGAACAACATCTCTGAGCGTTAGTGCGCCAAGCGCAGCTTGGCGCTTCTTGCAGGGTGCAAGTCCCTGCATGGTAAGGCCTAACCAGCCACCAGTACAGAGGCAGGTATGGGAAAGTATTTCACACCGAGAGAAATGACGTGTCTGAAGCGTACACAGGGAACACTATAGGCCCGCAGGAGAGACGTACCTCCCCAAAGCAATTTAGCCCCGTTAGGAGCAAAATGCAATTGGCGACGGTTTTAACGTGCCGGAAGCCCACACAAAGGAATCGTAAATGGTGTGATTCACTGAGGGGCTGTCGGGTAACCAGCAGCTCTACCTCGATGGCTAGTAGATAAAGTCGTAATAAAATATATTCTTGACAATTCAAGTAATACTTTATATTCATATACTCAAATAATTTTGATACAAACAAAAATTAGGCATAAGCTTATGGGGGAACCTGGTTAGAAGGAGGCGGCTCTTGGGCTGCTGTGTGGGTGCGACTTCCACTTCTCCCATTGCTTTTTCAAATGATAAGTAAAGAAAATTATTTATGCCAAATCTTATAGTGACTCTTACATGGAAGGTTGTTTCTGTTCTTAAGAATAATCCTCCTATCCATCAAGACAATATTTTATTCAATATAGTACCTAAAAAAGGATTATACAGTCAATTTACTGCACCATTAAACCAATGTTATGTGCCTTTATCATTTTTACCAACAAATGTCTTTCACGAAAATATTAAAAATTTAGTAAGAGAAAAATGTTCGGTTGATATTGAGGAAAAAAAATTCCCATATAAGATTTTTATTCCATCCTTTAATAAAGAAGTATCAGTAAATATCAATATCAGATTGTTCCAACCTAATATTCTATCGCTAACAGTAGAATTATCGAGTTTTTCTTTACCATTGAATGTAGACCAACTTAGACGTTTACAAAAATTAGATCAGATTGAAGTGATAAGTGATATTATCCGTTGGATAATTGGCATGGCGGAGACAATAAATCATAAAAAATTTACTCAGTCACCTTCTTTTCGATTTAGACATGTAACTCATCTAGCTGGCGTTTGCCCACTTGAGCAATTTCAATCTCACATTAAGGAGAACCTTTCCAATTATGTAGGAATTTTAATATCAGACTTCGATTATAAGGCAAAAGATAATGAATTACCACAAAGGATATTAGATGAAAATACAGAATATAATATAAAATATCCAAGAGAATTGCTTCTTGTAAATAAACAAGGTGTCTTATACATAACTCCATCTAATACAGAAGGATTAAAATCACGAGAAAACAGGAGATTTTTTAAAGTTCGTGATTTATATGAAATAGCATTTGTATTTAGTACTTATTTAGCTAGAGTGTATCCTTTAATTAGACTTCAAAATGAAGATTTTGCAGATTTTCTTTTATACAAAATTCAGCCGTGGATAAATGAATCTGAATCGCTATTGGCTGAAGGCCGTTCAGATCAATATATATGGGATGCCCTTTTAAGGGCATTTGCACTAAAAGCTAGATTACCAAACCCTAAAGTTCTGTTTTCTATTGAAAGTAAAACAGAATGTTTTGATCAATTTGCAATTGATTGGTGGGTAGATAGAGACTTCCCTGATTTAATAGCAGAAAAAATAGATGAATCAAGAGATATCAAGTTTGGATTTTTAAAAGACAAAGATCTAAAGCAGGTAATTATAGAAGATTATAGAGAAGCTAAGAGATGTTTCAAAAGTAAATGTTATAAGGCAACGGTAATATTTTGTGGGGCAATAGTTGAGGCTATTTTGACAGACGCCATTCAAAGAGGAGGATATAAGAAAAAGATCTTTGAAGACTGTGGATTGAAAGCAGACAAGCATGGAAATTTAAATTATGATGATAAAATTCTTTTGAATAGATTAATATGTGCAGCAGAAAAAGCGCATCTAATTACTGATGAAAGTTTATTAAATCATCTTAGATCACTTAAAGATTATCGAAACGGTATTCATCCAACAGTTCAAATTCGAAGGAGTCTTCCTCTTGGTGAAGAAATAGCCAAAACTGCTTTTGCAGCGATTGATCGTTTAGTGAAGCATCTGAATGTCATATATAGTCAAGGGGCCTTTTAATGTGCAAGTTTCAAAGGTAAAAAACGATTAGCAAAAATAGTTCAACAGCTTTCATATAATTAAAGTTTTTATAAAATTTAATTTCGAGCCGCCCTCGTTACCCTTGCTGTGAATGCAAGGGAAAGGTTATTTCTTCACCTTAAGGCGAATATATCAATTTTTAATCGGTGGAGTAAATGTCGACTTACGTGTTTATAAGCTACTCGTCGATTGATGAACAAATGGCAACCTCCTTGGCAAAAACGCTTGAGGAGCATAATGTGGGCTACTTCCTTGACCACAAACACATGATCTGGGGTGGGGATGTGACACAACAGGTTTCCGCGGCAATACGCCGTTGTACGCACCTCCTTGTTATTATATCACCGGCAAGTCTCAAGTCAGACTGGGTACCCTTCGAAGTCGGATACGCCCAAGCCTTACGAAAGACGATACTTCCATTTCTCATGCACCCCTCACTTGACCTCCCTGAATATTTGCGGAGACTTCATTACGTGATAGTGGCAGATGAAGTTGTGAAATACTTTCAGACTGGCCCTCAATCCCACCATCTTGCGGTTCTGTACTCTCAGACATCGCCCGAATCATTTCTTGAATGGGAATCTGTAAAGGAATTTGTTGATGCCGTACGAAGTGGATGCAGCCGCTCTGAAGCTATCGAACGTACCAAGATGATGTTACTGCAGGGAATTCCACGAGATTTTATTGAAGATACGCTTACCAGAGGATTCGCAGACTGGTTTGCTAAATCAGTATTCCAAGAAGCACTTGCGACGTTATGAATGGATATGATTAGCTTCATTAAGACTGAACTTAGATTAATATATCAGATGGTTACCCTATCCAAGCAAAAGAGAATATTTAATGTTTGCACTAATAAAAAAGGTATTCTCAACCAAAGGTGAGATGAAATAATTGGGTGGGTATTTACCCCACAAAAACCTTTGGAAAGTAGTGAATTGATAAATTATATTTAGCCTAACAATGCCAATGCACTGGAGCCTTCGCCAAAAGCCGCTCAGGCCCAGTGATCGGCGAAACATACATTAGGCGATGCAATCCTCAACGTTTAGGATTGGAGGTTCCGGAATGGAAATGTCATTGGGATCAGTGAACCCACTATACGAAGAGATATACAAAGAAACACAGGCAGTTCTTGCTAATATAGGAGACTTACCTGAGAGGATAACTTAAATGTTGCGTAAAAATTAATTCATAAGCATCTTCAGGCTTTTAAATAAAGGGTATTAGAGTATTATATTGCCTGAAGAGCCGTTCGGAGTTCATCCATAAATTTTTCAGTCCCACCAAATTGTGTTAACATCA